>CBCOTF020000001.1:0-2459 GCA_965112955.2 Desulfarculales bacterium
CTCTCCGCCGGCATCTGCACCCTTCGTGTTGGAAAGGCGCAGTATAGCCAATCAGGTGTTATCCAGCGTCACCTACTGCTTCAAATGGGCCACATCCCGTGGAACCGGTGGCCCATATCCCATAGAATCAGTAGCCCACTTGCCGTGGAGTCGATGGCCCACATCGCGTGGAATCACTGCCCCGCTTGAAACGGAATCCGCACCCAGCCCAACGCCGACCTAGGGGCCTATGAACTGGATTCCCTGGCTGACCGGCACATGGTGATGCCCAACTTTTTCGACGACAACCGCCCGCGCAAAGCGGCTCTGGTGGACGCCTCTGTCGCTCCCGGTTTCTACCACGCCGGCCTAGACCCTCAAGCCGGTTCCCTGAGGCTAGCCTATAAGGTCGCAGCGGGCAATGTCTACCACTCCTTCCGCGAGCCCGAGGGCGTGGAGCGCATCCTGGACCCCTGGGAGCATTCGGCCTTGAGCTTAGACGACCGCCCGCTGGGGTAGGTGCTGAGCGACGGCAATCTCCGTACCGGCTTCAGCACCGCCGGATCCGCCCGTCCCGGCGATAGCTTCATCCTGGACCTGGGGGGCCTGCGCCAAGTCTCGGGGTGGAGGGATCCGGCCTGGGCGACCAATTCCAGGTCCTGCGCCAGACCGATTTCTACGCCACGCCCTTTTATGTCTCCAGCCCCGCCCCTTTTTCAAGACGCGCTAAGGAAGCCTACTTCCCATCGCGCGCCCTGCGCTGCCTGCGCGTGACCCACCTGGGCCCAAGCCGCCATCACTAGTCGGTGCAGCAGTCCCTGATTTTCGGCCCCAGCGACGGTGTCCAGGACAAAACCTCCTGGCAGCCTGGCAGCAAAGACTGGAGATGTTCATCAGATAAGCAGAACGGACCAACCTGACACATCTGTACGCCGACACCTGGCCCTCAGCCCCCACATGTCGTTGCGCCTGAGCGGCAGAACGAAATCGTGACAACCAACCGCTACCGCACCGTGCATGGGCCTTGCCCTCACCACCGGAACAGCGCCCCTTGGAGGTGGACGTGAGTCCTAGCAACAGGATGCTGGTAACCCGCCGCGCAGCCGGGCTGGTGGCCGCGCGCCTGGAGGTCAGCGAGATATCCTACGCCAACCAGGACCTGGGGCGCTTCACCCTGTTCAGCCTCTTGGGGCACCAGATGGGCCCCGCCCTACCGCTAGCCTCGGTCAGCCCATCCACCGACCCCAGGGGCGCCGGCCAGTTGGCCTAGGGCCGGCTCAACCAGAGGCGCTGGTCCAGCCAGGGTCTCCCCCAGCGCTGGGGCCTGGGTCTGGAGATAAACCTGGGGCAGAAAAGAAGTGTGGAATGAGTCCTCCTGGACAACCCCGGCCATCCCCACGATTTCCTCCGCCGGCTAGGCGCCCTGACCTCCCCGACAGCCAAGAGTGGCGGCCCGTGGGCCTGACCTTGGCCGGCCCCCTGATGTTCAGCAGCGAGGTGCTTCTGACCTATCCTGGAGGGCGCAGCATCTACCGTCTGACCCAGCCGGTGCTGACCCACCACCTGCGCTTGTAGTTAGCCGACGACAACCCACGATGGTGGTGGTCCATCGAGCGCCTAACCTTGGCCGCCCCCGCCGCCCAGGGGCAGAAGATGGTCCGCCGCTAGTCTCTAACCCCCGCGCCCCCCGGTAGCCTGTTGTAATCTCCGCCGGCTTTGTGTAGTTATAGACTATGGTAGAGTTGTCGACAGAAGCCGCCGCCCGGCGGGTGGCCGAGCTTTCCACCGAGATTCGGCGGCACAACCAGCTTTACTACACGCTCAGCCAGCCAGAGATATCGGACGCCCAGTACGACGCCTTGCTGGCCGAGCTGACGAAGCTGGAGGCGGCCTTCCCGCAACTGGCCCTAGCCGACTCACCCTCCCGCCAGGTGGGGGCCCCGCCCCAGACCAGTTTCGCCCAGATTACTCACCTGCGCTACATGCAGAGCCTGGAATCTAAGGCCGACCCCACCCTGGTGGATGACTTCCTACGCCGCCTAGAGCAGACCGGCTACAGCGGCGAGCTGCTCCTGCAGCCCAAGGTCGACGGGCTGAGCGTGGAGCTGATATACGAGCAGGGTCTGTTGCGCCTGGGCGCCACCCGAGGCGACGGTTTCACCGGCGAGGAGATCACCCCCAACCTGCGCACCATAGCCGCCATCCCCGGCCACCTCTCCGGCGGAGGCGCCGGAGAGGTGGTGGTGCGCGGCGAAGTGTACATGGACCGCGCCGGCTTTGAGGCGCTGAACCGGGGCCTCTTGGAAAAAGGCCAGGAGCCCTTTGCCAACCCCCGAAACGCCGCGGCAGGCAGCTTGCGCCAGTTGGACCCCCGGGTCACCGCCACCCGACCCCTGAACTTTTTCGCCTTCGAGCTAGTCAACGCCCAGGAGCTGGGGCTTTCGAGCGACTATGAGGCTCTGATCCGCCTGGGCCAATGG
>CBCOTF020000002.1:0-3040 GCA_965112955.2 Desulfarculales bacterium
CGCCTGGCTTTTACGCCCCCAGCCTCTACGAGGCCCGATACCATGCCGACGGACGCCTGCAATCATTCGCGCCCTTGGCCGACGCGCCGTCGAGCATAGCCGCCCCCAAATACCTGGGGCCGGCCGCCGGCCTGGCCCAAAGCGTATTCAGCGCTCCTGGCCCCCAGTTCGGGAACGTGGCTCTGATTGAGGTGGGGCGCGGCTGTAGCCACGCCTGCCGCTTCTGCGCCGCCGGGCACCTCTACCGCCCTCCCCGCTTAGGGCGCGGCGCGGACTTTCTGGAGGCCGCCGGCCAGGCTGCCCGCCAATGGGGGCGCGTGGGTCTGGTATCAGCGGCGGTGAGCGACATCGAGGGCCTGGACAAGCTGGCCGACCGGGTGCTTCGGGAACGCGGCAAGCTCTCGGTCAGCTCCCTGCGCGCCGACCGCCTGGGCCCTGGCCTAGTGGCAGCCTTAGCCCAGAGTCACCATCAGACCGTGGCCCTGGCCCCCGAGGCCGGCAGCCTGCGCCTGCGCCGGGTAATAAACAAGCACCTCAGCGAGGACGAGCTGCTGAAAGCCGCCGAACTTCTTATCCAGGGGGGGGGTGCCCAACCTCAATCTCTATTTCATGGTGGGGTTGCCCAGCGAGCAAGACCAGGATGTGACTGAACTGGTCGGCCTGGCCCGGCGCCTAAGGCAGCAGGTGGTCAGCGCCGCCGGACCGCGGGGCCATTTGGGGCAGATAACGGTGAGCCTCAACGCCTTCGTGCCCAAACCCTGGACGCCTTTCCAATGGGAGCCGATGGCCCCCCTGCCCCTAATCAAGGCGCGCATGGCACGGGTGCAGAAGGAACTCAAGCCCCTGGCCAACCTCAGGGTGACCTGCGACGTGCCCGGCACGCCCAGGTGCAGGCCGCCCTGGCCCGGGGCGTGCGTCGCCTGGGCGTGCTGATCGCCGGTCTGTCCCAGGACCGGAAGCCCAAGCGGCCTTCGCAACCGGGTTGCAGCCGGATTTTTACGCCAACCGGCGCAGGGAGTATGATGAACTCCTGCCCTGGGACTTCCGACCGGCATCAGCCGCGCTTATTTATGGCAAGAGGCCCAGCGTGCCCTAGCGGGCAAGGAGTCGCCGGCCTGCGCGCCGGAAACCTGCCGCCGCTGCGGCGCCTGCGGCCCGGAGGGAGAATGATGGAACCCGGCGATCAGACCAATCAGTTGCTGGCCAACCCCGGATCTCTGCTGGAGCTGGACAGGACCGATCCCCGGACCGCCGAAGCCCTGTGGCACGGGCTAAACTTTCAAGAACGCCTGCGCGCGGTGCTGTCCGCCAGCCCCGGGCAGCGCGAAAAGCTCATTACCCTGGCCCAGGACTCCGAGGCCCTGACGCAGGCCTTGGCACCCGACGAATTCGCGGCCACGGTGCTGGAACTGGGCCCTGATGACGCCGGGCTTCTCATAGGCCTGTCCAGCGACGAGCAGCTCAGCTACCTCCTAGACCTCACCGGCTGGGTTAAGGAGGAGTTCGCGCCCACGCGCTACGAGGCCTGGCTACCCCTGGTCCTGGACGCGGGCAGCGACCGCCTGGAACGCTGGCTGGCGGACTGCGATCTGGAGGTGCTGGCGCTGTTGTTCGCCCACTGGTTCAAGGTGGTCAAATTCCTGGTCAGCCAGGACGAGCAGGAGCCGCCGGACGATCTGCCCTCCTTCACCCTAGACGGCGTCTACTTCATCGAGTTCCGCGACCAAGCCTCGACGGCCTTCACGGCCCAGGTGCTGGTACTCTTAAAAAACGAAATGGAAGACCGTTACTACCAGGCGCTGGAGGCCATGCTTTGGGAGTCCACCGCCGGCATGGCCGAAGACGCCGCCCGCTTCCGGCGCGGGCGTATGATGGATCACGGATTCCCCGAACGCCTGGAGGCCTTGCAGCTGTGGGGCGTGCCACCTCCCGGCGAGGCCGACTGGCACAAATATTCCACCAAGCTTTCTCTGAACTTTCCGGCGCAGGCCCCGCCCCGTTCCGATGCTATTTTGAGGCTCCTACCGCCGGAGCAGACCCTGCCCAGCCTGGTCAGGGCCCTGGAGGAGCCGGCCAAGGACGCCCTAAAATCTGAGCTGGCCTACGTGGCCAACTGTGCGGTGGTGGCCCTGGACGCCGACCCGGCCCAGCCCGAGGCCGTGGTCCAAGCCACCGGCGAGGGACTGGGACTGGTCAATCTTGGTCTGGAACTGTTGGTCGGCCTCCATGGCGTCTCGGCCGCGGCCATCCTGGAACGCTTACCGCTCACGGCCCTGGCCCGCCAAGGGGCGGCGGCCATCCGCCAGCTCAACCGCCGAGCCTGGCAGCTCTTGCGCGAAGGCTGGCTGGCCGGGATGCCCACCACCCTGCACCTCTTGGACGAGCCCCTAAACCGCTGGCTGGGGGGGATGCTAATTCCGCGTCCCCGCTGCTATGACCCCAACCTAGGCGCCAAGCGCGAGTACCGGGCCTTCATGAGCCTAGCCGACATGGAACGGGCTCGGCATTACTTGAGCCTGACCGAATTCGGCGGTCGCCTGCTCTTCGATCTGCTGGGCGTCGAGCGCCAGGCGTTGGTGGACTTGCTGGGTGCCAAGGTCTGGCCCGCCGACCCGCAGCAGATCAAACTGAGCATGGTGGTGGCCACCTGGCTGGCCCGCCGGGTCTTGGGGCTGCCTGGCCTGGCGCCGCTGCCGGCCGAAAGCCTGGCCGCGGCCGTCGCGGCCCTGCAAGAGGGTCTGAAGGGCGATCTGGCCCGCCAAGCCCAGGCCGCTTGTCAGGCCCTGCCCGACCCGACCGAGGCCTCACTGGTCGGCGAGAGCCTACGCCACATTCTGGGCCACATCCGGCGCGAACTGGATGGTCTGGACCGCAAGGCACCTTTGGACCCGCGTTACCTGGCAGGACTGGTGATAGAGAGATGAGGGACAAGGTCGAGCAGATCCGCCAGGTGCGGCGCATATTCAACCAGGTGGTGCCGATCTACGACCTCTTGAACCGGGCCATGAGTCTTGCGGCGGCCATCTCGGCGCGGAAATCG
>CBCOTF020000003.1:0-1604 GCA_965112955.2 Desulfarculales bacterium
GAGGCCGCCGGAGCCCTGCTGTATGGCGGTGACGGCCGGATCAGAGAAGAGGTTCTGTGAAGAGGTTTTGTTTGACGCCTGCGATTTTGAGGTAGTGCAGGAGGTAGGCCTGCATATCCTGGAGGAAGACGCCGGCCTGGAGGCCAGGTGCAGGGAAGTTTTGTATATGAGGAGGTCGGCGAGGTTGTTCTGGCCGGCCAGGATGATGGACAGGATTGGCTTGGAATCTCCCTGAAAATGAGTGATGGTGTGCAACTCGGCCAGGACTTGAAGCTTGAGGAGGGAGGTTTCATCGATGATGAAGACGGGTTAATTCTTGCGGTCCTGGACGATCTCCTGGACCTGCTTTCTGATGAGCTTGGTGGGGACGGTCCTGGAGAAGCTGGCGGTGTCCATTTCGAGCGCGACGCAGATTTGCTTGCAGAGCTCCCGGATAGAGCTCTATGAAGCGGCGACCCAGAAGGTCTGATACTCGGATGGGTGCAGCCTGCTGGCGGCCCAGCGCAAGGCGGTGAATTTTCCGCTGCTCACATCTCCGGTGGTCAGGGCCAGTATGCTGAGGCGGATGGCGTATAGGTCAGAGCCGAATGGCTCCCTGGTGAGGGCGAAGAAGGCGTGGTAATTTGGTTTCATGAGTTGCTGGCCTGCGGGTCTGGTTTTTGTAAAAAAAGGGAGCCGCCAATGGGGGGCGTGGTGAAGCTGGATTCCAAACGCAACAGATGGTGGTCGCGCTTGACCCTGCAATTGACGGCGAGGTCCAGCGGCCTGAGCAAGCCGTGGGAGCGGTTTTCCAGTAGGACCTATACGCGGTCGTGGTCATGGTCGTGGTAAAAGAGGCTGATTTGCTTGCCGATCAGAGGCATTGGGGCCTCGTATAGCCTGCCGGTCAGGGAGACGGTGCGATTCAGGGCCACGCGACGCGTGGCCCTTTTTCTGAAGTAGCCTTCCAGGTCAGCGGGGGCAGGCCTGACGCACTCCATCTTGCTGGTGAAGCGTTGCAGGTGGGGGCTGCCCGGTGCCCAGATGCTTGCGCTGGTGGTAGACGCCTCTAATCCAGCATTCTAGGGCCTCCTTGATGTCCCGAAGGGTGTCGCCCTTGAAGCCGGGGAGAAACTAGGACCTGACGGTGCGGAAGAATCTTTCGATCTTGCCCCTGCCCTGGAGCATGTAGGACGGTGAGTGGACTAGGGCGATGTCCAAGGAGACGGTGATCTCGTCCACGGTGATGGAAGCGGAAGGCTGCGTTGTCGAGGTAGAGCTTGCGTGGTAGCCCCGTTTGAGCAGGACCTGGCGTAAGGCCTGTAGATAAGTGGGCCGTGCCCTCGGAGAGGTGAAACTCGGCATGGGCGATCAGGAGGCTCATGTCCGTCGATTAAGGCGAAGATGTAGGTCTTGCGCCGTTTGCCGTTTACCAGGAGCATCGGCCCATGCATGGCGTCACTCAATCTCGCTGATAAGGGTAGTCACTGACGCAGTCGCAGTGGGCAGTTCCCTGCGCAGGCGGGCCAAGGGTTGGGTGTTGTCCTCGTCCAAGGTCGTGCTGCCGCCCCGGTCATTCCTGCCCATGGGGTAGAGGGATTCCAGCTTGCCGCCGCCCTGGCGGT
>CBCOTF020000004.1:0-8881 GCA_965112955.2 Desulfarculales bacterium
CGATCTGCTGCATCATGACACCGGCACTACACCAACTCCATTCATGACGACGAAGAGGCTGTATTCGGGTTACATCTACTACTACTTGGGCCATTATTAACGACTCGATCTTAGGCTTAACGCTCTTTAGGGAGGGGCTTGTCCCCTCCCTGTTTTCTTGGCTGGCAGCGGTCGAGCCATCAACACGGTCCCGATGACGCGGACGGCGTGGCGATGGCAAGATGGTTGGGGTCGGCGCTGCTGCTGATTTTGGTGGTGGCGGGGCCAGCCTGGGCCGCCTCCGAAGCCAGGGGGCCCACCTTTTCGTGGCCTGAGCCCAGGTCCATCCAAGCTGGTTCGAGCTAAATTGCTGGCTGGGCGTGGCCCATTTCTTGGCCCACGGGTCCCAGAAGGTTATGCCCACCTTTGCCCGTTGCCTGGAGTTGGACCCCAAACATCCCCAGACTTTGGCCATGCTGGGCAAGCTCTATTCCTTTGACCGGCAGAAGCTGGAGTAGGCCTACCAATCCTTGGACAAGACCTTGGGCCTAAGGCCGGATCTGGAGGACGTCCACTTCGATTTGGCGCGGGTTTACGCCCCGCAAGGGCATTTCGGCAAGTCGTTTCAGGAGTTCAACAACCTATTCCAAAGTGAGCTGCGCTTCGCCCTGTACCACATCGAGCTTGGCAAGATGCCTCTGGTCATGGGACTCATACCCCCAAGCCCGACAGGAGTTCGGGCGCGCTCTGATTCTGCATCCTGGTTTCGAACCGGCCACCGGGAGTTGCGCAGTCTGGACAAGAGATCCCCGACGGCTTAGGAAAAAACTAAATAATAATTTTAGGCTATGAGCATGTCCAAATAATTCTTCGACATGCTCCTGAGCGGACCATGGACGGCTAAGAAGTGAAAGCTAAGGATGGCGCTTTCCCCCGACACACTCCTAGGGCTTTTTCTGTTTTTCGGCGGAGCGCTGGCACTGGCGCTTCATGTAGGCGGTTATCTCCTTGGTGTAGTTGCGAGTTCGGTCGGCCAAGGGCCACTGCTCCTCGGGGCTTAGTTTGGTCAGGCCGGCCTTCTGATACACCTTCGAGCCTATTCGTTGCTTCTGGGTCATGCGTGTGCGGTTCATGGGGCTTGTCTATTTCGGGGTGGCATCGCCGGCCAGGGCTAGCAGCGCCCAGCAAATCAAAACATTTCGCATGGATGATCTCCTTGCCGCCGGAGGTGTTCCCGGTCAGACGAAAAACTGTTTAAGCAGTCAGTCGCGTCCCAACAGCAACAGGTCCTCGTCCCGCTGCAGGGCATATTGCACCTGCTGGGGTTTGAACTCGTGGCGTTTGGCGAAATCCATCTGGCTCGCCAGGCGGCGGAAGACGTCGAGGTTGTACAAGGCCATTATCACGGCGTGAATCTGGGGCGGTTGCAGTTCCAAGCGGCGCCCCTGGCGCCAGGGGTGACAAAATAGCCCCAGCATGGCGTCGTTGGCCTCCTGGTAGGGCGCGAGTCTTTGGCCAGCCACCCATGCCTTTACGGTCAGGGGGCGCTGCTCCCGCCAACCTAAGCAGGCTGGGGTTTCCTGGCGCAGAAAGATCTCGCTCGCTCGGCGTCCCCCGGGGCCTGCGGCCACGGCTCGAGCCAGAGGATAGGTGCGGCAAGCTGCCGGCCGGTGGGGATAGACCGTGCAGCCCGTTGGCCCCAACAAGGGGCAGCGCTCTTCTCCATCAGCTTCAAGCGCAGCACCGGCCAACCCGATACCGGGTCCAGGTCCAGCTCCAAGAGGCGCTCCAGCGCGTCCGGCGACTTGAGCCCCAACCCCCGGCGCAGGCGCAACAGGTCGTAGGGCAGCACCGGCAGGCGCTTGTTTGCGCACCAGGTGTTGAAGCAGGCCAATCCGGGGTGGCAGGCGAAGTTGAAAATTTCTCCAGGGGCCAGCCTCTGCCCCGCCAGCTGCTCCTCGGTTTGGATCATTCCTGGGGGCTCCCGGCGCCCTGCCAGCGGGTGAAGAGGTCGTGCTCCACGCCGAACTGGTCCAGCACCTTGCCCACGATCTGGCGCACAATGTCCAGCATCGTAGCCGGCCGATGATAGAAGGCCGGCATAGGCGGCAGGATCACTGCTCCCAGGCCGGCGGCACGGGTCATCAGCTCAAGGTGCCCCTGGTGCAGGGGCGTCTCGCGCACCACCAGCACCAGCCTGCGTCTTTCCTTGAGGCAGACGTCGGCAGCGCGGGTGATGAGGTTGTGGTTGTAACTGTGGGCGATGGCCGACAGTGTCTTGATGGAACAGGGCACCACGGCCAGGCCGGCGGTCTGGAAGGAGCCGCTGGACAAGGGTGCCGCCAAGTCGTCGATCGGGTGGACCCGGGCGGCCAGGGCTAGGACATCCTCCAGGGGCCAGTCGGTCTCCAGTTTCAGAGTGCGCAGGCCGGCCCGGCTGATTACCAGCTGCGCCGGGCGTCCCAAGTCTTTCAGCGTTTTCAAAAGCTCCACGCCGTAGATGGCTCCGCTGGCGCCGGTGATAGCCACGGCCAGGGGTAGGGACATGCTTTGCTCCCTACCGGGCGGTTAGGCCCGGTTCGGCTCGGGCGCTTGAGCCTTAAGGCGGCGCCAAAGGGTATTGGGGCCGATCCCCAGAATGCGAGCTGCTTGGCTCTTGTTGTCGCCGGTTTGCTCCAGCATGTAGTCTGTGTAGCGCCGCAGCAGTTCTTCCTGGTTGGGCAGGCCAGCGGCCAAGCCCGCCAGGGGGTCGGATGAAGCCCGTCCCAGGCCCGGGGGCAGGTGCTCAGTCTCTATGCGTTCGTTTCCTGCCAGCACCACGGCGTATTCCACCACGTTGGCCAGCTCGCGCACATTGCTGGGCCAGGAGTGGGGCCCCATCAGGCGCACCGCCGTCGGCGAGAACCCGGGACTGCTGGGCTGGAATTGCTGTAGAAAATGGCGGGCTAGGGGCAGGGTATCCTCCAGGCGCTGACGCAAGGGCGGCAGGGCTATGGGAATGACGGCCAGGCGGTAGTAGAGGTCCTCGCGGAAGCTTCCGGTGGTCACTATCTCCTGGAGGTCGCGGTTGCTGGCGGCTACGATGTACGCCCGCACCGTCTGCCCTTTGACTCCGGCCCCGGGGGCGTACTTTTTTTGTAAGGCCCTGAGCAGCTTGGCCTGCAATTCCAGGGGCAGCTCCCCCACCTCGCCCAGGAATAGGGTGCCGGTCCCGGTCTCTACGAACAGCCCCTTCTTATCGCGCTCGGTGCCGGTAAGGACCCCGCGCAGGTGGCCGAACAGTTCCGATTCTAGCAGGTTGGGAGGCAAGGCCGCGCAGTTAATGACCAGGAAGGGCTTGTCCCCCCGACCGGAGCAGCGGTGGAGGAAGCGGACCAGGAGCTCCTTGCCGGTACCGGTCTCGCCGGTCATCAGCACCGTGGCGGCGGTAGGGGCGGCCTTGCTCGCCAATTCTAGCACCTGGCCATGGCTTGGCTGCGAAATAAGATCCCTTTCTTGGGCTCCAGGACCAGAGTGCGCTGGCGTAGCCGCTTCAGCTCGCCCCGCTGAATCTCCAGCTCCTGGTTGGGCCTGCTTCAGGGCCAGGCGTAAGCGTCCCACCTCGTCGCCAGCCTGGGGCAGGGAGAATTATTGCCTGAGCCCTTCGGGCGCAAGTCCCCATTCCTTCACGGTCTGGCCCTCGAACCAGCACTCGGCCGCGCAGGCCAGCTCGCGCACCAGAACCTCGCGTCCCAAGCAGGCGGAGGCATAACCGCTGGCCGCCCCGGCCAATATGGTACAGTCGCCGTAGGTTTCGGGCTTTTGCACGCAGAAGTATATCAATGCTTGGAAGAAATCGCGCCAGCGGTCGCTAAAATTCAATACGTCCCGAGCGCGGCCCAGCTCAAGACAGTCCAACTCCTTTAAGGCCAGCCCCGAGAAGTTGCGCGCCGCCGAGCCGGCCAGAAACCATTCGCGGTCGCTATCCCTCTGGTACATGCTGGTACATGTTTGCCAGGGTGGTGGCTATGCCCAGTCCGGCCTCGTAGCCAAAGCGAAACAGCACGGCCTTAGTGGTGACGGGACCCAGACGCTCCAAGAAATCTTGGCCCAGGCGGCTCAGGGGAGCTACGCCTATCATGAGCAGGCGCACCGATCCGAAAAGCGACAGCTTGTTCTGGGGGGCCTGGTTTATGAACTCCAGCCCCCGCAGGTCCGCGGCCTGCATGAAAACTCCATTGACCGTGGTCCAGCGCCTGGATCTGTCAGCGCTGGCTCGGTCCGGTTGGCTGGGCTTGGCGGCCCCGAAGGTCGGGGGACGTAGCGCTTCTTAGCTTTGACGGGCGCTTTGGGATGGTGCATGACGAATTTCTCTGCGTCCTCCTGCCAGGCCATAATCATCACCGCGGCGGCCATAGCGGTGATCCACTTGCCGTCCTTGGGGCCCGCCGCGGTCTGGGTGAAATTGTCTGTGCGAACAATTTTACCAGACATGCGGAAAACTTGTTTTTTCTCGTCCCAACTCTGATCCACGTCGAAGTCGATGCCCAACGTGGTGGCCAACATCTCCGCCGCCAGGTCCTCGGCGTAGTCGCCAGACTGGCGGGAGTTCTGGCCAAAGCCTTTGTGCTCGGAGAGATAGCCGTGCAGGGAGCGGTCGGCAGGCATGGCCAGGCCGATGCTGGCCGAAATCAGGCGGTTGGGTTCGTCGGTGTCGTTGCGGGCCATGACGCAGAACAGAATCTGGCCCGATTTGAGCAGACTCTCGCCCTTCTTGCGGGTGATGAGCTTGCAATGGGGGGGGAAGATGCTGGAAACGTGCACTAAATTGGCTTCGGCTATGCCGGCGTCGCGCAAGGCTAACTCGAAGCTGGCCAGACGTTCGCGGTGGATGCCCTTGCCCCTGGTTAGATAAATGGATTTGGGTACCAGCATGGACTACCATCTCTCTCTTGCGGCTGGCTCCTGGCCAACCTAATACGCTCCTTGACTGGAGATATGAAAATATAAATGGGCATTGTAATTATCGTCCACAGAGCCATACGTCAAGGCAAAAATGCCCCCGCTGGCAGCCGCGGCTCTTGAAACCCCGCCGAGGGTGGCCTATATTGCTGCCAACCGTTCATCCGGAGTCAGATTCCCACCATGCCAGCGTCAGTCATAACCTTCGGCAACGTGCCCCAGCCCCCCGAGGATCAGGCCCGCGCGGCCATCATCCCCGTGCCACTGGAGGCCACCGTGAGCTGGGGGCAGGGCACCGGCCTGGGGCCAGCGGCCATCATGTACGCCTCGGCTAATATGGAACTCTACGACGAGCTCTTGGAGCAGGAGACCTACCGCCAGGGCATTATAACCCGCCAGGCGGTGGATGTGCGCGGCTCCATGGAGCAGGTGCTTCTGCGGGTGGAGCAAGCGGTGGCCGCGGAGCTGAAGGACGGAAGGTTGCCGGCGATGGTGGGCGGCGAGCACAGCCTTACCCTGGGGGCGTTGCGCGCCATGGTTAAGAAATATGGCACCGGCTTTACGGTGCTGTGCTTAGACGCCCACCTGGACCTGCGCGAGCAGTACGAGGACGATCCTTTGTCCCATGCCTGTGTGATGAAACGTGCCCTGGACCTGGGACTTACCGTGTGCCACCTGGGTAGCCGCTCCTGCTCGGTTGAGGAGGCAGGGCTGGTCAAAAGCTTGGGGCTCAAGCCCATGTGGGCGCACCAGGTCCACCAAAACCCGGCTTGGCTGGGAAAATATCTGGACGGCCTAACGGGGCCGGTCTATATTACTTTAGATGTGGATGGCCTGGACCCGGCTGTGGTCCCGGCCACCGGCACACCAGAACCCGGAGGGCTGTTTTGGCCTCAGGTGTGCGCTTGGCTGGTCGAGGTCTGCCGCCGCCATCAGGTGCTGGGCCTGGACATCGTGGAACTGGCGCCCTTGGCCGGTCAACCGGCCTCGGATTTCACCTGCGCCAGATTGCTGTACCGAGCCTTGGGCCTGGCCCTGAAGGAGAGATCATGAAACCTTCGTGCAAGGGCGCCGCCATCACTCCGCCGGCTCTGGACGAACAGGTGTCGCTGGTGCGGCTCATCGAGGATCACTTCTCAGCCTACAACGCCGCTCGCCTGCGCGAGGCGGCCCTCTTGTGGTCCCGACGCATGGGCCAGGAAAACGTCACCGTGGGCTTGACTCTCACCGGCGCGCTCACCCCCGCCGGTCTGGGGCCATCCTGCCTGGTGCCCCTGGTGCGCCGCGGTTTGGTGGACTTCATCATCTCCACCGGGGCCAACCTCTATCATGACGCCCACTTCGCCTTGGGGCTGATCCTGCACCGCTCCAGCCCCTATGCCGACGACTGCCAGCTCAGGCAAGACGGCCTGGTGCGCATCTATGACATCGTTATGGACTACGAGGTGCTGCTGACCACCGACGCCTTCTTTCGCAAGATCATGGAGGCCCCGGAGTTCGACCGACCTATGGGCTCGGCCGAGTTTCACCACCTGGCTGGACGCTACCTGGCCGAGCGTCAACTGGTTTTAGGCCTGGGCGACTTGAGCCTGTTGGCCGCCTGTTTTGAAATGCAGGTTCCGGTGTACACCTCAAGCCCCGGGGATAGCTCCATCGGCATGAACACCGCGGCTATGGCTCTGAAGGGCTCCCGCTTCGCCTGGGACGTCAACCTGGATGTCAACGAGACGGCGGCCCTGGTGCTCCTTGCCAAGCGCGGCGGCGGCCAAACCGGCGTGGTGATCATGGGAGGCGGCTCGCCCAAGAATTTCATGCTGCAGACCGAGCCCCACCTGCAAGAGACGCTGGGCATCAAGGAAAAGGGGCACGACTACTTCCTGCAAGTCACCGACGCCCGCCCTGACACCGGGGGGCTTTCTGGGGCCACCCCCTCTGAGGCCGTGAGCTGGGGCAAGGTTGACCCCGATGGCTTGCCCCACACGGTGGTCTGCTACACCGACAGCACCATCGCCCTGCCGCTGCTTACGGCCTACTTGATCCAGGCTATAGGCCAGCGCCAGCCCAAGCGCCTCTACGCTCGCCGAGGCGAGGCCATGAATTTGCTCCGTCAGGAAGCCAAGGTCTAGCTACCTAATTTATTAGAGGTTACTCAGGACTGGTTGGGCGGGAGAGTTCTTCTCCAGCCCGGTGGCCTCGTAGATGCCATAGTGCCCAGCGTTGTCTTTGGAGCTATCAAACGCTCACGTATTGGCCCAGACAAACCTGCTGGCGGGCTGCCGCCCGGTGAAATTGCAGTCAGCGGGTCTGCATGAAGTCGGCCGGCCTCTGGTGGCCGTGGTTAAGGCCTATGGCTTGCGATAGGTCGTCCACCACATCCTGCCTGAGATTCTCGCCCAAGGCTTATTTCTTCCACTGGTTTTTGTCGTAGGCCGGTATGCCCTGGTTGTAGGGAAAGATCTGGTCAAAGGCCTGGCGTCAATTTTGGCAGCTGACGGTTCCGACCGGAGTCGCTGTAGGCCAGGCATTGCTTGATTTTCGGCTCGATAGCCTCCTAAGGAGTGACGCCGGCGGGCTGGCCCTTGGGATGGCTGTTAAGCCAGTCGTAAAGGAGCTTGCAGGCCTTTAGGTTTTGCTCTTGGTTGTTTAGCTGCGTCTCACGCCCCGGCCCCCCGTTGCCCTGGAATACCGACTGCCACTCCAGAAAATTCAAGGGTAGATCGTACAAGAATCCGGCCTATAAATGGGCTACCTGCATGAAGTGCTGATTATGCAGCCGGGAGGTAACGTCCCGCCAGGCCGCTGCCATTTGCTCATGGAAGCCGTGGGGCATACTCAGGGATTCCAGCAACACCACGTTGTTTTTTTGGTGCCAGCGCCCGGAGACGTCCTGGTGGAACCAGGTGTCGGCCGTGGTGTGCAGGGGCCCCTCCAGGCGGCAGATGTGATACAGGCGCTCCCCCCAGCCCCTCGCGGGACATGTCCGCAAAAAGCCTGTCCACCAAGAGCCAGCCGAGCTGGGTGATTAAGGCGTCCTGGGGCGAGCTGATGGGTTCCGGCGGCAGGAAGTGGAAGGGCAGGTAGACTATACGCTAGGTCTCCTTAATCCTTAATAGTGCAAATAGCCACCGATGCTATTAGCCGTGGCCAGGGGCGGGAAGGGCTGGCCGCCCACCAGGATGTCGCTGCCGTCCTGGGCGTCGTCCCCATAATGGTGGGCGGCATAGCCGATGTCCAGGGCGCTCCGCTCCTTGAAGCCCGCCGCCCGCGCCGGCACTGAGGTGGCACCATAATGCATGTCCACTTGTAGTGCTGTCCAAGACAAGCGTAGCGGCTAAAAATGATCTTATAAAAACGGTTAATGGTCTATAATTTTAGCAGTTTTTGAGATAAAATTATTATTTTTGGGTTGGTGTTTTTTGTTACTTCGTCGTCATGAGTGGAATTGGTGTAGCTTTGGTGTCATGCTGAAGCGCTTCGCATGATCGAGTTGAAGCAGGCGGCACTCATGGACGCCGGCGAGTTTCTGGTTCTTGGTCTGGGGTTGTGCAACCGCCCTGGCGGTTGGTGGGATAGCGTGTGGACACCGATAAGCAGCCCCACGAGGTCTTCTTGGAGGTTGCCGCCGACCGGGGAACTGAGTACCCCTGCCCGGAGTGTGGCAGGTTGTGCAAAGCCACGACTTCCACTAATTCACTCGGCGGCACCTCAATTTTTTCCAGCATCATTGCTACGTAGCCGTCCGGGTGGCCCGGGTGAACCGCCCCGACTACGGGACCAAACAGGTCAAAATACCCTGGCCCAGCGAGGGCAGCCGGGTCATCTTGCTGTTCGAGCAAGCGGCCATGACCCTGGTGCTGGCTGCGGCCCGTATCATCAGGGGTCAGCGACACGCAATTTTGGCGGGTGATCCAGTTCTACGTGCCCCAGGCTCTGTCCAAAATGGACCTGGGCGGGGTCCAGG
>CBCOTF020000005.1:0-10590 GCA_965112955.2 Desulfarculales bacterium
ACCTAACAGCAGCAGCAGGCCCTGACCGAACTGAAAACCAGCGGCTTCGCCACCGCCACCGCCTGACGGCTCAAGGAAATGCTGCGCTGGATCAAAAAGGCCACCTGTGTTTGGGCCGCCCAGTGGCGCAGCACCCACTTCACCCGCCATGCCCTAAAGTGCATAACGCCTAGCACCAAAATCCTGGCCCCGATCCTCTATGGCCATGATCTATTTAATCGCCGTATCACTGGAAAAACTCATCAAATTCCACAGTTAACGACGAAGAACCAAAGATAAGTACACAGAAACTCGAAGGGTACAGAAAAAATGCTTAAACCCAACGGACTTCATGAAAGCTAAGAATACGTTATTTTCCATAAAAATGTCAAAAACCCAGGCCGGGGCACCGGAGATTGACGCATAAAAATTGTAGGCAGATTCACTGGCTTGAAGGGATTGACATTTTGGCCCTGGTCACGAAATAACCTGACCAGCTGGTCAAATAGACTGCGGACAGGGGCGTGGTGGACAAAAAATTCCCTCGGGGCACAAAATCTGCTATTGCCTAGATATAGACAGGCACTTGAGCCAGGAGCAGCGCCGTGAAGGTCAAAATCCACATGAGCCCCAACCCGATAATCGTCACATCCGAGATCAGCGTGAACCAGGCTCTGGGCCTGATGCGCAAGCACAGCATACGCCATCTGCCAGTGGTGGAGGACGGCCAAGTTAAGGATCTGGTCACCCACAACGAGCTGCGCTCGGCCTGGTTCCCCTCCCTGCTCTCGGAACTGTCGGTCAAGGAACTGATGGCCACCGACCCGCTGACCGTGAACGCCGAGGAGACGGTCTACCAGGCGGCGCACCTGCTGCATAACCACAAGCTCACCGGGCTATTGGTGACGGACCACGGTAAGCTGGCGGGCACCATCACCCTCTCCGACGTTCTGCGAGTGCTGGTGGCCCTCTTGGAACTTTTGAACGAGAGTTCGCGCTTGGACGTGGCCCTGGGACCGGGCCAAAACGCCCTGGAGGCGGTGCCCGCCATCATCCGCGACCACGACGGCGAGGTTATCAGCGTGGCCCTGTTGTCTTCTGAGGCCAACCGCCGCATATATTGCTTCCGTCTGGAAAAGACCGACCCGGCTCCCATAGTAAAGGCCCTGACTGCCGCCGGGCATAAGGTGTTGGGATAGGCCCCTCATGCCCCGAACCCCTCTAATCTCCCCGGACCTGCAGGATTCCTGGCAAAGTCTCCTGGACCGACTGCGGCAACTGGCCCCCCTGCTGGTGGCCTTTTCCGGGGGTGTAGACTCCACCCTGCTTTTAGCAGCGGCCACACAAGTATTGGGACCGGGAGTGCGCGCGGCCATCTGTCTGGGGGCTTTCACCCCGCCCTGGGAGGCGGCCCGCGCCCGTCAGATAGCAGCCCAGTTGGGCACTGACCTTGTGGAATTAGATGCCGACGAGATGGCTGTCACGGCCATCCGACAAAATGATCCGGAGCGCTGCTACCACTGCAAGCTTCTGCGTTTGACCCTGCTCATTGGTCTGGCCCGTGAACGGGACCTCAAGAGCGTGGTGGAGGGCAGCCAGCTGGATGACGCTCGCGACTATCGCCCCGGCAGCCGGGCGGTGACGGAACTGGGGGTGCACAGCCCCCTGGCCGAGGCCGGCTTGGACAAGGTCGCGGTGCGCCGCCTGAGCCAGGCTCTGGGGCTGATCACCGCTGATCTGCCCTCCGAAGCCTGCCTGGCCACCCGGGTAGCCACGGGCATCCCCCTGGATCCCGCCACCCTGGCGCGCATCGGCCGAGCCGAGGAGGCGGTGCGAGCGCTCTTGCCCGGCCAAGTGCGAGTGCGCGACCATCTCCCCATGGCCCGCCTAGAGCTGGAGCCGCGGTTGTTGGCCCAGGCCGTGGCCGAGCCCCAGCGGGGTCGTCTGCTGACTTGCCTTCAAAGCCTGGGTTATAAGGTGGTTTGCCTGGACTTGGCCGGCTACCAGGCCAGCGGCCTGGCCTCGGCTGCCCCCGCCCCCGACCGCTAGCGCCCGGCGCCAGGACCGAGAATGTAAGTCTGGCGCTAGATCGAGGCCGCGCCCAGACGCAGCAAGGCCTCCCGGCTCAGCATGCCTAGCAGACGCCCCTGGGCATTCAGCACCGGCAGGCGCTTAATGCGCTTTTCGGTCATCAGCCGCGCCTCCTCCTCCAGTGGCGTGTCCTCGCCCGCGCTGGCGAAATCCCACTTCATGACCTGCTCGGCCCTGGTCTTCTGGGAACGGCGGATCAACTCCTGGTGCCGCCAGTCCAACTCCGGGGGCGAAAGACGCAGCATCAGGAAGTCCCACAGCCACGGCTTGGGCTGAGCAAAGGCCCCCAGCAGGGCCTTATCCGAAATCAGACCCAGCAGCCGGTTATGACCGTCAACCACGGCCACGCGCACCACGGCGCTGTTGCCCATTAGCTTGATGACCTGCTCCAAGGGGATGTCGGGAGAAGCCGTAGGGATATCCCTCAGCATGACCTTATCGGCGTGCCCCGCCAGTTCCAGAGAGACGCCGCTGCCCTGGAGATTCTCCAGGGTTAGGGCCTGTTGGCTGATGGCCTGGAAAATGTCCCTGCGCGAGAGCATGCCCGCCAACATCCCGCCGGCGTCGACCATCGGCAGGGGCGGCGCAGGCCCTGCCGGAGCATGGCCTCCACGGCCCCGCCGAGGGGCTGGTCCTGCCCCACCGTCACCGCGAGCTCGCTTATAATCTTGCGCACGGGCTTGCGGGACCGGCTCTCCAAAAGGGAACACCTCGCTTTGGCCAAACCTAACCATGAGCCGCACCCGCGGGGGTATGCGCCCCCGCCCGGTAGACCAGGTCGCCATCGCTGAACACGCCCAGCGGCTGGCCCTGAACGTCCACCACCGGCAGGCCGGCGAAAATCCGAGGCCAGTAGAATCTCCAAGGCCTTGCTTAGGGGCTTTCCTCCGGCCCCACGCTGCGCTGCTGGGCGGTCATCACGTCGCGCACCCGCAGGTGGAGGGGAATTAGCTGCCACTTCCCCTGGTACACCACCAGACGCATCGGGATCACACCCATTATACCCTGGCCGACCATCTCCGTCAAGGCCGGCAGCCAGTGCTGTCCAAGATAAGTGTAGCAACTAAAAATGATCTTATAAAAACGGTTAGTTATCTATAAAATTAGTAGTTTTTGAGATAAGGCCACCGCTTTTGGACTGGTATTTTTTATTTCACTGGCAGTTGCCTGTCCAAGTCAAGGCAAGAGCGGTAACTGGATCTGTTCGGGCATGAGGGGCGAAATATGATATGGTATTGGAGCCAGTCGCGCAACACCCTGTATGTGAAGAGATTTAGGCGCAACATGGCGTCCAAGTTGGATAGTGACCATGCGGTCAGGGAAAGATGGTGACGCCACTTGAGCAAAAGCAGGGCGATCAAGGCTGTCCAAATCTGGATTTTCAAGGTGTTCCTGCTGGTGCCACGAAAATTTTGACCTTAAGGTTTTGCTTAAGCGCTTTGGAAAACAGCTCGATCTTCCAGCAGTCCTTATAGATGTCAGCCACGATGAGAGACCGTCAGCTTGTGGTGGTTGGTCAAAGGCACGACCTGCTTTTGATTCTTCTCGTCCCATACCACCAGGCGACGCAGGGGGTCAGGACAATCGGTCAGGTTGCCGGTGAGGAGTATGGTTTGGTCGACCAATACATCTTGTGGGCCTTAGGCCCTGGCCGATTGGTCATCACCTCGACAACGGCGTTAGATTTGAGGTGGGTGACGAAAAAGACGCCCTGGCCGGTCCACTTACCAAACAGGTCATAGTCCTGGTAACCCCGATCCAAAACCAGGATGGAACCAGGGTTTAGGGCCAGCCTCTGGGCCACGGTGACATCGGCCACCTTGGCTTCGATGAGCAGGACAAACTGGGCATGTAGCCGTCGTAGTCCAACATGATGTGAGCCTTGACCCCGCCCTGCAGATCTCCCTTAGGGAGTCGGCCCCAGCCAGATGACAGAAAAGCATGGCCACGAACTGGTCCAACCGGGAAATCCCTTGGTCCTGACCTCGGCACCGTGCTCCTTGACCAAGACGGCGAACTCAGTGGAGAGGAAGTGATGCAGCAATTGACTGAGAATAGGCTGGCTACTCGTACCATGGCCTTGTCCTCTTTTGGTCGCGGTATTGGTGGCTTTTGGCATAACCACATTACTACGCTGGGGTGAAGGCATCTCGCTTCCATCACTTAACCGGTTTTTGATAACCTATCTTGGACAACACTGGCCGGCAGCAGTTCCTGGGCCTGGGCCGCGGGCAGCACGATCTCGATTTTCAACAGCAGGTCGTAGGGCAGCACCTCCACTCCACCAGCGCCGTGGCCATCCCGCCGTCCTCGAGTCCGGGTGGGCAACCCAGCGTTTGAGCAACAACTGCACCAGCGCCTCGGATAGGAGCCGGCCCTCAAAGCGGGTCCCCTCCGTTGGCATATATGAATGATGATGCTGTAATCCATGACCTCACCCCCCTGTCAGCACGGGAAGTTCAGAGGGATTTACCCAACCACATACCGACCAACACCAGCCCCAGGCCCACCAAATTGTTCAGCAGAATGTTGACCAGCGCCAGACCCCAAAGCCCGTCGCCGGCCAGTTTGACCGTCTCCCAGCCGAAGCTGGAAAAGGTGGTAAGCCCGCCCAAAAAACCGATGACAAAGAAAAGCCGCGCCGAGAAGCCGAGCAAGCTGGAGCGTTCGGCCAGGCCAAAGAACAGGCCGATGAGAAACAGACCCACCAAGTTGGCTATCAGGGTGCCGAAGGGAAAGCCAGCCCCCCAGAGGCGTGCCGCCGCTACACTCACTAAGTAGCGGCTGAGCGCGCCTATGCCACCGCCTACGAATACCCACAGCGCGTTCATTAAGCTAGTCCATCATCCTTATAGCTCGCGGATTTAGCGGGCGTACCAGAGCCTCTTCCGAGCACCTGAGGCCGGGTCCCATAATAGCACGCTCGTCGGCTCTGATCAGGCCCCATATCGTCAGGGAATCAGGCAGAATCGGAGTGGGGCCGAATGAATGCAATAATTTGCCATTAACCACAAAAAATAAATATAATCGGGATGAAAATGCCAGCCAAGGGAGGGCGTACACTATGTCCAAAAATCCCGAAACCAGGGGCCACCGCCAAACGCCGCGCCAAGCCCTGCCTGGCCCGTAGCCAGAGAGAGGGGGCAGGGCCTCCCAGGGGCAAGCCACCGATTCCGCGAGCACTTTCAACATTACCCCCCGGAGGTGTGAGATACCTCCAAGCGGAGTAACTTGGCGCCCTCACCGAGGCCTTTCGCGCTTGGCGGCAGGAGTGCTGGCGGCCCGACCCGAGGACGGGTGTGGTTTGTTTTTTTGCTACTGCGCTACACGGCTGGCAGGCTGGGAGAGGTGCTAGCTTCGGACGACCGCCTGGGCCTGGACCTATCGCAGACCAGTGTGCCTCTGGGTCGTGACAGCGACGGGGGCGCCTAACGGCGGGCGCCAGGTGCCCATCCCCGAGAACGTGGCCCGCGAGCTAGCTGACTTCCTGTAAGGCCAGGCCAACAAGGAACTGCGCGATCAGGTCTTCCACCTGAATCAGGGCTACGTGCGCCGCCTGCTCCGTGCCAGGGCCGCGGAATGCGGTCTGCACCGCGAGCTGGCCAATCCCCGGGTACTACGCAACTCTCTGGTCATCGAACTCTTGCGCCCGGGGGTTCCACTGACCATAGTGCAGGACAATGCTGGGGCAGAGCACGGTCAACTTGACGGCCAACTATTTGACCTTCGCTCAGAAGGAGCGGGAGCGCATCGTCAGCCTACAACGAAAGACCCGCCTGCGCAGAGGCATGCCCGTCACCGCCCTGGTCAAAGCCCCTTGGGTGATACTGGCCCGCTGGCGGACGCGACCCCTCGGGCCAGCGCCAGCAACCGGCTGCGCAGCCACACATCAGCCATATCCACACCGACAACATCTCCTACGAGGTAATAGTGACCCTGGACGAGGGCGACACCCAGATCTGCATCCTGGCCACGGTAGAGAGCGTCAGGGACGCTGGGGTTGGCCGCGGGCGATGAGATTTGGACGCTATTCAAGAGCTCGGCTGTGATACTAACCGTGGAATAAGGAGCAAGGGCATGGAGTATCTCTTCCCCATCTCGGGCGTCAAGACCTACCTCTGGCTGCCTCCCCTGGTAGCCTTCGTGGTCTCCTGCTCCACCTCCATGGGCGGGGTCTCGGGCGCTTTTCTACTGCTACCTTTTCAGATGAGCTTCCTGGACTTCACCAGCCCGGCAGTGAGCCCCACCAACCTGGTCTTCAACGTGGTGGCCATCCCCAGCGGGGTCTGGCGTTACCTGCGCGAAGGGCGCATGGTCTGGCCACTGACCTGGGTGGTGGTGTTGGGCACCCTGCCGGGGGTGATTATCGGCTGCTTCATCCGCCTGCACTGGCTGCCCTATCCCCAAACCTTTAAGGCCTTCGTGGGTTGCGTGCTATTCTATATCAGCCTGCGCATGCTGGTGGAGGTGAACAAGGCCCGCCAGGCGGCGGCACAAAAAGCCAAGCTGGGACCCAAGCTGGAGGCCCAGGTGGTCACCCAGAACTTTACGGTGCAGACCCTGGAGTTCAACTGGCGGCGGGTGGCCTATGAGTTCCAGGGACGGCGCTATGCCTGCACCCCGCTCGGTATTTTCAGCATGGCCTTTATAGTGGGAATAGTGGGAGGGGTGTACGGCATCGGTGGCGGGGCCATCATCGCCCCCTTTTTCGTGGCCATATACGGCCTGCCCGTGCACACCGTAGCTGGCGCAGCCCTGATGGGTACCTTTATCACCTCGTTGACAGGAGTGCTCTTTTATCAGGCGCTGGCCTTCATCCCCGCCTACGCCGGCATGCACGTGGCCCCGGACTGGCTCCTGGGGTCCTTGTTCGGGCTAGGCGGGGTTTGCGGCATGTACCTGGGCGCTCGCACCCAACGTTTCGTGCCGGCCAAGTGGATCAAGCTGGGTCTGGCACTGCTCCTGCTCTTCGTGGCTGGGCACTATCTGCTAGACTTCGCAGCCTACTTGGGCCGTTAGCCCACGGACGGCTGCCCCGCATAAGGGGCTACTACTTCTTTTTTGGGCTAGGGGAGCAGGACCTATGGACGACGAACATTATCAGCGGGGATAGGTCAAGCTGTGCTGGGTGGACGGCGAGGCCGGGCAGCGGGTGATGGAGAGCCTGGAGGATATCGCCCCCGACCTGGCCCGTTATGTCATCGAGTTCCCCTTCGGCGACATCTACTGCCGCCTGGGGCTGGATCTCACAAATTCCGGGAGATAGCCACCGTGGTGGCAGCGCTTCCCTCTATAAGCCACGCCATACTCCAGCTGGAGGTGCCCATCCACAGCGCCCTAAACGTAGGGTTGACCCGTCAGGAGGTGGTGGAGGTGATCATGCAGATGGCCGTCTACGCCGGCTTCCCCGCGGCGCTTAACGGCATGCCGGCCACCAAGCGAATTTTTGACCAGCGCGGCGCCCAGGGTCGAGAGCCCTTAGCCTCCGGTGGAACGGCCCGGGGGCTCATTCAAGTGTAACCTGACCGCCCAGCCTGGTTGAGGTAGCCTGTCCACAGGAGCTTGTGAGGCTGTTCTCACCCGCCCATCGGCGGCGGCTTTACATAGAGATGTTGCGGATTCCAGGGAAGTGGGCCATGCATTCCATTTGAAGACAGCCACCTAATCCGGTGATGTGGGCCCTGGTGGCCGAAGCACGACGCCGGTAGTATCTGCATTATGCCACAGGAGACTTGTCGCCGGTCAAGGCGGTAGTTTGGTTTCATGAGTTGCTGACCTCCGGGTCTAATTTTTGCGAAAAAAGGGAGCCGCCAGTGAAGGCTGTGGTGGAACTGTCTTCCCAGCGCAGCAGATGGTGGTCGCGTTTGACCCTGCAATTGACGGCGAGGTCCAGCAGCTTGAGCAAATCGTGGAAGCGATTTTCCAGTAGGACCTCTACGCGGTCGGAGCCATGGTCGTGGTAAAGGAGGATGATTCGCTTGCCGATCAGAGGCATTGGGGCCTCGTATAGCCTGCCGGCTAAGGAGACGGTGCGGTCCAGGGCCACGCGGCGCGTGGCCCTTTTTCTGAAGTAGTCTTCTAGGTCAGCGTGGCCGGCCTGACGCACCCCATCTTGTTGGTGAAGCGTTGCAGGGGGCCTGTCCGGTGCCCAGATGCTTGCGCTGGTGGTAGACGTCCCTAATCCAGCACTCCAGGGCCTCATTGATGTCGCAAAGGGTATCGCCCTTGAAGCCGGGGAGAAACTGGGACCTGACGGCGCGGAATAATTTTTCGATCTTGCCCCTGCCCTGGGGTACGTCGAGCGGTGAGTGGACCAGGGTGATGCCCAAAGGAGTATCGGCCCATGCATGGCGTTACTCTGTCAAATGTTGTTGGGCAGCTCGGCCTTTAAGCGCCTGCGGTCGACAGGGGGGCGACCTGCTTGCCCATCAGCCCCTGCTAGTGCAGGAAACGGTGACGGTGGGCGCCGTGAGGATCACGTCGAGCGCGGTCAAGCGTCGGCACATCGTTTCGCTGATGAGAGTAGTCACTGACGCAGTGGGCAGTCCCCTGCGCAGGCGGACCAGGGCCTGTGCGGTGTCCTCGTCCAAGGCTCTGCTGCCGCCCCGGTCATTACTGCCCATTGGGGTAGAGGGGCTCCCGCTTGCCGCCGCCTTGGCGGTAGAGCCGGACCCATTCCAGGGTGGTGGTGCGCGACAGCCTGGTGCGATTGGAAAAGGGGCTTTGCCACCGCTGAGCACACTTGTCCCGCAGAAATCTTTCCCGGTCATCACGCTCCATGTAGTCCCTGGAAACAAGTCGCTGATGACGCCGAAACGGAAGATAGCTACTCGTTTTTTCTGGTCCTCATCTATGCTGATCCTCCATGGGGGTGTTTCGCCCGGGTGTAGACCGAGGGGCCGGGACAGGACAACGGCACCCTTGGCTAGATGGCTCAGGGATGGACAGGATTCTCGTTTTGCATCGGCCGGCTGGCCGCGGCCAAGTCCCGGCCACTGAGCCAATCGAAGGCTCCAAGCAGGTCGCCCGACCAGCGCTTGACCCCAGGGATAGGCTTACCTGCCGCAGCAGGCCTTTGAGCCAGTGGCGCGACGGGAGCGAGGCAGGCCAGGGACTCACCTGCCCCGGGCTATCTTATGGGAAAGGCTTTGCCGAATGGTTTCCACCGGAGCCTGGAACCGGTTCCAGTAGCCCCGCAGCCGTAGCCGGATCACCGTCCGGCAGGCAGGGCAGCGGAAATGCCGAAGCCAAATCGCTGGAGGGGCTTCATCAAAGTCGGCAGGTACGAAGCCCCCCAAAAAAGCTGGACGCTCCCACACCGGGGCCATCTCTCCGGCCGGGGGCAGAGGAACCGTCGCCCCAGCTCCATGATCTTCTTAACGCAGGCGGTGAAAAGTACGATGGCAACCAGATAGCAGGGAGTTATTTTCGTTTTTTGGGGTCAAGGGTGCTCCACCACCTTCGGCCTTTCTTCATTCCTGGACCCACACCTAAGGCCCAGGATAGTGGGATAAAAATCCCTACCTGGTCAAGTCAATCTGAAAGATTTCTTTACTGCCCGATCAGAACAAAGCAAGAATCAATATGCGTAGCGGTCTTCCAGGATTTCGAGCATATCCAAATTTTGCTCCCGCGACAGGTTCTCCAGCTCCCAGTCGTCCAGGATGAGTAGGTTGGTCTTCAAACTAGCAACGGCCATCTTTGGATAGCTGCCACCCCCTCGAGCCGCGACCATTTCGCGCAGGAGGGCTGGCACCCTCATTTAAGAGACCGAGTATCCTTCCAAACCAGCCTTGTGGCCTAGGGCGCAGGCTAGAAAGCTTTTGTCTACGCCGGTGGGCCTGCTTATGAGCAGATTGTGGTGTTCGGCGATCCACCGGTATGAGGTCAGGGCCATGATGAGTGACTTATCCATGCCGCGCCTTTGCCGGTAGTCGATGTCCCCCAGGCAAGTGTCATGGCGGAGCTTGGCCTTGGCCAACCTGTTTTTGAGTCGGCGGTTTGCTCTGTGGATAGCCTCCCTATCCACCACCAGGCCCAGTTTTTCCTCGAAGTCCAGTTCCTGGGCCTCGGGGGTGTTCAGCTGTTCCTCTAGGGCTTTGAGTATGCCCTCCAGCCCCAAGATGCGGAGCTTGTCCAAAATGGGGTTAATCAGCATGGCTTCCTCCTTGGGCGGTCAGGAAGTAGCCTACTCCGCGGATGTTGGGGTGAAGGATGGGACTGAGTTCCGGAACCGGCGTCAGCAAAGGCGCCTCGTCCAGTTCCTTGTCGAGGATGCGCTCTACGCTCTTGGAGTTGAAGGCCCTATAGGCCTCAAGGCCTTCAGGCAGGCGGCCTCCACTCGCGCCGCACCATGATTTTTGGCCAAGGTAACTAAGCCTAGATAGGCCCTGAAGCCTTGTTGGGGATGTGCCCGCCGGCTCATAATTTTCTCGGCCAGCTTGGCCGCGGCCTCGCCGCTTTTGTGTATCTAGTTGGTGCTTCTTTCGGAAATCCACTTGGCGTGCTCCTGGTGGGAGC
>CBCOTF020000006.1:0-22369 GCA_965112955.2 Desulfarculales bacterium
CTGGCTACTCGTACCATGGCCTCGCCCTCTCTTGGTCGCGGTATTGTTGGCTTTTAGCAAAACCACACTTCTACGCTGGGGTGGGGGCATTTCGCTTCTATCACTTAGCCACTTAGCCGGTTTTTGAAAATCTATTTTGGATAACATTGGTCTACGATACACTCTCAGGGCCTCTGCGGCCCAAGTTGCCACCTCCCTGGGGGCGTGCGTGATAGCCTTCGTGGCGGCGGTCGGAATCGCCGGAGGATCTAATTTACCAGCCTTGGGGGGAGGTGACGTGCAGGCCAGCGGCGACGAATATGAAGTGATCGTGGTTGGTTCGCACAATGCCGGCTGCGAGGCTGCCCTGGCCGCGGCCTGCCTGGTGCGGAGTACCCTGCTCGTCACCTTCAACCTGGAGTACCTGCTATCATGCAACCCTGCCGTGGGGGGGCTGGCCAAGGGCGTTTAGTGCGCGAGCGGGACGCCTGGGCGGCGAGATAGCCCTGAACACTGACGCCACCAGCATCCTATTCCGGCTGTTCAACCAAGACAAGGACCCGGCGGTGTGGTCTAGCCACGCCTAGTGTGGATATGGACCTCTACCCCCGCCGCCATGCGTCGGGGTATGCCAGGGCGAGCCCAACCCGAGGCTCCTGGAAGTCAAGGTGCGGGGGCTTTGAGTGCATGAGGGGCGGGTGGCGGGCATCGCCACCACCCTTGGGCCAGGGGTTTTTCATCCTGGATCGCTCCCAGGCCTATCTGGGGGTGCTAGTGGACGACCTGGTGATCCGCGGCACCAAAGAGCCATACCGCATGTTTACCTCCCGGGCCGAGTACCGCCTGAGCCTGTGCGAGGACAACGCCGACTTAGGGCTCACACCTTTGGGGTGCGAATTGGGTCTGGTTGACGACGGCCGCTGGCGGGTTTTCGCGCAAAAGCACCTAGCCTCGGACTAGGCCTAGTAGACCCTGGAGGCGGTGCAGATCAGTCCCACGCCGGCCATGAACCAGCGTCTGCTGGAGCTGGGCAGCGCCCCTTGCCGGCCGCCGGCCGTGCTTGTGCGCCGGCCGGAATTGGGGCTGGGGCGGCTGGCTACCTTGGACTAGGCCCTGGAGGGGCTGGTGCCTTGCCGACGGAGGTAGCCGAACAGTTTGAGATCAAGTTTGGCTACGAAACCCGCGAGCACCAACAGGTGCAGCGCTTCCGGGAACAGGAGTTCACGCATATTCCGCCGGAGTTTGACTACCGCGGTCTGCCGGGCTTGAGCCGCGAGGTGCAGGAAAAGCTGATGCGCATTTGCCCGGCCAACCTAGGCCAGGCCGGGAGCATCAGCGGGGTAACACCGGCGGCCCTGGCGGTGGTTAGGCGGCACCTTCACCGTCTTTTCTGCTCCGGCAACGGAATAACCTGGCAACCTCAGACCGTCGGGGCCGGACCGGCTTTGTGCTTGCCGGGCAGCCTAGCTTGGGATATCATCCATACAAGCCGGTAGCTTGCTTAAATCAAAGGAGGCTTGGCTATTGATTCACCAGGAGGCACCGAAGAAGGGGGCTTCTGTGGAGGCTAATGCCAGGACCGAGCCAGACCCGGCGGGGCAGGGGGAACCGAGGAAGGAACGGCCTAGCGACCTGGCGGCCCGGATCGTGGATCTGGTGCCGCAGGGCATAACTCCTAATCACTTGACTATCCTACGCATGGTAGGTACCCTGATCATCCTGCCCGTGGGTTTTAGTCAAGCCCACCTGGGCTGGATCGTGGCTCTGGGTTTGATCTCCGGGCTCAGCGACAACTTGGACGGCATGGTGGCCAGGGTGCGAGGTCAGGTTACCGCGTTGGGGGCCGTACTGGACCCCCTGGCGGACAAGCTGTTCGCGGCGGTGATCATGGTGGTGCTATGGAGGCGAGGACTGGCTGACTGGCGGCTCTTGCTGCTAGCAGCGTCCATGGACTTGCACGCGCTTTTGATCCCGCTGCTGGTGTTTTTACTGCGTTGGCTCAGGGGGCGGCCTATCCGGCCCGTTCCCCGGGTGGAACCCAACATCTGGGGCAAGCTCAAGACCGGAGTGCTGGCTTGGTCCATGGGCTTCATCATCATGGGCCACACCTTTGACCAGCCTTGGATGGCCACTCTGGGCACCACCTGCATATGGGTGTCAATAGGTCTGGGCCTGGTAGCCATGGCCAAATACTTCGCCGCTTTTTGCGCCGGAAAGTTCGATTAGCAGGTGGCTGAAGCCTCCGTCAGGTGAGGGCCAATCGGAAGCCTGTTGATACATCGCCTTAAGCGAATAGGGGTTAATCATGGACCAGATTCCAGAGATTCCTCTCGGACATTATGTGGAGCGCATCAAGAGCATGGTGGGCATGGGCGATATCTCCAAAAAGGCCATCATGGAGAACTATTGGCAGGCCACCGAGTTTATGAGGGAATAGGTGCGCGTAGAACTTCTGGCCCTGCGCGACGAGCGTACCGACTTCGTGGAGTGAGTGCCCATGGACGAATTCCTTAAGCGCTTTGAATTCGCGCCTGAGTTTTTGCCGCGCAAGGCCTCGTTGCGCCAGCAGCAGGCCGACCGCGTGGTCGCCCGGGCCGAATGCCATCGGGAGGCCAAGGAGAATCTCTCCCCTGAGTTCGAGTTCAGCAACGCGCTGAAATTGGATGAGCAAAACGTGCGGGGCAACTTCGGTCTGGGCAAGACGTACCTGGCCACCGGCCAGCCCGACAATGCCGCCAATATTTTTCGCAAGTTCTCCACCATCGAGGCTATGCTGGAGCCGGAGAACAAGCACATCTTTAACTAATTCGGTATAAATCTACGCGAAATAGGATTTTTGCCGAAGCGGTGCGCTTCTACCACCGCGCCTTGACCCTGGGCGGCTTGACGAGAACCTGTGGTTCAACTTGGGGCGCGCTCTTTTCGAGGGAGGCCAACACAAGCAGGCCTTGGGCGCGGTGAAGAAGGCGCTGGATCTCAACCCCAACTTTGAAGAGGCTCGCCAATATCTGCAGGGCATGCAGCAACATATAAAATAAGCTAGCTATAGCCAGGGAGAAGGACATGGAAGTGAAGACCATCGGCGTGGTGGGTGCCGGTCAGATGGGCAACGGCATCGTCCAGGTGGCGGCCGCCGCCGGCCTGGACGTCATCATGAACGACATCAAGGATGAGTTCGTGCAGCGCGGGTGGAAGACCGTCGAGTCCAGCTTGGGCCGCCTGGTCAAGAAAGAGAAGTTTACCCAGAACCAGGCTGGCCAGATCATGGCGCGCATCAAGCCCAGCCTGAGCTTGGACGACATGGCCGAGGCCGATTTCGTGGTGGAGGCCACCACCGAGAACGTGCAGCTCAAGCTGGAGATTTTCCGCAAACTGGACGCGGTGTGCCGGCCCGGGGTGGTGCTCTCAAGCAACACCAGTAGCATCAGCATCACCAAGATCGCCGGGGCCACCAAGCGCCCCGAGCTGATCATTGGTATGCACTTCATGAACCCGGTACCCTTGATGCAGTTGGTGGAGGTGATCCGCGGCCTGGCCACCAGCGACGCCTGTTTCGAGTTGACCGTGGAGCTGTCCAAGAAAATGGGCAAGATCCCTGTGTCGGCCACCGACTACCCGGGCTTCATCGCCAACCGGGTGCTCTTGCCTATGATCAATGAGGCCATCTACTGTGTGATGGAGGGCGTGGGCCTGCCAGCGGACGTGGACCAGGTAATGAAGCTGGGCATGAACCACCCCATGGGCCCCTTGGCCCTGGCCGACTTGATCGGCCTGGATACCTGCCTGGCCATCCTGAACGTGCTGCACGAGGGTCTGGGCGACAGCAAATACCGCCCTTGCCCCCTGCTCAAAAAATACGTGGACCAGGGCTGGCTGGGGCGCAAGACGGGTCGAGGTTTCTACCAGTACTAGGACAAGGCCTTTGGTTGCCCGTTGGTTGGGGCTGGCGGGCAGCCAACGATAAGCGAATCGGGGGGGGCGGAGAAAATGGTCCTGAGCGCGTGCCCGCTGCGAATGGCGGGGTGGTCGATTATTATCTCAATCCCTTTTTTCATGACAGTATTGTCCAAGATAGATTTTCAAAAATTGGCTAAGTGATTGAAGCGAGATGCCCTCACCCCAGCGTAGTCGTGTGGTTCTGCCAAAAACCAACAATACCGCGACCAAGAGAGGACAAGGCCATGGTACGAGTAGCCAGCCTGTTCTGTCAACGGCTGCGTCATTTCCCCGCACTGAGTTTGCTGCCTTGGTCAAGGAGCACGGTGCCGAGGTTAGGACCAAGGGCGTTTCCTGTTGGATTCTCAGTTCGTGGCCATGCTCTTCTGTCATCTGGCCAGGGCCGACTCCCTAAGGGAGATCTGCCAGGGTTTTTCCTGCTGCCGGAGTAAGCTGTCCCACTTTGGGGTTGTTGTTTTTCGGATTAATTTGACGAAAATTCTCTGATTATCCTTGATTAATCCTTCCTTTTTCATTTGATCAGATCAATTTTGCTGCGGCGATGCGGACGTGCTCCGGGGAAACGATCTAAGTCTACTCCCCAGCGGCAGCTATGATCGCACCTCTGGCCAGGTGGTTGGCCCTTAGGAAGAGGCCGCCGGAGTCTTGCTGTATGGCGGTGACGGCCGGACCAAAGAGGAGGTTCTGTTTGACGTCTGTGATTTTGAGATAGTGCAGGAGGTAGGCCTGCATGTTCTGGAGGGAGACGCCGGCCAGATGGCTTCTGGCCACGACTCTGGAGGCTAGGGGCAGGGAGGTCCTGTATATGAGGAAGTCGCCGAGGTTGTTCTGGCCGGCCAGGATGATGGGCAGGATTGGCTTGGAGCCTCCCTGAAACTGAGTGATGGTGTGCAACTCGGCCAGGACTTGAAGCCTGAGGAGGTAGGCTTCATCGATGATGAGGACGGTTTTTTTGCGTTCTGGGCAAATTCCAGAACCTGTTTTTTGATGAGCTTGGTAAGGACGGCCCCGGAGAAGCTGGCGGTGTCCACTTCGAGCTCGACGCAGATTTGCCTGTAGAGTTCCAGGATGAAGCCCTGTGAGGCGGTGACCCAGATGATCTGATGCTCGGATGGGTGCGGCCTGCTGGTGGCCCAGCGTAAGGCGGTGACTTTCCCACTGCCAACATCTCCGGTGACCAGGGCCAGTGCGCCGAGGCGGATGGCGTATTCAAAGCGTTTTGCCACGCCGAGGATCTCGGCGGCCTGCATTATTCCCTTGGGTGCCGGGTCAGAGCCGAAGGGCTTCCTGGTGATGGCGAAGGAGGCGCGGTAGTTTGGTTTCATGAGGGTTGATTCTTGCTTTATTCTTATTGGGAAGTGAGGGAACTTGTCAGATTGGCTTGACTAGAGGTAGGGATTTTTATCCCATTATCCTGAACCTTCGATGTGAGTCCAGGAATGAGGAAGGGGCCGAGGGTGGTGGAACACCCCTGACCCCGTGAGACGGGAATAACTCCCTGCCATCTGGTTACCATCGTACTTTTCGTTGCAGCCTGCGTTAAGAAGATCATGGAGCTGGGGCGGCATTGCCCCTGACCCCGGCGGGGAGATGTGCCCCTGGTGTGGGAGCGTCCGGCTTTGGAGGCACGGCTTCCTTCGTGCCTGCCTATTTTGATGAAACGCCTATAGCGATTTGGCTTCGGCATTTCCTCGGCCCTGACTGCCGGGCGGTGACCCGGCTGCAGCCGCGGGGCTACTGGAGCAGATTTCAGGCCCTGGTGGAGACCATTAGGCAAGCCTTCCCAATAAGTTAGCCCGGGGCAGAGGGGACATTGGCCTGCCGTGCTCTCGCTAGCGCCACTGGCTCAAGGGCCTGCTGCGACAGGCGAGCCTATATCTGGGGTTAAGCTGGCCGGGTGACCTGCTTGGGACCTTCTATTGGCTCAGTGGCCGCGGCCAGCCGGTCGGTGCAAAACGAGAGCCCTTTCCTTCTCTGAGCCATCTACCCAAGGGTGCCGTTGTCCTGGCCCGATCCCCCAGTCTATACCTGGGCGAAACACCCCCATGGAGGATCGACAATAACGAGGACTAGAAAAGACGAGTAGCCATCTGCCGTTTCGGCGTCGTTAGTGACTTGTTTGCCAGGGACTACATGGAGCGTGGTGAACAGGAGAGGTGCCTGCGGGACAAGTGCGCCCAGCGGTGGCAAATCCCCCTCTCCAACCAGTGTTGTCCAAGATAGGTCCTGAAAAACCGGCTAAATGATGGAAGCGAAATGCCATCACCCTAGTTTAGCAGTGTAGTTATGCCAAAAGCCAACAACACCGCGACCAAGAGAGGACAAGGCCGTGGTACGAGTAGCCAGCCTGTTCAGTCAACTGCTGCATCACTTCCCCCGCACTGAGTTCTCCGCCTTGGTCAAGAAGCACGGTACCGCGGTCAGGACCAAGGGATTTTCCTGTTGGACCCAGTTCGTGGCCTTGCTCTTCTATCATCCACCTGGCCCCAGGACCGACTCACTAAGAGAGAGCTGCCCGGGTCTTTCCTGCTGCCTGGGCAAACTGTCCCATCTTGAGGTGAACGCGGCCCCCAAAAAGGTCCATCCTGTCCTACGCCAACCATGCACAAACCCTCGGCCTTGTTCCGAGCCCTATGCTTCAAAGCCATGGAACGCTTCCGTGCCCAAGGCTACCTGGGCAGGAAAAAGGGCAACTTAAAATTGAAGAACAAGCTTTTGCGCCTGGACTCCTCCACCATCACCCTGTGCTTGAGCCTGTTCCCCTAGGCCGAGTACTATTGTTTTTCGAATTAATTTGACAAAAATTTTCTGATTATCCTGAATTGATTTTTCCTTTCTCATTTGATCAGATCAATTCCGTTGCGGGAATGCGGACGTGCTCCGTGGAGACGACCTGAGCCTGCTCCTCGACGGCAGCTATGACCGACCGCGCCTCGAGCCAAGTGGTTGGCTCTTCGAAAAAGGCCGCCGAAGTCCTACTGTATGGCGGTGACGGCCGGATCAGGGAATAGTTTCTGTTTGACGCCTGCGATCTTGAGGTGGTGTAGGAGTAGGCCTGCATGTCCTGGAGGGAGACGCCGGCCAGATGGCTTCTGGCCACGACCCTGGAGGCCAGGGGCAGGGAAATTCTGTATAGGAGGAGGCCGGCAAGGTTGTTTTGGCCGGCTAGGATGACGGGCAGGATTGGCTTGGAGTCTCCCTGAAACTGAGTGATGGTGTGCAACGCGGCCAGGATTTGAGGCCTGAGGAAGGAGGCTGCATCGATGATGAGGCCGGGTTGCTTCCTGCGGTCCTGGGTGATCTCCAGGGCCTGTTTTCTTATGAGCTTGGTGAGGACGGCCTTGGAGAAGCTGGCGTGTCCACTTCGAGCTCGACACAGATTTGCCTGTAGCGTTCCAAGATGGAGCCCTGTGAGGTGGTGACCCAGATGATCTGATACTCGGATGGGTGCCTTCTGCTGGCGGCTCAGCGCAAGGCGGTGGATTTCCCGCTGCCCACATCTCCGGTGACCAGGGCCAGTGCGCCGAGGCGGATGGCGTATTCGAAGCGTTTGGCCACGCCGAGGACCTCGGCGGTCTGCATTATTTCCTTGAGTGCCAGGTCAGAGCCGAAGGGCTCCCTGGGAGGGCGAAAGAAGCGTGATAGTTTGATTTCATGGGGGCACGTAGGGCGGTGAGTGGACCGGGCCAATGCCTAGGGAGGCGGTGATCTCTTCCAAGTGGTGAGAGCGGAGAGCTGGGCCGTTGTCGAGGTAGAGTTTACGTGGTAGCCCCCGTTTGAGCAGGGCCTGGCGCAAAGTCTATTGATTAAGTGACCAGGCCCTCGGAGAGGTAACCTAGGCATGGGCGATCAGGAAGCTCATGTCGTCGATTAAGGCTAAAAAGTAGGTCTTGTGCCGTTTGTCGCTCACCAGGAGCAGCGGCCCATGCATGGCGTCACTCTGCCAAATGTCGTTGGGCAGCTTGGCCTCGCAGCGCCTGCGGTCCACAGGGGTGGGGCGGACCTGTTTACCCATCAGCTCCTGCTGGTGCAGGAAGCGGTAGTCGGTGGGTGCCTTGATGATCACGTCGAGCGAGGTCAAGCGTCGGCGCATCATCTCGCTGATGAGGGTAGTCACTGACGCAGTTGGCAGTTCCCTGCGCAGGCGGACCAGGGCCTGGGCGGCGTCCTCGTCCAAGGCCCTGCTGCCGCCCCGGTCATTACTGCCCATGGGGTAGAGGGATTTCAGCTTGCCGCCGCCTTAGCGGTAGAGCCTGACCCATCCCAGGATGGTAGAGCGCGACAGCCTGGTGTGGTTGGAGAAGGGGATCTGCCACCGCTGGGCGCACTTGCCCCGCAGTAACCTCTCCCTTTAACCATGCTCCATGTAGTCCCTGGCAAAAAATTTGCTGACAACACCAAAATGGAAGATGGTTACTCGTTTTTTCTGGTCCTCGTCCATGTCGGTTCTCCATGGGGGTATTTCGTACAGGTGTAGACCGGGGGCCGGGCTAGGACAACGGCACCCTTGGGTAAGTGACTCAGGGAGGGAAAGGGCTCTCGCTTTGCGCCGACCGGCTGGCCCCGACCGCTGAGCCAATCGAAGGCCCCAAGGAGGTCGCACGACCAGCTGGACCCCAGGTATAAACCCACATGCCGCAGCAGGCCCTTGAGCCAGTGGCGCTGGCGGGAGTGCAGCAGGACAGAGGGTCATGAGGAAGCAGGGCTAGCTTATTGGAAAGGCTTTGCCGAATGGTCCCCACCGGAGCCTGGAACCGGCTCTAGTAGCCCCGCGGTCGCAGTCGGATCACCGCCCGGCAGGTAGGGCAAAGGAAACGTTGAAACCATAGCGCTGTAAGGGCTTCATCAAAATAGGCAGGCACGAAGCCGCGCCCTCAAAGCCGGACGCTCCCATACCGTGGGCACCTGTCCGTCCGGGGCTATGGGAAACGCCGCCCTAGCTCCATGATCTTCTTAACGCAGGCGGCAACGAAAAGTACGATGGTAACCAGATGGCAGGGAGTTATTCACGTCTCTCGGGGTCAGGGGTGCTCCACCACCCTCGGCCCCTTCCTCATTCCTGGACCCATATCCAAGGTTCAGGATAATGGGATAAAATCCCTGCCTGGTCAAGCTAATCTGAAAAATTTCCTTACTTCCCGATCAGAACAAAGCAAGAATAAACAGCGTCCTCGGCTCAAGGGACCAGGCTCAGGCGCAGGGTGATGGTGGAAGAGCCCAAATTCAGGAGCTTGTTCTTGAATTTGAACTTACCCTTTTTCCTGTCCAAGGAGCCTTGGGCACGAAAGCGCTCCATAGCTTTGAAGAAAAGAACAGGGCTCGGAACAAAGACGAGGGCCTGTGCCGGTTGGCGTAGGACAGTGTGGACCTTTTGGGGGCCGCGATTACCCCAAGGCGGGGCAGTTTGCCCAGGCAGCAGGAAAGACCCGGGCAGCTCTCTCTTAGTGAGTCGGTCCTGGGGCCAGGTGGATGATAGAAGAGCAAGGCCACGAACTGGGTCCAACAGGGAAATCCCTTGGTCCTGACCGCGGCACCGTGCTTCTCGACCAAGGCGAAGAACTCAGTGCGGGGGAAGTGATGCAGCAGTTGACTGAACAGGCTAGCTATTCGTACCATGGCCTTGCCCTCTCTTGGTCGCGGTATTGTTGGCTTTTGGCAGAACCACACGACTACGCTGGAATGAAAGCATCTCGCTTCGATCACTTAGCCGGTTTTTGAGAACCTATCTTGGACAACACTGTCCTTAAATTGTGCCACGCCGAAAAGAGGCTCCAAGAGCTGAAGCTTAAGCATTCTATCCTAGGCAAGATCATCGACTGAGCGGCAAAAGAATTTTGTCACATGCCCGAGAGGCTATTGCATTTAACGAGCTTTGGCCTTAATTTTCGGCCCAGCGAGGTTGCTGCCTGGGGCGGAACGAAATGGGGGTAGGGGTTACTACATTGTTGGTTACGCCCCGGCGATCCCTCGGCAGCAACGATAACTCGGGACCTTCGGTTCACAAAAATATTATATGGAAATTATTAGTTCCAACTATAAAATTATTCCGGGCAGTCCAAGGCTTAAGCTTTATAGTATAAGATGAAATTCAGACTGGGGAATTCGCTGATAAGCCTGTGCGGTATAGGAATTCCCGATTCGCATTTTTGGGCTTCTGGTTTATTTTTGGAGCAATATAAGTTAGTTGTCAAGTTGCCCAATTCTTACCTTTGGGAGGGCCGACTTTTCGAGGCGATGGACTTTAATAAAAACGAGCAAGCACCGGCCCCATAGCTGGCCAGGCCTTAATGGCGAGTTTTATCAAGCAGCTGATATCCAGGTGTCCAGGTTCGTCAGGTTGCAGGGGCCGCGGCCCCGGACGTAGGAAACAAAGTTTTCGCCCGCGCTGGCGGAAAGAACATTACGGGATATGGAATCCACCGGCCTCAAACACAACGCCCCCGCCATTCAAGGGGAGCCCCCCGCCGTCAAGCTTGACCTGGCGCTCGCGCGCGCGGCCGTGGCCAGCCATGACCATATGCAAGCGGCTTTGCGCTGGGCCTGGCCTAAGCTATGGATGGGCCTGGGCCTGGGCATCGCCATCTTCCTGGCCTATCTGCACTTGGACGAAAGCGCCGCCGTCCTACGCCACAGCCTGGGCGAGGGTTGGCTCCAGGCCATGTCCTACGTCGGCCAGACGGTGCTCTACATCAACATCCTGGCCCTCTTGTGGCGCTCCTACCTGGTATGGACCTACAAACCCCTGCCCGAGGTCTCCGACCAGGAGCTGCCCACCCTCACAGTGCTCGTGCCAGCCTACAACGAGGGGCGCCAGGTGCTGGACACCCTGCACAGCATCTGTAACAGCGACTACCCGGCCGATAAGATGCAAGTCATCGCCGTGGACGACGGCAGCCAGGACGACACCTGGGAGTGGATGCTCAAATCCGAGATAGAGCTGCCCGGCCGTGTCACCCTGTTGCAGCAGCCCCGCAACCAGGGCAAGCGCCACGCCCTCTACGCTGGCTTCCTGCGCGCCACCGGTGACGTCTTTGTCACCATCGACAGCGATTCCATGATTGAGGCCCCCACCCTGCGCCGCCTGGTAAGCCCCTTTGTACACGACCAGCGCGTGGGAGGCGTGGGCGGCAACGTGCGCGTGCTCAATCAAAAAAACGGCCTCATCCCGCGTATGCTGGAGGTGGCCTTTACCTATGGCTTCGATTTTCTACGCGCCAGCCACAGCCGGGTCAACACCGTCATGTGCACCCCCGGCGCCCTGTCGGCCTATCACCGCCGGGCCATGATGCCCATCCTTGACGAGTGGCTGAATGAGTCCTTCCTGGGACAGCCCTACCGCATCGGCGAGGACCGCTTCATCACCAACCTAATCCTGCGCGACGGCTATCACGTGCTCTTTCAGAGCAACGCCATGGTCTTTACCAACGTGCCGGTGAAATACAAAGGCCTGGTGCGCATGCTCCTGCGCTGGGCTCGCAGCGACATCCGCGAATCCCTGATGATGAACGGCTTCCTGTTCAAGAAATTCCGTCAAGGCTCGGCCTTGGGCGCTAGGGTGAATCATGTCCTGAGCTGGATCGACATGACCGCGGCCCAGATGCTCCTGGTCACCGGCATGATCTCCCTGCTGGCTCTACCGCCAGTGGTGGCCCTGTATACCCTGATTAGCGCTGTGGTGGTGGGCCTCGTGCCCATGACCGTCTACATCCTGCGCCACAAGAGCTTAAGCTGTCTGTGGGCCATCCCCTACAGCGTCTTCTACGTGGTGGCCCTGGCCTGGATACCGGTCTTCGCCCTCTTCACGGTGCACAAGTCCGGTTGGCTCACCCGCCAGCTGGGTGCCAAAGCCCCCTTGTGGGCCCGCCTGCTGCCCGCCCAGGACGGCGGCTTATGGCGCCAGGTGCCTATTTACGCCACCGCCGGCCTGACTGCCCTGGTAGTGGGCTCGGGCTCCTCTTTCTGGATGAACCAGCCGGAACTGTTGCCGGTGCGGGTGGCCCTGTCCCAGGCCCAGGCTGAGTCCCAATCCGCGGCGGACTTCAGCATCCGACCAGCCAGCGCCTCGGGTCAGGTCCTAGCCTACACCCATACGCAGGGCGGCCAACGCCGCTGGCGCATCGCCGCGGCCGGATCTCACTTTGACCAGGACAACGGAACCATCGACCTACGAGGCGTGGAGATGGTCTTCTACACCAAGGACGGCGGCCAGATCCGGCTCTCCTCGGATAATGGCGAGTACGACCCCAGCGACCACTCCTTAAGCCTGTTGGGCAACGTGCGGGGCACCACCAGCACGGGCATGCAGCTGGCCACCAAGTCGCTGCACTACTCCGAAGATGACCTCACGGCGGACACCGACGACGAGGTAACACTCAGCAGCCCCACCTTCAAAGTCCGCGGCAAGGGTATCGTGCTGGACGTAGCTAACAACAAGGCTGTCTTCAAGAAGGCCGTCAGCTCCCGTATCTCCTCAGCCCGAGGACATGCCGCCCTGGCCACCCTGGGCTCCTAGTCCGATATTCCTTTTAGTCCCAGCCAATGACGAGGGCGGCCCACGGGCTGCCCTCTTGTGTTGTGCCCCTGGTCGCTGTTGTTGATTCTTGCTTTGTTCTGATCGAGAAGTAAGGGAATTTTTCAGATTGGCTTGACCAGATAGGGATTTTTATCCCATTATCCTGGGCCTTGAATGTGGGTTCAGAAATAAGGAAGGGGCCACGGGTGGTGGAGCACCCCTGACACCGAGAGACGGAAATAACTCCCTGCCATCCAGTGCTGCGCCTGCTTTGGACAACACTACCTGCTCACCATCTCCGTCTATGATAGTGGGGGAGCTGCTGCTCATCGAATTCGGGCACCTGTTGGTGCTGCTGGGGCTACGATCCCTGGGCCGCAAGTGTGGCTCCAGATAATCCTTACCAAACCTAATCTCGACCGGCCTTCGCCGAGGCTCCCCACGTTCCGAGGCGGGATGGACATGGTTCCTCCCGCTACCCCGTTAAAACCACACGCAACGCCATGGAAGCACCTCGGAGCCTCACGGCGACCGCGGCAGTAAAACAGCGGCCGGCCCCCGAGGGCCGGCCGCCGACCCTCCTGCCCGCGTCAGGCTAGGCGTAGTAGTGGTCCTCCTTGGTGTAGGCGTCCACCTTGCCGCATTTGACGCACAGGTAGTAGTTCTTCTTGTGCAGCCCCGCGGCCAGCTGATCCTCGGGTACTTGGATGGATTCCGGGGCCAGGATCTCGATGCCACAATCGGGTGCTTTGCAAGTTACGTACACTTGAGCCATATCTACCCCCAGCTTGACAACAGGTAATGGGGTGCCACCGATATATCGGCGGACGGTCAAGCTTTTATAATCATTATATCAGTACCGCCTGTCAAGGTGAAATTTTGCCTGGCCGGGCCGGGAAGTTTGGGCCCTGGCCGGCATCGGAGGGTTGGGCTCTGGCTGGCGGTCAATCTTGACAATGCCGGGCCGAGGGCATATTATATAAATATTTGAAGGCTTGCGTCAACATCGGCTGGGCCTGCTCACACCGGAGTCCGACGCTCCCAATAATTGCGGCGAAGGCAAGAGCATGCTCCTAGCTAGCCAGAAGTCCGGCGAGGGGCATAACCCCCTGGCCGGCTACGATTATCACCTACCCCCCGAACGCATCGCCCAGGCGCCAACGCGACGCAGGGTGCAGGCTAGGCTCATGCTTTTGGGACGTGCCGGCCTGGTTCTGGGGCACACTCGCGTGGCCCAGCTCACCCGGCTTTTAAGGCCCGGGGATCTCCTGGTGGTCAACGATACCCGGGTAGTGCCGGCTAGGCTGTTTTGCCAAAAGCCCTCGGGCGGACGAGTGGAGATGCTCCTCTTGGCCCCGGCCAACCCCCTTGAGCAGCTGGACGACGGCGGTGAGGTGCACGAGGTGCTGCTCAAGAGCCACCGCCCCCTGACCGCTGGCCAGAAATTGGACCTGGAGGGCGACGGCAGGCAGAAGGTCCTGGTGCTGGAGCGGGGCTTGCGCGGCCAGGCCCTGGTGAAGCTGCCGGGGCCGGCCCTAGAGCTAGCCGAGAAGCTGGGGCAGGTGCCCCTGCCGCCTTATATCAAGCGCCTTCAAGGGCCGCAGTCCGGCGACCGACGGCGCTATCAGACGGTCTATGCCGCACGGGCGGGGGCCGTGGCCGCGCCGACGGCCGGCCTGCACCTGAGCTCCGAGTTGCTTTTGGCCCTAGAGCGGCGGGGGGTGGAGCTGGGCCGGCTCACCCTGCACGTGGGCTATGGCACCTTTGCCGAACCCTCGCCGGAAGACCTGGCCGCCGGCCGGCTGCACGCTGAGTGGGTGGATCTGCCCCCGGCCACCTGTCAGGTAGTGGCCGACGCCAAGGCCCGGGGCGGCCGGGTGGTGGCGGTGGGTACCACCAGCCTGCGCGCTTTAGAATGGCGCGCCGGTCCGGGCGGAGTACCGCGAGCGGGTTCCGGCTGGTGCAATGTGCTTATCGCTCCCGGTCACCGCTTTCAGACGGTGGACGGGTTATTAACCAATTTTCACCTGCCACGCACCACGCTGCTCATGCTGGTGTCGGCCCTGGCCGGGCGTGAACGGGTGCTGGAAGCTTACGCCGAAGCGGTGCGGCATGGGTATCGCTTCTACACTTTCGGCGACGCCATGCTAATAATCTAAGCGTGACACAAATTAGCCACCAAACCATCGCCAATCGCGGCGGTGGGCGAACAGGAACGCTGACCACCCGGCGCGGACCGGTTCAGATTCCAGCCTTCATGCCCGTAGGCACCCAGGGCACGATCAAGGGGCTGTTGCCCGAGGAGGTGGCGGGGCTGGGCGCCCAGATGATCCTAGCCAACACCTACCACCTGAGCCTGCGCCCAGGCACGGAGATGGTGGCCAGGTTGGGCGGGCTGCACGGCTTCATGGGTTGGCCGGGTCCCATCCTCACTGACAGCGGGGGGTTTCAGGCCTTTAGCCTGGCCGGGCTGCGCAAGGTGGAGGAGGAGGGCGTGAGCTTCCGCTCCCACCTAGACGGTCGCCTGCTGCGGCTGACGCCGGAAACGGCGGTACAGGCCCAGGAAATGCTGGGCAGCGACGTGATGATGATGCTGGACGAGTGCCCGCCCCCGGGGGCCGACAAAGCCTATCTGGAGGCGGCGCTCAGGCGTGATGCCCGCTGGGCCCAACGCGCCTTGGCTGCTCGAAGCCCTGACGGAGGGGCACTGATGGGTATTGTGCAGGGTGGCGTGCACGCCGACTTAAGGCGGCACAGTCTGGAGCTACTGGTCGGCCTAGACTTGGACGGCTACGCCCTGGGCGGCCTAAGCGTTGGTGAACCCAAAGAGATGATGATGGAAATTATCGCGGCCACAGTGCCTCTGCTCCCCCAGGACAAGCCCATCTATTTGATGGGCGTAGGCGAGCCGGCCGATTTGGTGGCCTGCGCCGGGCTCGGAGTGGACCTATTCGATTGCGTGTTGCCCACGCGCATGGCCCGCACCGGCACCCTGCTCACGCCCAGGGGCCGGCTAAACATCCGCAACGCCCGTCACGCCGAGGACCCCGACCCGGTAGACTTGGACTGCGACTGCCTGGCCTGTCGGCGCTACAGCCGGGCCTATCTGCGCCACCTGTTCATGGCTAGAGAGCTTCTGGCCTATCGCCTCAACACCATCCACAACCTGCATTACGTTCTGGAGTTGATGGCCAGCCTTAGGCAGGCTATCGCCGCCGACCGATACCAAGCCTTCGCCAGGGAGTTCTCGTCTCGGCTCGCTGAAGACGAAGACTCAGAAAAAGTATACCCCGAGGGAGGAGATCATGTTTGATATATTTACACCCAGCCTGGCCTGGGCCGAGGAAGCGGCGGCCCCAGGGGTCAGCGGTGCCCTGGGCAGCCTGAACGGCCTGATGAACCCCCAAATTATGATGTTGGTGGCCATGTTCGCCATCTTCTACTTCCTGCTCATCCGGCCCCAGCAGAAGAAGGCCAAGCAGCACAAGGAAATGCTAGCACGTTTGCACAAGGGCGACTCCGTCATCACCAGTGGTGGTATCTACGGCAAGATCACCGGCATCAACAATGGCATGGTGGTCCTGGAAATCGCTCCCCAGGTGCGCATCAAGATAGCCCGCGGCCACGTGGCCGGCATGGCCACCGGCGAGGGCGCCGCGGCCGCTGACTAAGGAAAATGAAGTAGCCCAGCAAACCGTTCTCGTAAACGACGGGAGCGCGGGCGCCCGCGGCAGCCTAAGGAGTGGACCCTTGCCTAAGAACTTCACCCTCAAGCTCTTGTCGGTGGTGGTGGTAGTGTTTCTGTCACTGCTTTTCCTTATGCCCACCCTGAGCGGCGAATTGCCCTCCTGGTGGCGCAGCTTCCTACCCTCGGAGAAGATCCGTCTGGGCCTGGACCTGCAAGGCGGCATGCACCTGATCCTGGAAGTAGAGGTGGAAAAAGCGGTGGCCTCCAGCGTGGAACGCACCAACCAGGAGCTGGCCCGTAAGCTGAAGGATGAAAACATCCGCACCACTCGCCCCGAGTCTGACCAGAACATGGGCATCAAGCTTAACCTATTAGCCGAAAGCGAGCGGGCCAAATTTGAGAACCTAGTGCAAAAATACTTCCCCGACTATACCCAGGAGCTCGGACGCAGCTTGGGCGACGGCCAGGTGGCCGTGTCCCTCAAGCTGCAAGGAAAGGCCGCCGAGGGCATCCGCGAACAGGCCGCAACCCAGGCCTTGGAGACTATCCGCAACCGCGTGGACCAGTTCGGCGTCTCCGAGCCGGAGATCGTGCCCCAGCCGGGCGGCCGCATCCTGGTGCAGCTGCCGGGCATCAAGGACACCCAGCGGGCCATCGCGCTGATCGGCAAAACCGCCCAGCTGGAGTTCAAGCTGGTGGACGACGCCGTGGACCCCAACACCGCCACTAAGGCCACACTACCCCCCGGCGACGAGCTGAATTACCTGGTCACCCGCGACCGTTCCACCGGCCGCTCCAATCCACGCGAACCCATCGTCATCCGCTCCCGCGCCAGCATGACCGGCGAGACCGTCACCGACGCACGCGTGCAGCTGGATTCCCAGCATAACGAGCCCTATGTCTTGGTGGCCTTCAACAGCGCCGGCGCCCGCCAATTCGGTGATTTGACCACACGCAACGTCAAGAAGCGCCTGGCCATCGTTCTGGACAGAAAGGTGCAGTCGGCCCCGGTAATTCAGGAGTCCATCACCGGCGGCGAGGCCCGCATAAGCGGCGACTTTACCATGGAGGAGGCTCGTGATCTGGCCGTGGTGCTGCGTTCCGGCGCCCTGCCGGCCCCCGTCAAGATACTCGAGGAGCGCACCGTAGGTCCCAGCCTGGGTCGCGACTCCATCAACCAGGGCATACTGGCGGCCCTGGTGGGCGGTCTGGCGGTATTTCTGTTCATGCTGGTCTACTATAAGCTCTCCGGCTTGGCCGCCGACTTCGCGGTGTTGCTCAACGTGGGGATCATTCTGGCGGTAATGGCGGGTATGCAGGCCACGCTCACCCTGCCGGGCATCGCCGGCATTATTCTAACCATAGGCATGGCCGTGGATGCCAACGTGCTGATCAACGAGCGCATCCGCGAGGAACTGCGGGTGGGCAAAACCACCGCCGGGGCCGTGGAGGCCGGCTACGCCCGGGCCACGGTGACCATCTTCGACGCCAACTTCACCACGGTCATAGCCGCTCTGGTGCTCTACCAGTTCGGCACCGGCCCCATCAAGGGCTTCGCCGTGACCCTGATCATCGGTCTGGCCAGCTCCATGTTCACGGCCATCGTGGTGACCAGGCTGATCTTCGATTACGTGCTCAACCGGTTCCGGCCCAAGACTCTGAGCATCTAACACCGGCGGCAGACGCGGAGCAAACATGCAGTTAATCAAACCCGACATCAATATCGACTTCATGGGCAAGAAAAGCTTGCTCATGACGCTGTCCGCCATATTGCTGGTGATGGCCCTGATACCCCTGATCATCAAGGGCGGGTTCAACTACGGCATCGACTTCTCGGGCGGGCTGTTGGCCCAGGTAAAGTTCCAAAACCCCACCGATACGGGGGCCATCAAGGACGCGCTCAAGCCCCTGGGCCTAGACGACTCCCTGGTGCAGTCCTTTGGCAAAGCCGAGGATAACGAGTTTCTGGTGCGCGCTCAAAAGCCGGAGCTAAAGCTGGAGGGCTTGGGCGATGGCCTGGCCAAGGCCCTAGGGGCGGTCTACGGCAAAACCTTCGAGGTGCGCCGGGTGGAGACCGTGGGGCCCAAGGTGGGCAAAGACTTGCGGCAAAAGGCGCTGTTGGCTATCTTCTTCTCCCTGCTATTGATGGCCGTGTACATATCCGGACGTTTCGAGGCCAAGTGGATTTTGAGCGGGGTCATGGCCGCGGTGCTAGCCGGCGTCTCCCTCGTGGAATACTGGATCCTGGCCGAGATCATGCACCTAGGAGATACGATGGTGATGGTGCTCCTCATCGTCACCTGCCTGTTGGTCACCGGCCTGGCCTGCTGGGTCCTTAGGCTGCGCTACGCTATGGGCACCGTGGTCTCGCTGACCCACGACGTGCTCATCACCGTGGGCATCTACACCATGTTCGGCGGAGAATTCAATCTCTCCACCGTGGCGGCGGTGCTGACCATCATCGGCTATTCCATCAACGACACTATCATCGTGTATGACCGCATTCGCGAAAACCTGCACAAGAACCCGCGCCAGGACATGCAGAGCCTTATCAACGACTCGGTCAACCAGACCCTGTCGCGCACCATCCTCACCGTGAGCACCGTGCTCATAGTGCTGGCGCCCCTGGTCACCCTAGGTGGCGGCGTCATCGAGGAGTTCGCCCTGGCGCTCCTTATCGGCACGGCGGTGGGTACATATTCCTCGGTTTACGTGGCCAGCCCCATGCTGCTTCTGATCCCCACCAGCAAAAGCCTGCTGAGCTTCTCGGCCTTGGCCGCCAAAAACGCTTCGGCCCGCCCGGCGCCCAAGCCCGGTCCGCAGCCCCAGGCCCGGCCCGAGGTGGACGAAGAGGAAGGCACCGCCCCGCGCAAAGCGAAGCGCGCCCTGGGCGCCACCACGCGGCCCCGCTCCAAGCAAAACAAGACCAAGCGCAAGAAGAAGTGAGCGGCTCCGAGGCGGGCAGCGTGGTCTTTTCACTTGTCAAAGGGGTTTGGGCATGGTTAAATTTTAGGCTATGGGGCGTATTATCACCATCGCCAATCAGAAAGGGGGGGTGGGCAAGACCACCACCGCTGTCAATCTGGCCGCCAGCCTGGCCGCCGCCGAGAAGGAAACCCTGCTGGTGGACTGCGACCCCCAGGGCAACGCCACCAGCGGTCTAGGTGTCAAGCTAAGTCCAAGCGATCCCACCATTTATCAGGTGCTGATCGGCGCCTGCACCCCCCTGGAGGCCCTACGCCCCACTGAATTGTCCCACCTTCAGGCCATCGGCTCTGACGTCAACCTTTTCGGCGCCGAGATGGAACTGACCGGCGAGGAGCAGCGCGAATACCTACTCTCAAAGGTTCTGGAGCCGCTACGGGAACGTTTTCGCTACATCCTGCTGGACTGTCCGCCCAGCCTGGGGCTCCTGACTCTTAACGCCTTCACCGCCAGTCAGAGTGTGCTCATCCCCATGCAATGCGAGTACTACGCCCTGGAGGGCCTGACCCAGCTCTTGCATATGGTTGCCCGGGTGCGCCGTACCTTGAACCCCGGCCTGGCCCTTGACGGCATCCTGTTGACCATGTACGACAGCCGCAACAACCTCTGCCGCCAGGTAGCCGAGGACGTACGCGGCCACTTCGGACGGCTGGTGTTCAACACCGTGGTACCGCGCAACGTGCGTCTGTCCGAGGCCCCCAGCCACGGCAAGCCAGCCCTGCTCTACGACGTGCGTTCCAGCGGAGCCCAGTCCTACCTGGATCTGGCCCGCGAACTGATGGCCGGCGGCCAGCACCAGGTTGGCCAGGGAGAGGCGGCATGAACGAGACCCCCGATCAGAATAAATGCGCGCCGGCGCGCAAGAAGCCCATGGCCTTGGGACGCGGCCTGGCCGCCCTGCTAGGCGACGACGACCTGGTCCCTGGTCAGCCGCCCACAGCGCTCAAGCCCGACGACAAGGTCATCGACCTGCCCCTGGAGAGTATCGAATCCAACCCTTTTCAGCCTCGCCGGGTTTATGATCCCGCGGCGATGGAGACCCTGGCCGCCTCCATCGCCGAGCACGGGGTGATTCAACCGCTCCTGGTGCGGCCGGTGGAGCGGGGCTACCAGCTCATCGCCGGCGAGCGGCGCCTACGCGCCAGCCAGATGGCCGGACTGACGCGGGTGCCGGTGGTGGTGCGCCCGGCCACGGATGAACAGGCGCTGTTGCTGGCGCTTCTGGAGAATCTACAACGGGAGGATCTGAACCCCCTGGAAGAGGCCCGGGCCTTTCAGCGGCTCATGGACGAATTCTCCTTAAGCCACGAGGAAATCGCCGCCGGGGTGGGCAAGGACCGCAGCACCGTGGTTAATACCCTGCGTCTGCTCAAGCTGCCCGATTTAATCCAGGACGACCTGGCCGCCGGACGCATAAGTGCCGGCCACGCCCGGGCGCTGTTGGCCCTGAGCTCGGCGCCCCTGATTCGCCAGGCCCGCGATCTGATCCTCAAGCAGCACCATAGCGTACGCGCCACCGAGCGTTTGGTCAAAAACCTGCTCAAAGCTCCCAAGGTCAAGCGTCTCGACCCGGACAAGGCCTACATCGAGAGCCTGGCCGACCAGCTGCGCGCCAACTTGGGCACCAAAGTGGAAATCAAGCACAAGGCTCAGAAAGGACAGATCATTCTGCACTTCTTCTCCGGCGACGAACTGGAGCGGCTGTTAGAGTTTTTGGGCAGATAAGCCGCCGGGCTTGTCCCATGCACCTGATCATCGACGGCTATAACCTCATCCAGCAGACGCCGGAGTTGTCCCTGGCCCAGGACCTGGGCCAGGGACGCAAGACCTTGCTCAGGGCCTTAAGGCTCTACCGCAAAAATAAGTCGCACCGGCTTACCGTGGTCTTCGATGGTGGCGAGGAGTTCAAGCTCCGCCAGGCTTCGTTGCAAGGGGTGCCGGTGATCTTTTCGGGTTCACGGCTTTCGGCCGATCAGGTAATCGTGGAGTTGGCGCAAAGTCAGGGGGAGGGGGCCACGATCATAACCGACGACCGCGAGATGGCCAGCCTGTGCCGAGCCCGGGGCGCGGAGGTGATCGAGGCCCGCGTCTTTGCCGCCAGGCTTATGGAAGCCGCCCAGGGCTCCGGTCTGGTCGTGGAGGACGACGAGGTGGGCTGGAACTTCAGCACCAAGAAGAAAGGCCCCTCCCACCGGGAGCCAAAGGCCAAGCGCCGCCGCAACAGCCGCCTGGACAAGCTATAGTCCCGGCGGCAGCACTTCCGTGCAGGCGTTTGCGCCGGTCTGGAAGGGCAGAATACGTTCGGCGGTGGCGAAGTGGGACGAAAAAGTAGCTGCCCCACCTTTGGTCGCCCTCCCCTCGCTTTTTGGCCTGCTCCGCCTCCACCCGGCGCAGCAGGCCGGCGAATTGCTGGGGTTCGACCCACCGCTGGCACAGCTAACGCAAGGCATGATCATCAGCCTCCTGCTCGAATTCACGGGAATAGTACAGCTCGGTCAAGAGCACCGACGCCCCCAAAAATATCTAGGGGATGTCGCTTACGTCTCCTGTGACGGCCAGGGCCAGAAAGGCCAGCAGGGAATCCTGCACCAGCACGCGCAGGCTGTGCCGTTGCACCACGTGGCCAACCTCATGAGCCAGCACCGCCAGCAATTCGCGTCATGCTGAGCCAGTTTATCCATCTCGTTGGTGAAAACGATGGCGCCGACCGGCAGGGGCAGGGCGTTGTGACCCAGGCGGTCGCCTTCGCGGACCAGGGCGTCCAACGGGTAGGGCGCATGTGGCCCCCGCCCGGCCGGCTGGCAATGCCTGGCCAGCCGCTCCTGGCGATCCAGGGGTAGTTCCGATGGCGCAAAGACGGCTTTGTCCAGGAGTTGCAGAGTCTACTCCTGGGTCTGCGATCTTTTCCAGCATCATTGCCACGTAACCGTCCGGGGGCCCCGGGTGGACTGCCCCGACCACGGGACCAAACAGGTCAAGAGGCCCTGGACCCGCGAGGGTAGCTGATTCACTTTGCTGTTCGAGCAGGCGGCCATGACCCTGGTGCGGGGGGAGATGCCCGTGCTAGCTGCGGCTCGCACCATAGGGGTCAGCGACACGCGATTTTGACGGGTGGTCCAGTTCTACTTGGGCTAAACCCTGTCCAAAATGGACCTGGGCGGGGTCAAGGCCGTGGCTCTGGACGAAACCACCTCCAAGCGGGGCCACAACTACGTCACCGTCTTCATAGACCTAGGCCGCATGCAATA
>CBCOTF020000007.1:0-1567 GCA_965112955.2 Desulfarculales bacterium
CCATGATTGCCTCCTGCTTCAACTCGGCCATGCGGATCACTGCATCATGACACCGAAACTACACCAATTCCACTCATGACGACGAAGCTCTTTGGCTCACCCTTAGCGTCGACAACATGTCGGCCGCCCTTTCCGGCCGCGTAGAGCTTGGCATCAACTGGTGTTTGATGCAGCAAGCCATCATCAAGCTAGTGCGTAAAAAATCTCAAGCATAGACTGTCGACTGCGAAAACGCGTCAGACCATCAAAAATCTGTGACAGGGCCAGGAACTGGACAAAATGGTCCTCGCCGCCGGCACGCCGCCCGAGCCGGAGAAGAATGCCTTTATAGACCTCCTGTTGGCAACTGCCGACTGTTGGCAACTGCCGAGCCCCAGGACGGATCCTAAGGCGGCAAGGGCAACGTGGATTTTCGCGACCGGGGCTCCCTGCCCATGGTAGGGGCCGGCCACCCCCCTGGCGGCCTTGCGCCCAGCCGCAATGTGCTGGGGGCTGGTCAAGGCACCGCCTGTGCGCCTGTTGCGGCTGCAATCGGGGCGGGGAGTGGCCCTGGAGGACAACGACCGCATGGTGGTTGCCGCTGCTAAGGGCAGCCGCAACCCCCCGGAGACCAAAAAAATTGCAGTGCTGGACATCTTGGAGATCAAGGAAGACGTGGCTTTCAAAAGGAGACCCGTCAACTTCCCGGGGTTGGTACGTGTGTCCGGGGCGGTGCCGCCCGATTTCAGGGTGCGGGCCCACCGCCTGGAGATGGAAGCCCTGGAGACCCGCAGTCAGGGGTGAACTGACCGGCGACCTCAAGGTGATGGGCGGGGCATCATGGGCGCCGAGGTGGTGGCCAGAGGCAAGGTGCAGGCCCGTTACGTGCGCCAAAGCCGGGTGATCTGTGGCGGCGACTTACTGACGGAGAACGAGATCGTCTCATCGGAGATCACCAGCAACGGCAAGGTGGTGGTGGTGGCCGCCGAGGGGCGCTTAGTCAATAGCCATATGACGCCCATCAAAGGCATGGTTACCGGCGACTTGATTTGCAGCGTCCGCGGGGCCACTGTGGTGCGCCTGGGCATGCGCCCCGAGTTCGAGCAGCGCCTTATGAATGCCCGCCGCCAGGTGGCCTCCCTAGAAAAAGAGCAGGAGCAGATCAATGAGGCCATGGTGGTTCAAAAACAGGAATTGGAGGCCACCGAGGACGAGTTGCGCGGCATTCTGGCCGCTCTGAACGACCCGGCGCAGCAGTCCAACCGTGAGAACCTCATCCCCCAGGTGTAGATAATCAAGCCCCTTCGCCAAGCCCTCAAGGAGGGCGGGACCGATGGTAAGCCCAGTCTAGAGGAGATTTAATATCAAAACCAGCGCCTGGGCGAAAGAATAGCCAGCATAAAGAATACCATGCCCGTGGAAGCCGTGTGTTGATTCTTGCTTTGTTCTGATCGAGCAATAAGGAAGTTCTTCAAATTAACTTGGCCAGTTAGAGATTTTATCCCACTATCCTGGACCTTAAGTGTGGCTTCTAGGGAAGTGGGTCATGCATTTCATTTAAAGATGGGCACCTAATCCGGTGATGTGG
>CBCOTF020000008.1:0-6822 GCA_965112955.2 Desulfarculales bacterium
AGGGCTGGCATCCTTTTATGGGAGACCGAGTAGCCCCTTCCAGACAAGCCTTGTGGACCAGAGCGCGTGCGAGAGAGCTTTTGCCTACGCTGAAGGAGCGTAAATTGCCCAAGGCTATTCGCTGGGGCGCGCTCAAGGCCGCTGACGGCGGCAGGCTAACCGAAAAGCAGCAGCAGGTCCTGACCAAACTGAAAACCGGCGGCTTCGCCACCGCCATTCCCTAGCGGCTCAAGACGATGCTGCGCTGGATCAGGAAGGCCACCTCTTGTTGTTTTTCGTATTAATTTAACGAAAGTTCTCTGACTATCCTAGACTGATCTTTCCTTTTTCATTTGAGCAGATCAACTCTGTTGCGGCGATGCGGACGTGCTCCGGGGAGACGACCTGAGCCCGTTCCTCGGCGGCAGCTATGATCGCGCCTCGGTCCAGGTGGTTGGCCCTTCGGAAGAGGCCGCCGGAGCCTTGCTGTATGGCGGTGACGGCTGGATCAGAGAAGATATTCTATTTTACGTCTGCGATTTGAGGTAGTGCAGGAGGTAGGCCTGCATGTCCTGGAGGAGACGCCGGCCAGATGGCTTCTGGCTACGACCCTGGAGGCCAGAGGCAGGAGCAAGTAGCAACTCTTGGCTCTTATCGGTAGCTCGGCAGTCCCGGGATGCGATGGGCTGGTCCAGTTGTAGGCTCTCTGGCTCCAGAGTATAGCCCAGGCGGACAACTGCCTTTTCTAAGGAGGTCCAGACCGCGCGCCAGGACATGGGTGCCACCAATATGGCCTGCTCCGGCGCAGGCAGGACGGAGTCTATGGACCTGGCAGGCCAGCCCTCACTTGGGAACCGCCTCCTGGCGTTGGCGATGGAACTGGACGCGTCCGCCGGGGACTTTCTTACCCCGGCCCAAGGCCTCCTCGAAGGCATCGGGATAATGACTCTTACCCCAATTATGTTCGTAGGCCTTGAACTCCAAATGCCCCTTGAAGTCGGTGCTAAAGACCATGGTGTTGCGTGGGTTCTCGTTGAGCAACACGGCCAGCGGCACCTTCCAGGCTACCCGGCTGCTCTCGTGTTCGATTACGGCCTGCACCTCGCTGGCCCCCAACACCAGGGAGCGGGCTAGGTTCACCTTGCCTGGGATCTTGATGGCTAGGGTAAGAAAATGGCCGGCCAAGCTGCGGGAACGCAGTTCGCGGGCACGCTGTCGGGCTGGGTCCTGGGTAAGCGCCTGGGGAGTGCGTTTCTCCAATTCGCTGCCGGGTAGAACGTCCCGGTCGGGCAGATCGCCCTCAGCCATCTCCAGCCGCACTTCTGCGCGATAGGTGTAATTGCCCCACCCCAACAGGCCGGTGCCGATCTCCTTGACCTCGAAGATCACCCGCCGGGCGGCCAAGTCGTCCAAGAAAGTGAAACTGCTGCGCTCCTTGATCACCATGCGGCTATCAACAATCTTGCGCTCGCGCTGGGGGATGGGCCAGATCAGGGTATCAAGGGTCCCCACGGGGTGCTTGATTGCCTCTTGCTCGGGCAGGGTCAGTTGCACCGTGACTGCGCCCTGGCGAGGTTGGGTGAGGTCCAGTTCCACCTCATAGTCGAAGCAGCCGGCGCTCAACAGCGCCAGCAGCAAGCTAAAGACCAGCGGGAAAATACGCCTCAAGGTTTGTAGCCTCATATTTTATCCCCTGGCGGACCTCCGGGCTGGCGAAGTTGGGAAGCCGCGCTTAGCCTAACTGCATCCAATTCTACCCGGCAGGCCGTAGTCCAGCCATGGGACTCCCGAGGGCCACAAGCGCAGCGGTAGAGCTGTCTGGGGCCGTGCTCAACATCACAGCGCCGTCACGGCCCGTCCATTTCAAGTTTTCCGGCAAGTCCGACCTGCCCTTGCGCTGCAGGTAACCTCGAAATTGGCCTGGCCACGTATGAGTGTGTCGGAGGAAGCCATCCATGGCTTTCTTCTTTTGGCGCTTGCGAAAAATAAATTCTGACGAGCTTGCGCGAATGGCGCCAAATTATAATTTGGCACATTTTTGGGCGAGCCGTCCATAACCAGTCTATAAGCCTGTCGGAGTAATACTTCGATAGGCTCATAGAAGGATGAGGGGGTGGCCTTTTTGAAGCGTTCTCCGCTGGGTGTTTGGTTGTCTGCATCGAGCAACTTCTCTATTGTATCCAGTTTTACAAAAAATGAGATTAATTCTTATTAGTAGCTCAGCTGCTAATGCTCGCCCTAAGCTTTGGCGTCCTCCAGGGGCAATAACCAATTGACGCCCAGGCACTAGTCCTCCAGCCGGACGTTGAAGCTTTCCATCCTGGCGCTGGCGATGTGAAGGACTTTCAGTCATGGCCACCCGCATGCGGAGTGAAAGGACTTCACGAGACTGCCTGGCTTATCGCAGCCTGGGGGTGTGTGAGGGTATCATGCCATGGCCCCGACGGGCCTTCGATTCGTGAAATGGTATCATTGCTCGATCTAACCAACTTATAATCGCAGTCAACTACCACGGAAATTTTATGGACATGTCCCCAGAATACAGTGAAAATACCATTGTTATGGTCCGGAGGCCGCTTGGTTGGCTGCAGACTGGCCCCGGGGCGCCTGCACCGGCGGGTGCTTGCGTTGGCCTGGCCGGTAACGCGATATTATGGGCCAGTGCATTCCAAGACAGGCGTAGCGGCTAAAAATTATCTTATAAAAGCTGTTAGTTATCTATAAAAATTGCAGCTTCTGAGAGAAGGCCGCCGTTTTTGGGTTGGTGTTTTTTGTTTCACTGGCGGTTGCCTGTCCAAGTCAGGTTAAGAGCGGTAACTAGACCTGTTCGGGCATTAGGGGCGGGGTGTGATGGGGGTGTTAGAGCTAGGCGCGCAACTCCCTTTATGTGAAAAGATTTAGGCGCAGCATGGCGGCCAGATTGGGCAGTGACCATGCGGCCAGGGAAAGAGGGTGAAGCCACTTGAGCAAGAGCAGGGCGATCAAGGCTGTCCAATTCTGGATTTCCAAGGCGCGGCTGCTGATGCCACGAAGATTTTGACCTTGGCACCGTGCTCCTTGGCGGCCAACTAAGTGCGGGGGAAGTGATGCCGCACTACGCTGGGATGAGGGCATCTCGCTTCGATCACTTAGCCGGCTTTTGAGAACCTATTTTGGACAACACTAAGCCTGGATATGCTCGAAGTTCTGGAAGACCGCTACGGCCGAGGCTCCACCATCGTCACCGCCCAAGTGCCCGTGGACCAGTGGCACGAAACCATCAGCGAGCCCACCGTGGCCGATGCTCTCCTCGACCGCCTGATTCATAACGCCTACAAGATAACCCTGAAAAGAAAGTCCCTGAGAAAAAAGCTGGCAAGCTTGACCGGCGACAAGACCCCTGTGGCATAATGCAGACACCAGCGGCGTCGTGCCCCGGCCACCCGGTCCACATCACCGGATTAGTTGGCCCTCTTCAAATGGAATACATGCCCCACTTCTCTTATTTCTGTCTCCTAACCTGCTTGCTAAGCCGCCGGGGGACCTAGGATGAGGCGGTCGGGGTCTACGTCCTGGCGCAGGGTTTGGAGTTCCTGCGCGCTGGGTGGCGCGGCCTCCACCGCCCGGGAGAGGTCCATGACAAAACCGGTGCTTTGGGCGATACGTTCCAGGCTAACCCCGGGGTAGCGCTTTGCCAGGTACATGCACTTGGTCTCGTCGTCGAACTTCATGACACCCAAGTTGGTCACCACGGCGAAGGGACCGCCGCGCTTGTAGCCAGCCCGCGCGCGGGCATTGCCACCGGTTAGCCAGCCCGGGCTGGAGAGGTAGTCCACCTTTTCCACGAAGCGCTTTTTTTCGTGCTGCATAAAGATGATGACCCCGTAGGCCAGGCTCATTGCGTCGCAGGCCCCGCCGCAACCGGGAAAGCGCACGCGGGGCTTGAGATGGTCGCCCAGTAAGGTGGAGTTGATGTTGCCGTAAACGTCGATCTGGGCCGCACCCAAAAAGGCGATGGTGCGCAGGCGACGGTGCATGAGGATGGAGAAGGCGTCCAAGAGGCCGCTGTTCATGGACGTCCCCACCATGACCCGAGGGTCGGCCACGGCCAGAGGCAGCTCGTCCAGGGTGGGATCAATGCCTCCGGTCTCGAAGAAAACCACCGCCTGGGGGGCGTGCACCCGGCGGGCCACGGTGGCAGCCAGCATGGACAGCCCGGTGCCGGCAAAAAGAATGTCGCCGTTGCTGATCAGACGCCCGGCAGAGAGCGCCATAATTTCCTTGTCGGTATAGGCTTGGCTCATAGCTGGTCCTTCCTCTAGCGCCGGTCCAGGCCGGGCGCATAGCCCACCTGGGTGTTGGCTTTGATGTTCATTAGATCGGGGGCCCCCACCTTGGCCAGGTAGACCTCCTGGTCTTCGATATCCATGATCCACTCTTGCAAGTAGCGCTGGAAGGAGTCGTCCTTGCCAGCCACCTGGCGATAGTAGTTCAGGTGGCGGGGGTCGTAGTCGTAGAAAAAATGGCAGGCGGTGGGGTGAGCGCCGAATTTCACCGGCACCACCGCGTCTACCAGGAAGGGGGGCAGGGAGTTCTGGTCCGGATCGGCGCGCAGGAAGGAATCGGGCACGACCTCCTCGCAAGTGACGATGACCCGACTGGCCGAGCGGGCCTGCTCCAAGTCCAGGAAGGTCAGGCCCTTGATGCGTACGGTGCCATCTTCGCCGGCGTACTGGGCGTGGACGAGCGCCACGTCCGGGGTTAGCGCGGGCAGGAGCACCACTTTCTCGCCCTGGAGACTGAAGGGATTTTCTGAGATCACCATCTTCTGCGTGGGGATCATTCCCTTCCCGCGTACCTCCGGCCCGAAGCCCCACTTGTTGAGCACGTCGGTCTCGAAGCCCGAACGGCAGACCATGAAGGGCAGGCTCAAGGCCCCGGCCAGAAAACGCAGGCTCATGTGCAGGTTGGAGTAGTCCTCCACCTGGACCTTGCCTTCCTGCACCGCCTTGCGGAAACGGATGCTGGTGGGGGCGAAGCGGCCAGTGCCGCCGTAGGCCAACTCCAGGCGGCTGACGCAACCCGCGCCCACCAGGATGTCCATGGCCTGGCCATGGGAGTGCATGACCAGGTGCAGCTCCTTCAGACCCCGCCTGATGATCTCGCGGGCGATGACCATGGGATTGCGGCTGACGGTGAAGCCGCCCATGGCGATCATGTCCCCGTCTTTGATGAAGCGGCCCACTGCTTCAGCGGCGCTCATGACCTTGTTGTGCTCTTTGGTATGATGTTTATTCATGCTTGACGCTCCTTGCGTTGCGTGACGGCCAGCCCGAGGGGCTGAGTACGGGGTCAATCAATATCCTCGGCCAGGCCCAGTGGGTTGGCGGGATCGGTTTGGGTGTAGCCCAGACGGGACTGAGGCGCCGTCCCTCGGCCAGGAGCAGTCGGGTGAGTTCTTCCCGGCAGTTCTGGTCCACCAGCTCGGCGTACATGGAGCCGTTGATGGCCGCTAGTACCCGGAGGCGTCCATCGATGATGGGCGCGGCAACCGAGTAGAGCACCATGGAGGACTCGCGGTCGCTGATCCCGTAGCTGCGTTGGCGGGTGTTCAGGAGCTCGTCCCACAGCTGCCCGGGCGTGGCAGAGAAGTTGGGGGTGTAGGGGGTGAACTCCATAGCGGTCAGGCGTTGGCGCGCGTGGGCATCAGGCAGGGCGGCCAGGAGGCACCTTGCCCATGGAGGTGCAGTGGGCGGGCAGGCGAGAATTGGGGTGCACGTCGAAATTGTAGGAGATCCCCTACTCCCGCCGATAGAGGACCATGAGTTCGCTTCCGTTGAGCGTGTTGAGGTTGACGGTGCAGCCGATGCGGTCGGAGAAGGCGCGTAACTGCTCGCAGGCCACCTCGCGCAGCTCGTGGCCCTGAAGGCAGGCGTAGCCTAGGGAGAGGAGCTTGGGCCTCAGGTAGAATTTTTTGCACTGGTCGCGTCCTAGGAAGCCAAGCGCCACCAGGGTGTCGGTGAGGCGCGGGACGGCGGGTTTGTTGGCCTGGGCCAGCTGGGTGAGGGTCAGGTGCGGCTTTTCCGGGGTGAAAGCCAGGAGAACCGCAAGGCCTCGGTCCAGGGACTGAATATGGTGTTTGGTGGTTCGAGGCGTTGGTATCGTCCTGCGCTACAAGGTAATGTTTAGCGATTCTTTTTGCGCAAATACCCCTTTTGTGCCACCTGCGTCAAGAAGAAAAAAATTAAAATGAGGCGCGAGGACAAAACTGGTTGCCAGCTAGGCTAGGTGTGCGTGAAGTAGGGAGTGGATCATGGCCGCGTCCGGAGCCTGCGGATCAACCGGAAAGGTGTATCCTCCCTTTTGCCTCGACGCCTGATGTACCGGGATAAGAATAGTGAAAACGACAAGTTTCCTTCAAGTTGTGCAGACGTGCGGCGATTAAGAAGGGTCCTTTTCCTTCTGGTCCAGGTCTGGATCGGTCCAGAGGTGGTACGGAGCTACCCGGGATGGTCCCTGCTTGCCCCGTGTTGGTTTTTGCTTTGTTCTGATCGGGAAGTAAAGGATTTTTTCAGCTTGGCTTGACCAGGTCAGTGCTGTCCAAAATAGGCGTAGTGGCTAAAAATGATCTTATAAAAACGGTTAGTTACTTACAAGTGCCTTTTCGTCGTCATGAGTGGAATTGGTGTAATTCCGGTGTCATGCGGCAGCGATCCGCATGGCCGAGTTGAAGCAGGAGGCAATCATGGACGCCGGCGAGCTGCTGACCCTTGGCCTGTGGTTGCAACCGCTCTGGCGGCTGGTGGAGTAACGTGTGGACACCGATAAACAGCCCCACGAGGTCTTCTTGGAGGTTGCCGCCGA
>CBCOTF020000009.1:0-1081 GCA_965112955.2 Desulfarculales bacterium
TTGGCCTTGGCCAGCCTGCTTTTGAGCCGGCGATTTTCTCTGTGAATGGCCTCCCTGTCCACCATTAGGCCCAGTCTTTCCTCGAAGCCCAGTTTCTGAGCCTCGGGGGTGTCCAGCTGTTTCTCTAGGGCATTGAGCATGCCCTCCAACCCCAGGACGCGGAGCTTGTCCAGGATGGGATTCATCAGCATGGCTTGCCCCTTGGGCGGTCAAGGAGCAGCCGACTTCGCGGATGCTGGGGTGAATGATGGGACTGTATTTCGGGGCCAGCGTCAGCAAAAGCGCCTCACCCAATTCTTTATCAATGGTGCGTTCTACGCTCTTGGAGCTGAGGGCCCCATCGGCCAAAGCCCTCAAGCAGGCGGCCTCCATTCGCGTTTCACCATGCTTTTCGGCCAAGGTGATCAGGGCTTAGGCAGGCCTTGAAGCCTTGCTGGGGATGCGCCACCCGACTCATGATTCCCTCGGCCAGCTTGGCCGTGGCCTCGCCGATCTTGTGTATCCAGTTGGTGATTCTTCCGGGGGTCCACTTGGCGTGCTCCTTGTGGGAGTGAGGCATGTGCTCGGTCAGGGTGGTGACGCCGCTTTGCCCCAGAATGCGACGGTTGCTGGCCACCCGCTCGCCCTTATGGAAGGACTCCACCGTGCGCTCCGTGTAGCGGATGTCCAACTTCTTGCCCACCAATTGGTGAGGGACCGAATAGTAATGGCGGTCCACCTTTACGTGGTAATCGATGTAACCCTTGGCCTTATTCCATTGGGCATCAGTGTTGTCCAAAATAGGTTCTCAAAAACCGACTAAGTGATCGAAACGAGAAGCCCTCATCCCGGCGTAATACTGCATTACTTCCCCCCCACTGAGTTCGCTGCCTTGGTCAAAAAGCCTGTACCGGGGTCAGAATTAAGGGAGCTCCCTGTTGGACCCAGTTCGTGGCCATGCTCTCCTATCACCTGGCCAGGGCCGATTTCCTAAGGGAAATTTGCCTGGGTCTTTCCTGCTGCATGGGCAAGCTATCCCATCTTGGTGTGAGCGCGGCCCCAACAAAGTCCACACTGTCCTACGCCAACCAGCACAGACCCT
>CBCOTF020000010.1:0-1924 GCA_965112955.2 Desulfarculales bacterium
AGAAGTAACTAGCCACCGACCTTTCTTGAGCTAGCATATATTGCATTTCATCTACCGGGACCTACCAGAAATGGTAGGTTGCCTTTGGGTATGAGCTAACCATGTCCCAGGAGGAAGGGGCCGAAGATGAAAAAAGTTTATCCGGTGATTTTAGCCCTGCTATTGAGCATATCTCTGGCCATGCCGACCCTGCCCCAGGTGGCATCGGCCAGCGATGATCCCAAACAGCAGGCGGGGATAGCCCAGCCTAAGACCAAGAAAAAGGCCAAAAAGAGTAAGAAGGCTAAGAAGCCTGCTCAAACGTAGTTTCGGCCAGTAGAGAGCACCACCCAGACCGGGGCTTCCGCCTCTCGGCGATGCTTCGGCTCAGAGGGTGGGGGGCGATCCAGCGACTGACGCCGAGGATAAGCCCTCCAAATCACCCACAAGGCCTCGCCTAGACGAGCGTAATCCTGGTTTTGCATGGAACCCCGGACGCTCAGGCACAAGCGGCAGCGTCGATGCCCCCGTCCTAGTTCTCCTCCGGACCTGGCCAAGGTCCATAATAGACCCGATTGAGATACACCCCCCCCGGTAGCGCTTTGGGTCCAGCATAGAGGCGTTGGCCAGCGGCCAGCATCTCGGCCAGGGCCGTGGGAGGCAGCCGCCCGCTGCCCACCTGGCTCAAGGCCCCTACCAGATTGCGCACCACATGGCGCAGAAACCCCGTGGCCGTCAACCGCACCCGCCACAAACCCTCGGGCCTGATATCCAGGCTGGCTTCTAGAATCTCGCGCACTGTGGAGCCCTGGACCTCACCGCCTCGGCTGGCGAAGGCCTTGAGGTCCCATTCTCCGGGCAGCAGGGCCAGGGCCTGACGCATGGACTCGGCTTCCAAGGGCCGAGGATAGGCCCACAGACGATTTCGCAAAAACAGCGCCACCTGGCAGGCCGGCCACAGGTAGTAGTCGTAGGTCTTGGCCTGGGTGCTGTAGCGGGCGTGGAAATTGGCTTCTACGGGCCCTAAGGCGCGCAGGTGGATGTCGGCGGGCAGTAGGGCCTGGAGACCTCGGATAAGGGACTCCAGCCCCAGGCGGCTGTGGGTCTCGAAGCTGGCCACTTGGCCCAGGGCGTGCACGCCGGCGTCGGTGCGGCCACTGGCCAGAAGACGCAAGGGGTGGTCGCACAGGCGTCCCAGAGCCGTCTCCACCTCGCCCTGCACGCTGCGGCCGCCGGGCTGCGCCTGCCAGCCAGCGAAATCTCGGCCATCATAGGCCAGCACCATGGCCAGGCGGCGGGGCGCTCCCGCCTCTCCAAGCGTCTCTTGGGGCAGGAAAGGCACCCCGTGGGGCGGGAAGCCCCCCATGAACCGATTGAATAACGTTTCCTGGGCCATGGCCGCTTGGACCTCCCGGGCCTTGCAAGGATGTACTGGACAGGGCCTATCACCGGAGGATCCCCAAAAAGGCCCAGCCTGTCTGGGGTAATCTTACGGCGTCACCGCCAGCTCGCCCAGGCCGGCCGTCTCGGGCAGGCCCAGCATCAGATTGGCGTTCTGCACCGCCTGGCCGCTGGCCCCCTTGGTGAGGTTGTCCAAGGCCGCGAAGAGCTTCAGGAGCCCCGAGCGAGGGTCGATAGCCACTCCCAGCTGCACCCGGTTGCTACCGCGCACCTCCTTGGTGGCCGGTAAAAGGCCCTTGTCCAGAGGCCGGATGAAGGGCTCCCGGCCGTAAGCCGCCTGCCAGCACTCACGCACCCTCTGTTCGTCCACGCCGGCCGCCGGCCGGGCGTAGATGGTCGAGAGGATTCCTCGGTTTAAGGGCAACAGATGGGGAGTGAAGGTCAGGCGCACCGGCTCCCCGGCGGCCAGGGAAAGCTCTTGCTCCATCTCCGGGATGTGGCGGTGACCGGCCACGGAATAGGGCGTGAAATTCTCGTGCACCTC
>CBCOTF020000011.1:0-1605 GCA_965112955.2 Desulfarculales bacterium
AGCAAAACCTTAAAGTCAAAACCTTCGTGGGCACCAGCAGCAACGATTTGGAAATCCAGATTTGGACAGCCTTGATCACTCTGCTTTTGATCAAGTGGCTTACCATCTTTCCCTGGCCGCATGGTCACTGTCCAATCTGGCCGCCATGCTGCGCCTAAATTTCTTCACATACAGGGAGTTGCGCGCCTGGCTCCAACACTCCTATCACACCCCGCCCCTCATGCCCGAACAGGTCCAGTTATCGCTCTTGCCCTGGCTTGGACAGACAACCGCCAGTGAAACAAAAAACACCAACCCAAAAATAGTAATTTAATCTCAAAAGCTACTAAATTTATAGATAATTAACTGTTTTTATACGATTATTTTTAGACACTACGCCTATCTTGGACAGCACTGATCCTGGACTGATCCTCTCTTTATTTATTTGATCAGATGAATTCTGTTACGGCGATGCGGACGTGCTCCGTGGAGACGACCTGAGCCTGCTCCTCAGCGGCAGCTATGATCGCGCCTCGGACCAGGTGGTTAGCCCTTCGGAAAAGGCCGCCAGAGCCCTGCTGCATGGTGGTGACGGTCGGATCAGAGAAGAGGTCCTGTTTAACACCTGCGATCTTGAGATGGCGCAGAAGCTAGGTCTGCATGTTCTGGAGGGAGACGCCGGCCAGATGGCTTTTGGCCACGATCTTGGTGGCCAGGGGCAGGGAGGTTTTGTATATGAGGAGATCGGCGAGGTTGTTCTAGCCGGCCAGAATGATGGGCAGGATTGGCTTGGAATCTCCCTGAAATTGAGTGATGTTGTGCAACTCGGCCAGGATTGGAAGCCTGAGAAGGGAGGCTTCCTCGAGGATGAGGACGGATTTTTTCTTACGGCCCTGGGCGACTCCCAGGACCTGTTTTCTGATGAACTTGGTGAGGACGGCCCTGGAGAAGCTGGCGGTATCCGCTTCGAGCTCGACGCAGGTTTGCCTGTAGAGTTTCAGGATGGAGCCCCGTGAGGCGGTGACCCAGATGATCTGCTACTCGGATGGGTGCAGTTTGTTGGCGGCCCAGTGCAAGGCGGTGGATTTCCCGCTGCCCACATCTCCGGTAACCAAGGCCACTGTGCCGAGGCGGATGGCGTATTAGAAGCGTTTGGCCACGCCGAGGACCTCGGCGGCCTGCATTATTTTCTTAGGCGCCAGGTCAGAGCTGAAGGGCGCCCTGTTGAGGGCAAAGAATGCGCGGTCGTGCGATCCAGGGCCACGCAGCGCGAGGCTCTTTTTCTGAAATAGTCTTCCGGGTCGGCGTGGGCTGGCCTGACGCACTCCATCTTGCTGGCGAAGCGTTATAGGGGGGCCTGTCCGCTGCCCAGATGCTTGCGCTGGTGGTAGACGTCCCTAATCCAGCACTCCAAGGCCTCATTGATGTCTCGAAGGATATCACCCTTGAAGCCGGGGATAAAATGGGACCTGACGGTACGAAAAAATCTTTCGATCTTGCCCCTGCTCTGGGGCACGTATGGCAGCGAGTGGACTAGGGCGATGTTCAGGGAGGCGCTGACCTCTTCCAGGTGGTGGGAGCGGAAGGCTGGGCCGTTATCGAGATAGAGCTTGCGTGGTAGCCCCC
>CBCOTF020000012.1:0-11278 GCA_965112955.2 Desulfarculales bacterium
GTAACCTCTCCCGTTCACCACGCTCCATGTAGTCCCTGGCAAAAAAGTCGCTAATGACGCCGAAACGGAAGATGGTTACTCGTTTTTTTTGATCCTCGTCCATGTCGGTCCTCCATGGAGATGTTTCGCCAATGTGTAAACCGAGGGGCCGGGCCAGGGCAACGGCACCCTTGGAGAGGTGGTTCAGGGAGGGAATGGGCTCTTCCTTTACGCCGACCGACTGCCCGCAGCCAAGCCCCGGCCAGTGAGCCAATCGAAGACGCCAAGCAGGTCGTCCGGCAAGCTTGACCCCAGGTATAAGATCCCCTGCCGCAGCAGGCCCTTGATCTAGTGGCGCTGGCTGGAACGCGGCAAGCCAGGGCTTCACCTGCCCCGAGATAGCTTATTGGAAAGGCTTTGCCGAATGGTCTCCACCGAGGCTTAGACCCGGCTCCAGTAGCCCCGCGGCCGCAGCCGGATCATACCGCTCGGCAGTCAGGGCAGCGGAAACGTCGAAGCCAAATCGCTGTAAGGGCTACATCAAAATAGGCAGGTACGAAGCCGTGCCCCCAAAGGCCGATCTAAAAATTCCCGTACTTCCCGATCAGAACAAAGCGAGAAGTAACAATTTGGCGCCATCGTAGCAGGAGACCCTGAAGCGTTGCCTGCGGAGGCTTGGGCATTCTCACAGAAAGACCAGCAATGGTATCTTTAGGGTGGCCGCCGGATGCCCAATAGCAGCCCCCCTGGAGCCCCGGGCGCTGACCTGGCCCTCGATTTGGCCCCGGCCCTGGGGGACCACATCTGTTGGACGAAGTCTTCAACAATATTCTTGAGCAACGTTCTAAAATACACATCACGGGGGGACGTGTGCAGGTGGGGCGAACCCCCGGATCCCCGTGTTGGCTATCGGTAAACATCAGCGGCGCCGGCATCAGCATGTCCCCGACAGACCAGGCCCGACGCTTCGGTGAGCTTTTTCGCGCCGAGCAGACCAAAAAGATGTCCGAGAAAGATACTGGCCTGGGCCTGGTCATCGTCAAGGAGGTCATGGAGAGCCTGGGCGGCCATCTGGAGATCGCTAGCCAGGAAGGTCTGGGCACTCCGCGTAACCTGCCTGCTGCCTGCGGCCGGCAGCTATCTTATCTAAAAGTCTAATAACGCCAGCCCGGTGCCGCCTCCAGATCCTTGGTTAACGCCGATTTTTGCCCAATCAAAGCCATGGACTTGCGTCACTTATCCTGCTAGTATATCCAGGTAAAAATCATCCCAAAGTACATGGGTTTGGGGAGGATCAAGATGGCCAAGCTTAAGATCAGCGATCTCGCCAAGATAAAGGACCAAAGCACCGCCAGCACCAGCCTGCGCGAGGGCGGGGCCCAGGTTAAGGTCACCGTGCACATGAGCACCTGCGGCATCGCCAGCGGCGCCCGGACCGTGCTCAACGCCGTTATGGACGAGTTGGAGAAATCCGGACGCAAGGACGTCATCATCACTACCAGCGGCTGTATGGGCTTGTGCAGCGCCGAACCCCTAGTCAAGGTGGAAAAATTGGGCGAGGAGCCCATCAAGTACAGCTACGTGGACGATCCCAAGATGCGCCAAATCTTCAACCGCCACGTAGTGAAGGGCGAAATACAGGTGCAGTGGGTCTTGGCCAAAGGCAGCGAGCAATAAGAGAGGGCTTGTCATGAAAAGATTCCGTCAACACATGCTCATCTGCGGGGGCACCGGCTGCCGGGCCGCCGGCTCCGTGGCCGTCAAGGCTGCCTTGGTCAAAGAGATCGCCAGACAGGGCATGGCCGACGAAGTGGTGGTGGTGGAGACCGGCTGCAACGGCTTTTGCGCCATGGGGCCGGTTATGGTGGTCTATCCCGAGGGCACCTTCTACGTGGCTTTAGAGGAGAAGGACATCCCCGAGCTGATATCCGAGCATATCGTCAAGGGGCGGCCAGTGGAGAGGCTCTTCTATAAGGAGCCCAAGACCAAAGAAATCATCCCCGACATGCGGGACATCCCCTTCTTCGCCCACCAGCAGCTCATTGCTCTCAGGAACCGCAGCATCCTGGACGCTGAGAGCGTAGACGAATACATCGCCCGGGATGGCTACAAGGCCCTGGGCAAGGCGTTGACCGAGATGACGCCAGAAAAAATCATCGCCGAGGTGAAGACTTCTGGCCTGCGCGGTCGCGGTGGCGCCGGCTTCCCCACGGGTCTTAAGTGGGAGTTCTGCTCAAAGTCGCCGGGTGAGGTCAAGTACGTCTTGTGCAATGCCGACGAGGGCGACCCCGGAGCCTTCATGGACCGTTCCATCCTGGAGGCCGACCCCCATTCGGTGGTGGAGGGCATGACCATCGCGGCCAAGGCCATCGGCTCCCACGAGGGATATGTCTACTGCCGGGCCGAGTACCCGCTTGCCGTGCACCGCCTGCAGCTGGCGATAGAGCAGGCCCGCGAGTACGGCCTGTTAGGCGACAACATCCTGAACACTGGCTTTGCCTTCGACCTGCACATCTACCAGGGGGCCGGCGCTTTTGTCTGCGGCGAGGAAACAGCGCTGATGCGTTCCATAGAGGGCAAACGCGGCATGCCCCGGCCCCGGCCGCCCTTCCCGGCGGTGGCCGGCCTGTGGAATCGCCCCACGGTTCTTAACAACGTGGAGACCTGGGCTAACATCCCCCAGATCATCGAAAAGGGCGGCACCTGGTACTCGTCCATTGGCACCGAGGGTTCCAAGGGCACCAAGGTCTTCGCGCTCACCGGGCACGTCAACAACATCGGCCTGGTGGAAGTGCCTATGGGCACCAGCCTGCACTCCATCATCTACGACATTGGCGGTGGCATCCCCAAAAAGCACCGCAAGTTCAAGGCCGTGCAGCTGGGCGGCCCCTCCGGCGGCTGCATCCCCGAGGCCCACCTGGATACCCTGTGCGACTACGAGGCCATCGCCAAGGTCGGCGCCATCATGGGCTCCGGCGGCATGATTGTCATGGACAATTCCACCTGCATGGTGGACATGGCCCGCTTCTTCATGGACTTCGTGCAGGAGGAATCCTGCGGCGGGTGCACCCCCTGCCGGGAGGGGACCCGCCGTATGCTGCAAATCCTGGAAAAAATCGTGGAGGGGCACGGCGAGCCCGACGACCTGGACACCCTGGAGGAGCTGGCACCCATGATCCAGACCTCCAGCCTGTGCGGCCTGGGTCAGACCGGCCCAAACCCAGTACTTTCCACCCTGCGCTACTTCCGCCATGAGTACGAGACCCACATCCACGACAAGAAGTGCCCGGCCAAGAGCTGCGTAGCCCTCCTGGACTTCAAGGTCAACGAAGAAAAATGCAAGATGTGCGGCCTGTGCTTCAAGAACTGCCCGGTGAACGCCATCACCTGGGAGAAGAAGCAGCCGGCGGTGATTCACCTGGAGAACTGTATAAAGTGCAAAACCTGCTTCGAGAATTGTAAGTTCGACGCCATCGATTAGGCTTAGGGCGGTCCCGCGGACCGCTGCCGAAAAATCCCACGGCTCCCGCCGCACTTTTGCGGTGGGAGCACGATCTTTTTTGTGGCTCTTCGTCGTTAACTGTGGAAGTGGATAAACTCCCCCAGTGGCGCGACGATGAAATAGATTATGGCTATGATGGTGAAAACATTACGGTAGCCTCTGGCTTTTGCCCTGACGGCCTGGAAGATGCCGTTAAGCCCCTCCAGGCGGGCGTTGGAATGGTTGGAGGTCCAGCGGTTTAGGATCAGGTGGCATGTTCTTCCAGAATCATGAGCGTCCTGAGAATCGGGGGCAGAAATTTGGTTTCAGGCACTATGTACTTCAGGGCATGGCGGGTGGAGTAGATGATGCGCCACTGGGCGGCTCGTACAGAGGTGGCCTTTCTGAGTGACGTTGACGCCGGGACAGCTTTTGCCGATGACGGCCTGGAAGGTTGTCGACATGTCGCAGGCCACTTCGGCGATATTGTTGTGATCGCCGCCATGCTCACGCAGAAAGCGGCGGAACAAAACCAGATAGCCCTTGCCAGGGGTAATAAAGAAGATGATGACCGGCTTTTGCTTGCGGTCTAGGTCGATGAAAACGGTGATGTAGCTGTGGCCCCGCTTGGAGGCAGTTTCGTCCAGAGTCACGGCCTTGACTCTGCCCAGGTCCATTTTGGACAGAGCCTGGGCCACGTAGAACTGGACCGCCCGCTAAAGTCGCGTGTCGCTGACTCCGATGATGTGGGCCGCAGCCAGGGTCATGGCCGCCTGCTCGAACAGCAAGGTGAACCGGTTGCCCTCGCGGGTCCAGGGCATCTTGACCTATTTAGTCCCGTGGTCGGGGCAGTCCACCCGGGGCACCTGGGCAATTGCGTAGTAATGATGCTGGAAAAAATTGAGGTGACGCCCGATGAATTCGTGGAAGTTGTAAGCCTTGCATAAGTGGTCGGGCCTGCCACACTCCGGGCAGGGGTACTCGGCTCCCCGGTCAGCGGCAACCTCCAAGAAGACCTCGTGGGGCTGTTTATCGGTGTCCACAAGCTGCTCCACCAGCCGCCAGAGCGGTTGCAACCCCAAGCCAAAGGCCAGAAGCTCGCCGATGCCCATGACTGCCTCCTGCTCCAACTCGGCCATGCGGATTGCGGCATCATGACACCGAAACTACACCAATTCTACTCATGATGACGACGAAGCAATAATAAGAATAATCGGATCGACGCCTTACCAACACCCGCTTGGCCGCCCGGCCCCTGGCCCTGCGGCTAACCCTTCTGGCCTGCCTGTGCCTTGTGCCATTGCCGACGGTGACCGAGATGGCGCTCACGGTTAAAATCATGCCCTCGGGCTAGGTGGCGCACCTCACCCAGGTGGTGGCCAGCTTCTCGCACCCCATGCGCCCCCGGAGAGCCATGGAGCAGGCGGAGGCCGACTCCCCCCTGAAAAGGATTCCCAAGCCTCCCGGCAGCTATCGTTGGCTGGGCCCCTAAACCCTCCTGGCCGAGCCCGTCAACCTGTCCCTCAAGACCGGCGACATGCACCCTGTCTTCTCCCTGATGGGCGGCAAGGGTTTGCTGGAGGCGGCGGGAAAAGAACTGTACCCCTTGCGGGTGCGCAATCTGGGGACCATCCGCGCAGCGGTGCGTCTGCTCTCCGCCGAGGAAGTGGTGCCAGCATGCGTGACCGAAGCTGTCCTGCCCTATGACCACCGCCAACCCCGCCCCTAGCCCGATCAGGGAGCGGTTTTGAACGAGCTGTGCCTGCAACTGCCGTCAAACTAGACCGTGTTGCGTCCCCTGGGCCTGCCAAACTTTTGGACAAAGCGTCCCGGGGCGGGGTGACGCTCTTGGACAAGTGCAGCACGCCCTGATGCAGGTCACCGACCTGGGCCTGGAGTGCAAGCTGGCCTGGCCACCGGCCTTGGCGCAGTCTGGACCACGCGGCTCTCCACGGGCCAGCCCCTGGCCGGCGTTAATTTGGAGCTGCGCGACCAGACCAACCGAGTGTTGTGGCAGGGGCAAAGCGACGCCAATGGCCTGGCCGCCCTGCTACCCCTGGCCAGCCTGGCTCTCCAAAAGGACAAAGCCCGCCCCTGGATGGGTCCCCAGATCTTCCTGCGGGGACGCAACAATGGCAACCTAGCGGTGCTGCCCTATTCCTGGTCCAACGATCTAATTCTACTCCCTGCCCTTCAGCGTAGACTACCTGAACTCGGAGCACTACCTGCCGTTCTTGGCCCACGCCACCACCCAACTGCCCCCCCTGTACCAGCCGGGGCAGACCGTGCGCCTGGTGGTGTATCTGCACACCCAGGGACCCCAAGGCCTGACGCTACCGCTCCAGCCTCCCCTACGCGTGGATATTAAGGACCCCTACAGCCACCTATGGCTCCCCCTGAGCGGCGAGCGAAACTTAAGCAGCCAGACCCGCTCGAGGCAATATCAGATATCGGTCAAGGCCGGTGGACAGGAGATCGCCGGCGGCGGCTTCCGGGTGGCCGACTTCCACCCCCCGGAGTTCACGGTGAGCCTGGAAACCCCGGGCACAAGCCTGAACGCGCAGGCCCAAGCCGCCGCGTTGCAGGCGGATTACCCCTTCGGAACGCCGATAGCCGGCGGCAAGGCCAAGGTGCAGGTGGAGCAGCACCGTTCCAGCTTCACCCCCGCCAGCCTGGAAGGCTTTGCCGTGGACGACCTGCCCCCTACCCTCCAAGAACGAGCCGCACAGCAAGATCACGACCCTGGGCAGCCTGGAGACCTAGCTGGACACCCAGGGGCGGGCCGGCCTGATCCTGTCAACCCCTCCACCCCAGCCCGGCCAGCCGATGGAGGTAGGGCTGGAGGCCTCGGGACCGGTGGTAACCGGGCGCAGCAGGTTCACAGCACATCCCGCGGCCCTATACCTGGGGCTCAAGGCCCCCCCAGCCTGGCCCAGGCCGGACAGAGCGTCAGCCTAGAAATGAAAGCCGCCACCTTCGACGACCAGCCGGCGTCCCCTTCCAGGTTAAAATCACGGCTTACCGCACGATATGGGAGACGGTGCGCGAGCGCAGCCCCGGCGGCTTCTACCGCTATCTGGCCCAGGCCCGGCGCGACAAGGTCGGGGAGCAGACCCTAGCCCTGCCCAGCGCCAGCGGCCAAGCCGGCTTCACTCCGCCCGAGGCCGGCACCTACGCGGTGCTGGCCAAAGGGCAGGACCAGTAAGGGTGAATCAACAGCCACGGCACCTAGCTTCACTCCGCCGGGGAAGGTCTGGCCGGCTGGCAGCGTTTCGAGGACAACCGACTGGAAGTGGTGACCGAGACCGCCACCCTCAGACCGGGGCAGAGCGCCCAGGTGCTGACCAAGGACCCCTTCGTTCGGGCCACGGCCCTGATTACCGTGGGAGGGCTGGGAGTGCGCCGCACCCTGGTACGCCAAGTGGAGGGTCCGGTGCCACCACTGATGAAGGGACCCATCCAGGCCGAGGATGCCCCCAACGCCTGCCTGGGAGTGCTCCTGGTGCGCAGCCGCGTGGCCGCAGGAAACGCCGCCAGACTGGACCTTGGCAGGCCCCAGGTGCGCATCGGCTACGCTAACCTCAAGGTGAGCGCCCCCAGGCCGGGCTCAAGGTGCGCCTGGAGCCCCGCCAGAGCGAGCTACGCCCCGAGCCGAGATCGCGGCCATGTTGCAGGTCAAGAGCGTGAACTCCTACGACCCCCGGGTTACCTTCGACAAGCCCCGCCCTCTCACCGTGCAAAGCGCCAACGGCCGCACCCAGGTGGTGGGTCAACGCTTCCAGGGCGATAAGGGGGACGACTTGGCCGGCGGCGGGGGCCTGGGGCAGTCCATGTGCCAGGATTTCCATCCCGCCGTGTCCTGGCTGCTCCAGGGCCAGACCCACGATCAGGGCCTCCTGGAGTTGAGCTTCAAGCTGCCCGACAGCCTCACGGCCTACCGCCTGGCGGCCGTGGCCACCAGCCAGGGCAAGGCCAGCGTGCGTGCCAACCGGCCCCTACAGATGCTCGCGACCCTACCACGCTTCGCGGTCAGCGGAGATAAATTCGCGGCTTGGGTGCTGGTGCAAAACTTTAGCCAGCGCCCCGGACGGGTGACGGTCAGCCTGCAGGCCACGGGACTGACCCTGGTCGGATCGGCCCAGCAGAGCCTGGAGCTTAGCCCCGGCCAAAGCCGCGCCGTGGACCCCCTGGTGCAGATCTCCAAGCCCGGCCAGGCCAGCCTGGCTTTCCGAGCCAACCTGGAGGGCGAGGCGAACGCCGCCCACTTCAAGCTGGAGGTGCTGCCCATGATCCACCTGGAGACCGCGGCCATGGCCGGCTCCCCAGACCCGGCCGGCGGCTGGGGCCAGGTCAAGGTGCCCCAGGGACTGCCCGCGGGGGCCGACCCCCAGCGGGGCGGCCTGCGCCTGGTGATGGCCCCTTCCCTGGCAACGGCACTACGCGCCCCGGCAGGGGTCTTGCTAAATTACCCCTGGGACTGCCTAGAGCAACGCTTAAGCAAGGCCGCCACCCGGGCCATGATCCTAACCCACGGCCCTCTCTGCTGGGGATCAAGTACGGATTCCGTTGCAAGCGGGGCAATAATTCCACGCGATGTGGGCCCCCCACTCCATGGGATGTGGGCCACTTGGGGTAGTAGGCGACACTGGATAATATCTGATCGGTTATACTGCGCCTTCCCAATACGGAAGGTGCAGCTACCGATGGAGAGGCTATCCATACGTAAAATTAAAGAAGTACTTCGGTTGAAGCACGAGGTCGGCGGCGGTAACCGAGACATTGCCAAGAGTTGCGGAATAGGCCGGACCACAGTGTCCCATTATTTGCGTCGAACTGCGCGCGCCGGCCTGTCCTGGCCCCTCCCCATCAGTGTAGATGAGACGTAGCTTGAGCGACTGCCCCTTCCACTCCCCTTTTTGCCGTCTACGGGTTTCCGCCCGGAGCCTGGCTGGTCCCACAGGTCCATCAAGAGCTGAGGCGTAAGGGTATGTCCCTGGAGCTGCTGTGGGAGGAGTACGGTCCATGCCTTGGGCTACCAATACAGCTGGTTTTGCGAGCGTTACCAAAAATGGTCCGGCACGCTGGGGCTGGCCTTTCGCCAGGAGCAACGGTCTGGCGAGAAGACGTTTATCGTTTATACCAGCCAGCCAGTGGGCGTGGTGGTCTCCCTGACGGGTGAGGTTAGGGGGGGCCAGATCTTCGTGGCAGATCTGGGCGCCAGCAGCTACATTTTTGTCGAAGCCACGTGTACCCACAGTCTGCCCGACTGGATCGGCTCCCACCAGTGGGCCTTCCAATGTTTTGGCAGGGTGACGGAGTTGATGGTGATCGACAACCTCAAGTCCGGGGTGAGCCAGGCTTGCCGCTACGAGCCCGACATCAACCCGACCTACCAGGAGATAGCCGCCCACTACGGCACAGCGGTTTTGCCCGCCCGGGTACAAAAACCCCGTGACAAGGCTAAGGCTGAGGTGGGGGTGCAACTGTTGGAGAGGTGGATTCTGGCCGCCCTGCGCAAGAGGTCCTTCTTGAGTCTGGCTGAGCTTAACCAGGCGATCCGTGAGCTTCTAGACCGGCTTAACAACTGGCCTTTCAAAAAGCTGCCCGGCAGCCGGAGCTCCATGTACGAGTCCCTCGACAAACCGGCGCTCAAGCCTCTGCCCGCCACAATCTACCAGTATGCCCAATGGAAGAAGGCCAAGGTCCACATCGATGAGAACACGTCGAACGCGGTCTACTGCTTCCTGCACCAGCAAAGGCTGATAGGCAAACAGGTCGCCCCCCTGCCGACCGCAGGCGCTGCGAGACCGAGTTGCCCAACGACATTTGGCAGAGTGACGTCATGCATGGGCCGATGCTCTTGGTGGTCCGCAACCAGCGCAAGACCTACCTTTTCGCCTTCATCGACGACAGGAGCCGCCTGATCGTTCACGCCGAGTTTTATCCCTTCTAGGGCCTGGCCACTTATCTATAGGCCTTGCGCCAGACCCTGCTCAAATAGGGGCTACCACGCAATTCCTATCTCGATAACGGCCCAGCCTTCCGCGCCCACCACCTGGAAGAGATCCCCGCCTCCCTGGACATCGCCCTGGTCCACTCACCGCCCTACGTGCCCCAGGGCAGGGGCAAAATCGAAAAATTCTTCCGCATCGTCAGGTCCCAGCTTCTCCCCGGCTTCAAGTGCGACACCCTCGAGACATCAATGAGGCCCTGGGGTGCTGGATTAGGGATGTCTACCACCAGCGCAAGCATCTGGGCTCCGGACAAGCCCCCCTGCAGCGCTTCACCAGCAAGATGGAGTGCGTCAGGCCAGCCCACGCCGACCTGGGAAAATACTTCAGAAAAAGGATCGCGCGCCGCGTGGCCCTGAACCGCACCATCTCCCTGGCCGGCAGGCTATACGAGGCCCCAGTGCCTCTGATCGGCAAACAAATCATCCTCCTTTATCACGACCATAACCCCGACCGCGTAGAGGTCCTACTGGGAAATCGCTTCCACAGCTTGCTCAGGCCGCTGGACCTCGCCGTCAATTGCAAGGCCAAGCGCGACCACCATCTGCTGCGCTTGGAATCCAGCTCCACCACAGCCACCACTGGCGGCTCCCTTCTCTCGCAAAAACCAGGCCCTGAGATCAACAACTCATGAAACCAAATTACCGCGCCTTCTTTGCCCTCACCCGGGAGCCCTTCGGCTTTGACCTGGCATCCAAGAAAATAATGCAAACCGCTGAGGTCTTCGGCGTGATCAAACGCTTCGAATACGCCATTCGCCTTGGCGCATTGGCCCTGGTCACCGGAGATGTGGGCAGCGGGAGATCCGCCGACTTGCGCTGGGCCGCCAGCAGGCTGCACCCATCCGAGTATCAAATCATCTGGGTCACCGCCTCACAGAACTCCATCCTGGAACTTTACAGGTAAATCTGTGTCGAGCTCGAAGGGGACACCGCCAGCTTCTCCAGGGCCGTCTTCACCAAGCTCATCAGAAAACAGGTCCTGGAGATCGCCCAAAACCGCAAAAAAACCCGGCCTCATCATAGATGAGGCCTACCTCCTCAGGCTTCAAGTCCTGGCCGAATTGCACATCATCACTCAGTTTTAGGGAGACTCCAAGCCAATCCTGCCCATCATTCTGGCCGGCCAGAACAACTTCGCCGATCTCTTCATATACAACAGAAACTCCCTGCCCCTGGCCTCCAGGGTCGTGGCTAGAAGCCATCTGGCCGGCGTTCCCCTCCAGAGCATGCCGGCTTACCTCCTGCACCACCTCAAAATCGCAAGCGTCAAACAGAACCTCTTCTCTGGTCCGGCTGTCGCCGCCATACAGCAAAGCTCCAGCGGCGGCCTCTTCCGAGGGGCCAACTACCTGGGCCGAGGCGCGATCATAGCTGCCGCCGAGGAGTAGGCTCAGGTCGTCTCCACAGAGCACGTCCGCATCGCCGCAACAGAATTGATCTGATCAAATGAGAAAGGAAAAATCAGTCCAGAATAATCAAAGAACCTTCGTCAAATTAATCCGAGAAACAACACCGCCGGCTCAAAAACAGACTGGTCAATGCCACGCTCCGGCATAACGCCTGCTTGGAGGACATCGACTACCGGCAAAGGCGCGGTATGGACAAACCATTCATCATGGCCCTGGCCTCATGCCGGTGGATAGCCGAACACCACAACCTGCTCATCAGCTAATCCACCGGCGTAGGCAAAAGCTTTCTCGCCTGCGCACTGGGCCACAAGGCTTGTCTGGAAGGCTACTCCGTTTCCAGCAAGAGGGTGCCAGCCCTCCTGCGCGAAATGGTCGCGGCCCGAGGGGACGGCAGCT
>CBCOTF020000013.1:0-51973 GCA_965112955.2 Desulfarculales bacterium
TCGCCCACCAGGAGCATCGGCCCATGCATGGCGTCACTCTGCCAAATGTCGTTGGTCAGCTCGGCCTCGAAGCGCCTGCGATCGACAGAGGGGAGTGACCTACTTGCCCATCAGCCCTTGCTGATGCAGGAAGCGGTAGCCGGTGAGCGCCTTGAGGATCACCTCGAGCGAGGTCAAACGTCGGCGCGTCATCTCGCTGATGAGGTTAGTCACTGACGCAGTGGGCAGCTCCCTGCGCAGGGCGGACCAGGGCCTGGGCGGTGTCCTCGTCCAAGGCCCTGCTGCCGCCCCGGTCATTACTGCCCATGGGGTAGAGAGATTCCAGCTTGCCACCGCCTTGGCGGTAGAGCTTGACCTATCCCAGAATGGTGGAGCGCGACAGCAGGATGCGGTTGGAAAAGGGGGTTTGCCACCGTTGGGCGTACTTGTCTCGCAGTAACTTCTCCCGGTCACCACGCTCCATGCAGTCCCTGGCAAAAAAGTCGCTAATAACGCCGAAACGGAAGATGGCTACTCATTTTTTCTGGTTTCCGTCTATGTTGGTTCTCCACGGGGGTGTTTCGCCTATGTGTAGACCGGGGGGCCGGGCTAGGACAACGGCACCCTTGGGTAGGTGGCTCAGAGAGGGAAAGGGCTCTTGTTTTGCGCCCACCGGCTGGCCGCGGCCACTGAGCCAATCGAAGGCCCAATCAAGTGGCCCGACCAGCTTGACCCCAGGTATAGGCTCACCTGCCGCAGCAAGCCCTTGAGCCAGTGGCGCTGGCGGGAGCGCGGCAGGCCAGGGTCCCATCTGCCCCTGGCTAGCTTATTGGAAAGGCTTTAACGAATGGTTTCCACCGGAGCCTGAAACCGGCTCCAGTAACCCCGCGGCTGCAGCCGGATTACCGCCCGGCAGTCAGGGCAGAAGAAAAGCCAAAGCCAAATCGCTGTAAGGTCTTCATCAAAATAGGCAGGCACGAAGCCGTGCCCCCAAAGTCGGACGCTTCCACATCGGGGGCACCTCTCCGGCTGGGGGCAGGGGAAACGCCGTCCCAGTTTCATGATCTTATTAACGCAGGCTGTAACGAAAAGTACGATGGCAACCAGATGGCAGGGAGTTACTCTCGTCTCTCGGGATCAGGGGTGTTCCACCACCCCCCCTCGGCCACTGCCTCATTCCTGGACTCACATCCAAGGTCCAGGATAATGGGATAAAATCCCTACCTGGTCAAGCCAATCTGAAAAATTTCGGTTCTTCGTTGTTGACTGTGTAATTTGATAAGTTTTCCCAGTGACACGGCGATGAAGTAGATAGACCATAGGCATGAAGGTAAAGACATTACGGTAGCCGTGGGCTCTTGCCCTGGCGGCTTGTAAGATGCCGTTAAGCCCCTCCAGGCTGGCGTTGGAATGGTTGGAGATTCAGCGGTTTAGGACCAGGTGGCAAGCTTTTCCCGAGTTATGAGCGCCTTGAGGGCCGGGGCCAAGGTTTTGGTGTCTGGCTCTACGCATTTCAGGGCATGTCGGGTGAAGTTGGTGATGCGCCATTGAGTGGCCTGTACATGAGGCGGCCTTTCTGATCCAGCGCAGTATTTCCTTGAGCCGTCAGGCGGTGATGGACCATATCCACGGTGACGTTGGCGCCGGGGAAGCTTTCGCCGATGGCGGTCAGGAAGGCTGGCGACATGTCGTAAACTACCTCGACGATATTGTTGTAATTGCCGTAATGCTCACGCAGGAAGCGGCGGGACAGCAGACAGCCCCTGCCCTTGCCGTGGGTAACGAAGATGACCGGCTTTTGCTTGCGGTTTAGGTCGATGAAGAAGGGGACGTAGTTGTGGTCCCGCTTGGAGGCGACTTCGTCCAAAGCTACGGCTTTGCTCCCGCCCAGGTCCATTTTGGACAGGGCCTGGGTTACGTAGAACTGGGGCACCCGCTAAAGCCGCGTGTCACTGACTCCGGAGATGCGGTCCGCAGCCAGCACGGGCATCTCCCGCACCAGGGTCATGACCGCCTGCTCGAACAGCAAGATGAATCAGCTGTCCTAGCGGGTCCAGGGCCTTTTGACCTATTTGGCCCTGTGGTAGGGGCAGTCCACTCGGGGTACCCGGGCGGTTACGTAGCAATGATGCTGGAAAAGATTGCGGTGGCGCCAGATGAGTTCGTGGAAATCGTCAACTTTGCATAACCTGCCATACTCCGGGCAGGAGTGCCTGGCTCACCGGTCGGCGGTAACCTCCAAGAAGATCTCGTGGGGCTATTTATCGGTGTCCACACACTGTCCCACCAGCCGCCAGAGCGGTTGCAACCCCAGGCCAAGGGCTAGAAGCTCGCCGGCGTCCATAATTGCTTCCTGCTTCAACTCGGTCATGCGTATCGCCGCATCATGACACCGGAACTACACCAATCCCACTCATGACGACGAAGAGGCAAAATTATCTTCCTTTACGATCAGAACAAAGCAAGGACCAACACCGGGCTGTTGACCAGGCGCAACAGCCGAGTGGTGAGCTCCGGGTCCTGGCCGATGAAATGGGCTAGCTCAGCGGCGTTGGCGTCATCGTCAGCGGCCATCTAGATTAGCCGCAGGGCGATAGGCTGGGCAGGGAGCCCTTGGCCAGGATGCGCTCTATGGTCAGTTCGGTGGTGTCCAGCACGGTCTCCTGTCAGCGAGGCAATATTTGAAGGTTACCTTTCATGATATCACGACTTCAGTGCTGCCACTTAGCCGCTAGTCTTGGTTCCGCCGTCACCGGGGCTCCCTGTGGAGCCCGCCTTGTGGCCAGACGGCGGTGGTGATATAAAATAGGGATGAATCAGGGCTGCACGTCCCCGGCCGCCCGTGATCAGCGGCTTGGCCGCCGCCGCGGGCCGGCGGGGACCCGCATTGGCTGGCGCCCGGATGCCGACCCAGCCGGGCCCTGCGATGATCTCGGAACCCAAGGAGTTAATATGGCCCCACCCTACGAACCCACGGGCCCCCGCCTGGATATCAGCCAAGTCCCCGACGAGCCGGTCTACGGCTCTGGGCGCCGCGCCCCTTTGCCGGTGCGCCATTGGGGGGGGGGGCGGAGGAGGACTGGGCACAGTGTTGGCGATTATTGCCATGGTGCTGGCGCTCGTGGGTCTGGGCATGGCCCTGTGGACGATCACGGCCCTGCCCGAGCGGGTGCCCGGCCCTCTGCCATCCCCCGATGTGGTGGCAGGAGGCACCGGCGAACGCGTGGCCAAGCTGGAAAAAGACGTTAGCAACCTGATGCTGCGCCTGGTGACCCTGGAGAAGGAGCTGGAGGCGGTGAAGGGGCGCGCCGGCGCGGTCACCAAGCTCACGGAGGTGGCGGCCAAGGTGGCGGCCCTACAGGAGCGCCTGGACGCTCTGGCCCCGGGGCATCGCCCGGCGCCCAGGGCCGAGGCCTCGGTCCCCTCCACGCCGGTCAAGAAGCCCGAGCCTCCCAAACCGGCTCCGCGTAGCGAGGCCCAGCCTACAGCCAAGCCGACGGCCGAGTCGCCGGTCAGGTCCCAGGTCAAGGCCGTGGCCGAGGAGGCCGCTGAGGCCAGCTTCCCCAAGAAGCAAAAAGCCGTCTACACGGTCAAACGCGGGGATACCCTGTTCACCGTGGCCCAGCGCTACAAGGTGACCATGAAGGACCTGCAGCGCTGGAATGACCTCAAGCCCGGGCAGCCCCTGCAACTGGATCAACGCCTGGAAATTTTTCAATAAGGCTTGCTCCATCTCAAGCGTGTTAGTGCTTTTTAGGGGCGGGGGTTATCCCCGTTCTTGTATTTATGCGGGCAAGCAAGACAGGAGGGGATAAGCTTTTCCCCTACGAAAACCAAGGTTATTTCATTAATGGTAAGGCCGGGCGTGGACCCGGCGCGAATCTTACCCTCTCAAAAAAAGCCGAGCCACCATCATAGCGGTCCGGCCTTATTTCGGCTATCGGCAAGAGGTTAGCCCTGGCAGCGCCACTGGAGGTTGTCGGCCACGTTGCCGGCGGTGCGGCCGTCCCATAGGGGGGACGCCGTGCCCGTGGGCTAGACTTTGGACAAAGCATCCTCTAGTCTGGCGGCCAACCCCGCCGGCTTTATCAGGCGGATACTGCCCAGACGCACGGTCACCTGGCGCTCGGTGTTGGGGCGCAGGGTTAGGCAGGGAATATACAGGTGCGTGGTCTCCTCCTGGATGCCGCCCGAATCGGTGCTGGCTAGCCGCGAGTTCAGCACCAGGCCCATGAACTACATGTAGCCCAAGGGGGGTTCACCAGCGTCAGCCCGGGGGCCTGGGCCAAATTCAGCGACCGAATTCGGTCAGGCGTGCGCGGGTGCGCGGGTACACCGGGAAGACTAGTGGTAGCCGCGCGGCAGTCGCCGCTAGGGCGCTGACGGTTCCCTTGAGTACCGCCGGGTCGTCCACTCGATGCGCTGGAGCAGCATCTCAGCAATGTGGGCCACCGACTCCACGGCAAGTGGGTCACCCATTCCATGGGAGGTGGCCACTTGGGGTAGTAGGCGACGCTGGATAAAACCTGATTGGCTATCCTGCGCCTTTCCAACACGGAGAGTACAGATGCCGGCGGAAAGGTTATCTATGCGTAAGATCAAGAAAGTACTTCGGCTAAAGCATGAGGCCGGTTACGTCAACCGGGATATTGCCAAGAGTTGCGGGATAGACCGGACCACGGTGTCCCGCTAACTGCGTCGTGCCGCGCGCGCCGGCCTGTCCTGGCCACTCCCCACCAGTTTGGATGAGACGCAGCTTGAGCGGCTGCTCTTTCCACCCCCACCCTTGCCGTCTACGGGTTTTCGCCCGGAGCCTGACTGGTCCCAGATCCATCAAGAGCTGAGGCGCAAGGGTATAACCCGGGCGCTGCTGTGGGAGGAGTACAAGGCGGCCCAGTGTTGTCCAAGATAGGTTCTCAAAAAATGGCTAAATGATCGAAGCGAGATGCCCTCATCCCAACGTAGTAGTGTGGCTCTGCCAAAAGCTAACAATACCGCGACCAAGAGAGGGCAAGGCCATGGTACGAGTAGCTAGCCTGTTCAGTCAGCTGCGGCATCATTTCCCCCGCACTGAGTTCGCCGCCTTGGTCAAAGAGCACAGTGCCGCGGTCAGGACCAAAGGACTTCCCGGTTGGACCCAGTTCGTGACCATGCTATTCTGTCATCTAGTCAGGGCCAACTTCCTAAGGGAGATCTGCCAAAGGCAGTCTTCCCTGCTGCCTGGGCAAGCGGTCCCACCTTGGGGTGAGCGCAGCCCAAAAAAAGGTCCACACTGTCCTACGCCAACCAGCACAAGCCCTCGTCCTTATTCCGAGCCCTGTTCTTCAAAGCCATGGAGCGCTTCCGTGCCCAAGGCTCCCTGGACAGGAAAAAGGGCAAGTTCAAATTCAAGAACAAGCTTTTGCGCCTGGACTCCTCCACCATTACCCTGTGCCTGAGCCTATTCCCCTTGGCCGAGTATAAGTGGGTCAAAGGAGGGGTTAAGGCTCCACATCATGCTGGACCACGACGACTACATGCCCAACTTTGTCCTGCTCACCGAAGCCAAAGTGGCTGATGTCACTGTGGCCTAGGGGCTAGCCCTAAACCCTAGCTCCATCCTGGTATTGGACCGGGGTTACCAGGACTATGCCATGTTTGGCAAGTGGACCGGCCAGGGCGTCTCCTTCGTCACTCGCCTCAAAATCTAACGCCGGTTTCGAGGGGATGGCTATTCGGCCAGGGCCTAAGACCCAAAATGTATTGGCCGATCAAATCATCCTCCTATCGGTAGCCTGACCGATTGTCCCTACCCCCTGCGTCGCCTGGTGGTGTGGGACGAGAAGAATCAAAAGCAGGTCGTGCTCTTGACCAACCACTACAAGCTGACGGCCTCCGTCGTGGTTGACATCTATAAGGACCGCTGGGAGATCGAGCTGTTCTTTAAGGCGCTTAAGCAAGACCATAATGTCAAAATCTTCGTGGGCACCAGCAGCAACGCCTTGAAAGTCAAGATTTGGACAGCCTTGATCGCCTTGTTCTTGTTCAAGTGGCTTCACCTTCTTTCCCTGGCCGCATGGTCACTGCCCAAGCTAACCGCCATGTTGCGCCTAATTTTCTTCACATACATGGAGTTGCGTGTCTGGCTCCAACACCCCTATCATATCTCACCCCTCATGCCCGAACAGGTCCAGTTACCGCTCTTACCCTAGCTTGGACAGGCAACCATCAATGAACCAAAAATACCAGCCCAAAAGCGGTAGCCTTATTTCAAAGACTGCTAAATTTATAGATAATTAATCATTTTTATAAAATAATTTTTAGACGCTACGCTTGTCTTGGACAACACTGATCGTGTACCAGGCCGGCTCTGGGGCCAGCCTCCGGGGATACCCCCTGGAGATGGACCTGGCTTGGCAGGGTCCCCTAGGCATACAGGCCATCCTGCCCCCTCCCCCGGCGACGTCTTCCGGAAAATGTCGGCGCAGGAATTCTGGGCCTCCCAGAACCTACAAAGCCCCAAGGATCAGACTACGGCGAGGCCAGGCCGGCGCGACCCCCTGCTGCTGGCAAGCTACCTTGAGCTGGCCGCAGCCAACAAGCGCGCCAAGGAATTTAGCGCCGAGGGCGTAGACTCCCGGGTGGAAAGTATGGACCTGGGGCCACAAGGGCGCTGGTACCGGGTGTTGCACGGGCAAGTCCCGGAGCGTAAGCAGGTCGAAAAACAAGGCGATAAGCTGCGTAAGGTCGGGGGGATAGCCATATATACCGTGTTGGCGCGTTAGGTCTATCGCCGGTTGCCGGTGTGCAGTGGCTATGTTAAACTTTTATAAGTAGGCTCCAACCCGGGGCCTGGTATGCAAGTGTCTCGGGAGAGCCATGAAGCCCCTGGAACTATTCGCCCGGCGGCACGTGCTCACGGTCAGCGAGCTGGTGGGGCAGCTCAAGAAGCTGGCCGAGGAGCGCTTTGATTTCGTGTGGGTGGAGGGCGAGGTCACGGGGCTGCGCCGGCCGGGCAGCGGACACGTCTACTTCGCTCTAAAAGATCAGGAGGCCATGTTGCGGGCGGTGCTCTTCCGCCACCAGTCGGCGCTGATGCGCTTCGTCCTGGAAAACAGTCAGCGGGTGCTATGCCAGGGGCGCCTTAGCCTCTACCCCCCCCGGGGCGAGATGCAGTTGGTGGTGGATAGCATGGAGCTCCGGGGGACCGGGCCCCTGGCCTTTGCCCAACTGCGCCGGCGTCTGGAGGCCCAGGGGCTTTTCGATGCCGAGCGCAAGTACCTCCTGCCCGATCTGCCCCGGCGAGTGGCGGTGGTGACCTCCCCCAGCGGTGCGGCCATTCATGATTTTTTGCAGGTGTTGCACCGCCGCTTCGACCGCTTAGAAGTGGCTGTGTACCCAGTGCCTGTACAGGGCTATACGGCCGCGTCGGCCATGGTGCAGGCTCTGGCCGATTTGGCGGCCTGGGGTTGGCCCGAGGTGATCGTGCTCACCAGGGGCGGCGGTTCGCCCGAGGACCTATGGGCCTTCAACGACGAAGGTTTGGCCCACGCCATCGCGGCATCGCCCATCCCGGTGATCTCGGCGGTGGGGCACGAGGTGGACGTGACCATCGCCGACCTGGTGTCCGATCTGCGGGCGCCCACGCCTTCGGCGGCGGCGGAGTTGCTGGTGCGTCCCCGGGCCGATCTGAAGGCCCAACTAAGCAGCCTGCGCGTGGCCTTGGCACGGGCAGGTCAGGGCCTGTTTAGTGAACGCCGCCGGGATTTGCAATATCTGGTCAAGGCCTTGGGTGACCCTCGCCGCCGCATCGTAGACCGGCGTCTTCGCCTAGATGACCTGCTCTCGCGGGCTGGGCAGGCCCTGCGTGCCCTCCTATACCGCCGCCACCGCCGGATGTGGCGAAAACGCTTGCAACTACTGGCCAGACGGCCGGACCGGCGGTTGCGGGAGATGGAATCTCGCCGCCGGGAGCTGGTGCAACGCCTGGCCGCCGCCGGGGCCTTGGCCATCCACCGCCGCCGCGCCGAGTTGCAGACGAGTTTGGGACGGCTCAGAGCCTTGAGCCCCCTGGCGGCCCTGGGGCGCGGTTATGCCCTGGCCTGGGACCAGGAGGGGCGGGTGCTGCGCCGGGCGGGCCAGGCCCGGTTGGGCGATCTCATCCGGGTGCATCTGGCCACGGGCAGGCTTAAGGCCCGCATCGAGGAGATCGAGGCATGAAAGCCGGATTATGGGCTTTGCTGCTGGTGTTGGCTTTTGCCGCCTGGTGGCCTGGTCGGCAGTGCTGGAGCAGGGACGGCTGCTGGTGATCAAGGCCTGCCCGGGGCGCCAGGTCAGCGGAGCCGAACTGCGCTTGCTGGGCTGGCGGGTGCCCATGGTGGCGGGGCAGGGCGGTTGATGGATGGGGGCGGCCGGCGTGGACTTGGACGACAAGCCCGGTCCAGCCCTGTTGCAGGTGCTGGAGGGTGAGCGGGTGCTGTTCGGTCGAACCCTGACCGTCAAGCCCCGCGATTACGGTACACGCAAGATCACCGTGGGCGGCGAATTCATGGAATTGAGCTCCGAGGACCTGGCTCGCCACCAGGATGAGATCGCCTGGCAGAATGCGATGTTTGCTTCGCGCCTGCCCCGGATGCTCTAAGATGGAGGCTGGGCCATGCCCCTGGACAGCCAGGTGGTGGGCTTTTTCGGCCGACGCAGCGTGGTCAACGGCCCGCCGTGCTTTCCCTACGGCGGGTTGGACTTGGACGGCGGGGTGAGCACGCCGATTAAGGCCCTGGACGCGTGGCTTTGGTGTTAGATACCTATTGCAGCGGACTCTTGGTGCTGATCGACCACGGCCTGGGGGTGGTCCGCGGCTACCGGCGTCTGTCAAAGGCCCTGGTGCAGGGAGAGTAGAGGGTCAAGCCCGGCCAAGTCTTGGGCTTGGTGGGAGTCCGTGGCCGGGTGACTGGTCCGCAACTGTATTTCGACATGCACCTGGCCGGGGCTCGCGTGGGCCCCCTGGCCTGGATCTTGGCCAGCCGGAAGCTGGACTGGCTGGGGCGTTAGGCAATATAGATTATTTTCGGGGAGTCGAGCCCATGGCCAAGGCCAAGAAGGAAGACGGCTTCGAGCAGAGCCTAAGACGTCTCGAGGAGATCGTGGACAAGCTGGAGGACGAGGATTTGGAGCTGGAGGAAGCCATCGCCCTTTTCGAGGAGGGAGTGAAGCTGGCCGAGGCCTGCGGAGGGCGTCTGGACACCGCCGAGAAGAAGGTGACGCTCTTACTCAAAGACCGCAAGGGGAGTCTGGTACAGACCCCCTTTGCGCCCGGTGCTCGCGACGAGGAGCCGTCGTGAGCGGCAAGCGCGATCTCAAGGCCTACCTGAAGACCCAGGCCCAACGGGTGGACCAGGCCTTGGACCGCTTTTTACCCAACGACGAGGCCGGGGGCCTGATATTGAAGGCCATGCGCTACAGCCTTTTTGCCGGTGGCAAGCGGGTGCGTCCCATCTTGTGCTTGGCAGCGGCCCAAGCCGTGGGCGGCGACAGTGAGCGGGTGATGTTCTGCGCCTGCGCGTTGGAGATGATCCATACCTATTCCCTTGTGCATGACGATTTGCCGGCCATGGATGACGACGACTACCGGCGAGGCGTGTCGACCAATCACAAGATCTTTGGCGAGGGGCTGGCGGTGTTGGCCGGTGACGGCCTGCTCACCCAGGCTATGGTGCTTCTTACTACCCACGGTCAAGTGGCCAACATCGAGCCTTGGCGGGTGTTTTCGGCCAGCCACGCCATCATGCGTGCCGCGGGCTACGAGGGCATGGTGGGCGGCCAGGCCATCGACCTAATGGCCGAGCGCCAAAAACCGGACCTGGCCCTGGTGCAATTCATACACGCCAAGAAGACCGGTGCCCTGATCACCGCCTCGGCGCAAGCCGGGGCGCTCTTGGCCGGCGGCAACGAGCAAGAAGTGCAGACCATTGTGCGTTACGGCCGCCGGGTGGGTCTGGCCTTCCAGGTCGCCGACGACCTGCTTAATTTAAGCGGAGACGCCCATGAGCTGGGCAAAGCCACCGGTAGCGACGAGGCCCGGGGCAAGATGACTTACCCCGCGGTCTTGGGGCCGGCCCAGGCCCGCCAGACCGGGCTGCAATTGGTGGAGGAGGCTATAGCTTTGGCCAGCGGCCTGGGTGAGCAGGCCTGGCCACTGGTGGAGCTGGCCAGCTACATCATGGATCGTACACATTAATTTTGTTTGGGGGTATGAATAAGGGATGGACCCGAGGAAGGCATCCTATCATTGGTTTGACAGCCTGCTTCTGCAACTTCCGCAGGACACCGCCTTGTTCGCGGGAGCTTTCCTGGGCCTGCTGTCCGGCGACCCCTCCTCCGAGGGAGAGGATAGGATGGAGGTGTTCGTGGGACACCCCGCGTGGTTACGTCGCCGTGGAGCCAGGGGCACATCAGGTGGGCAAGCTGATCTGCTTGAAGGCCGGCATAGATTTAGCCCTTGTACGCGAGTGCTCCACACCCGAGGGCTGGGTCATTACCAGGGAGCAGGTGGACCAGGCGGTGGGATGGCGCTACAACAACAGAGCGGGCCCTAGGCCGATGAACGGGCCAGGGGGTATCTCAACTACCTGCCCTTACGGTCCAGGCAGGGGATCAAACAAACCGCTGCCTGGAGCGAGTTGTGCGAAACCCATCTGTCGGAGGACAATCTACACAATTGGTATATGCTTGATTTGCTCACCCGGTTTGATCCGTCTCATGCAATCGAGATCAATCGAAAAATGACGGCTATAATCCCTGAAAATATAAGGGGTGACTGTTTCTTTGCTAGATAAAATCAACAGCCCGGCCGACCTCAAGAGCCTGAGCATCCTGGAGCTGGAGCGCTTAGCCGACGAGATACGCGCCCGCATCATCGAAACCGTGACCCGCACCGGCGGTCACCTAGCGCCCAGCCTTGGGGTGGTGGAGCTGACTCTAGCCCTGCACAAGGTCTTCAACGCCCCCCAGGATCAGATCATCTGGGACGTGGGGCACCAGACCTACGCCCACAAGCTGGTCACTGGCCGCAGGGAGCGCTTCCAAACCTTGCGCCAACTTGGCGGGCTCTCAGGTTTCCCCAAGCGGGCCGAGAGTCCCTACGACGCCTTTGACACTGGGCATTCGTCAACCAGCATCTCGGCGGCACTGGGCATGGCCGTGGGCAAGCGCCTGGCCGGTGAGAAGGGCAGGGTCATCGCCGTCATCGGCGACGGCTCGCTCACCGCGGGCATGGCCTTCGAGGCCTTGAACCAGGCCGGCTACCTGGATGAGGACATCATTGTGGTCTTGAACGACAACGGCATGTCCATCGCTCCCAACGTGGGCGCGCTCAGCAAGTTCATGTCACGGGCGCTCTCTGGCAAGGCCTACCTCACCTTCCGTAAGGACGTGGAGCGTTTTCTGAAGGGCATCCCCGGCGTTGGCCGCGAGCTTTTGGACCTGGCCCGGCGCTCAGAGGAATCCTTCAAGGCTTTCTCCACGCCGGGTATGCTCTTCGAGGCCTTCCGCTTCAATTATCTGGGGCCGGTGGACGGCCACCGCCTGGACCGCCTGGTGGAGACTTTCGAAAATCTGCATAATCAGCAGGGGCCGCTTTTGGTGCACGTGCTCACCATAAAGGGCAAGGGCTACGCCCCGGCCGAGAAGGATCCCAGCCACTTCCACGGCGTGGGTGCCAGCAAGCCGGCTCGGCCCAAGCCATCGGCCTCGGCCCCGCCGTCCCCCACCTATACCGAGGTCTTTGGCCAGATTATGGTGGATCTAGGGCAAAAAAATCTCAAGATTATCGCCATTACCGCGGCCATGCCCGAGGGCACGGGCTTGCAAGCCTTTGCTTTGGCCATCCCCGAGCGTTTCCTCGACGTGGGCATCGCCGAGCAGTACGCCGTGACCTTTGCCGCGGGCCTGGCCTGCCAGGGCTTCCGGCCGGTGGTGGCCATCTACAGCACCTTCATCCAGCGGGCTTTCGACCAGATCGTGCACGACGTGTGCATGACCAACCTGCCGGTTTTGTTTGCCCTGGACCGGAGCGGCATCGTGGGGCAGGACGGCTCCACCCATCAGGGCATCCTGGATCTGAGCTTCCTGCGCTGCGTGCCCAACTTGAGCCTACTCTCGCCCGCCGACGAGGACGAGCTGCGGCACATGCTCTTCACGGCGCTTAGCCATAACGGTCCCGTGGCTTTGCGCTACCCCCGAGGGCGCGGGCCGGGCGCGGAGTTGGCCGGCCCGCCAAGGCTTTTGGAGTGGGGTAAGGCTGAGGTACGCCGCCAGGGCAAGGACGTGGCGCTGATCGCCATCGGTGTGGGCGTGCAGACGGCTTTAGCCGCGGCCCAGGAATTGGCGAATAAGGGCATAGAGGCCACGGTGGTCAACGCCCGTTTCGCCAAGCCTTTGGACGAGGAGTTGATAGCCAGCCTGGCCGCCCAGTGCAAGCGGGTGGTCACGGTGGAGGAGAACGTGGCCGCCGGCGGCTTCGGCTCGGCGGTGTTGGAGTGCTTGGCCCGCCGGGGCATCCGGGATGTGGCCGTCAAGTTGGTGGCCGTGGGCGATGTCTTCGTGGAGCACGGCACCCAGCGAGAACTGCGCGTCCTCTACGCCGTGGACCAGGCCGCGGTGGTACGGACGGCCCTCGACTTGTTGGCCAGCTAGATCGTGGCCCAGGGCACTCGCCTGGATCAGCGCTTGGTAGAACTGGGTCTAGCGCCCAGCAAGAGTCGCGCCCAGGGTTTGATCCTGGCCGGTATGGTCAGAGTGGACGGGCGGCCGGCCAGGAAAGCCGGCCAGAGCGTGGGAACGACCAGCGAAGTCAGCGTGAAGGGCCCCGAACACCCCTATGTTTCGCGGGGAGGCGTCAAGCTGGCCGGGGCGCTCGATCACTTCGGCCTGAAGGTGGCCGGCTTAAAGTGCCTGGACGTGGGCGCTAGCACCGGCGGCTTCAGCGACTGCCTGCTGCAAAACGGCGCGGCGGCCATCACTACCGTGGACGTGGGCTACGGTCAGCTGGCCTGGAAACTGCGCGGCGATCCCCGCCTGACCTTGCATGAGCGAGTCAACGCCCGCGACCTGCCCCCCGAGATCGTTCCCGGCCCCTTTGATCTCATAGTGGCTGACGTCGCTTTCATTAGCCTGACCCTGGTGCTGCCGGGGCTTATCCACCGTCTGGCCCCCGCAGGGCGGGTGCTGTGCTTGGTCAAGCCCCAGTTCGAGGCAGGCCGGGCGCAGGTGGGCTCCGGCGGAGTGGTGCGCGACGAGGCCGTGCGCCAGGAGGCCGTGGACAAGGTGGCCACCTGCATGGGCAGTTTGGGGCTCAAGGTGCTGGGCCAATGCCCAAGCCCCATCCAGAGGCCGGCCGGCAACATGGAGTTCTTCCTGCTGGCCCAGATCAACCCGCTGCCCGTGAGCGGAGGGACGGAGGCCGGCGCGTGAGCCGGGGCTGTTTCATACCCTCGCCGGCCCAAGGGGCCCTGCCGGTGACGGCCGGGGCCGGCATGATCAGCTTCTCGCTGGTGGCCGGGCGTCGGCGCCTGAATATGTAGCGGCGCAATTTGGGGCTTTGCCTGGAGTGGTCTGCGTGGTATTCTTCGCCCTGGAGCTGACCTTCTGGCACCGCAGCATCCACCTTTTGGGGTCGGGCCTGGCTACCATTCTTGCCGAGTTCCAGGTCTTTTTCCTGGCTGGCTTCGGCGCCTTGTTCTTTGGAGAGCGCCTCTGACCTGGCGCATGTGGCTCTGGTCATTCCTCTGGCCATGCTAGGGCTATTTTTGCGGGTGGATCTCAACAAGGGCGGCCTGGGACCGGATTATCTGGCAGTCCTGGGCTATGGCCTGCTTGCAGCCGTGGCTTACGCCACCTATTTGCTCTGCCTGCGCTGTCTGCAATTGGACCATAGCCCCTTTTCGACCATGGCGCACTTGACCGCCACCGCCCTGGTCTGCGTCGCCATCCGGGGGGGGGGGAGAGAGAGGTTATAGTCCCTGCTCCTCTCCGAGGCCCGCACCCTGGCCGCCCTGTTGAGCTACGGCCTGTGCGGTCAGGTGCTAGGCTGGGCGCTCATCTCCCGGGGTCTGCCGCGCACCTCGGGCTCTCTGGGTGGATTGCTTCTTTTGCTGCAACCCACCTTTGCCTTCATCTGGGACGTGCTCTTTTTCGTCCGCTCCACCAGCCGCATGGAGGTGGCCGACACGGGCCTGACCCAGATAGCCATTTATATGGGGGGGCGGAGGCGTCAGTGCCCAGCCCGGGGCTATGGCATCACCTGGGCGGCCGAGGCAAAAATGATGATGCCCTCGGGGGCGGTGTAGTATATTTCTCAACTTAGGCAGGGGCGACGTCCTGCCCGCCACCATTTTTGGGTTCGTGGAGAGAGCGCATGTCCACCAAGTCCGACAAGCTGAGCAAGAAACAGGTCAAGGCTCTGTCCGAACGGCTACTCATGCAGCCCAAGAGCGTCTGGGAGCAGGCCGACCAAAAGGTTCGCAAGGAGATGTTCGCCCTGGCTGAGCGCTACAAGGCCTTTTTGGATCGAGCCAAGACCGAGCGCCTGGCCGTGGAGACCATCCGTGAGATGGCTTTGGCCCGGGGCTTCAAGCCCCTGGGCAAGAAGAACAAGGCTGGCCAATACTACGCCGAGTTCGCCGGCAAAGTCATCGCTCTGGCCGTCCTGGGCAAACAGCCCGTGGGCCAGGGCATCAGGCTCATCGGCTCCCACATCGACGCCCCGCGCCTGGACCTCAAGATGCAGCCCTTGTATGAGAATCAGGAGATGGTCTTCCTGAAGACCCAGTACTACGGCGGCATCAAGAAATACCATTGGTTCGCGCGCCCCCTGGCCCTGCACGGCGTGATCTGCACCGCCCAGGGCAAGACCGTGCGTTTAAGCATCGGCGACGCACCCGGCGACCCCATTTTCACGGTGCTGGACCTCCTGCCCCACTTGAGCCGCAAGGCCCAGGAGGGTAAGAAACTCGCGAACGTCTTCGAGGCCGAGCGCATGAATCTCCTTATCGGCGGTTTACCTCTGGACTGCGAGGAGGGCAAGGACAAGGTTAAGCTGGCGGTGCTCAAGCTTATGGAGGAGCGCTACGGCGTGAGAGAGGCGGACCTGATCAGCGCTGAGCTGGAGGTGGTGCCGGCAGGGCAGGCCAGGGACGTGGGGCTGGACCGCGCCCTGATTGGGGCCTATGGCCAGGACGACCGGGCCAGCGCCTACTGCACCCTGGAGTCCCTGCTGGAGATGGAAAAACCGCCGGTGACAGCCCTGGGCCTGTTCGTAGACAAGGAGGAAATAGGCTCCGACGGCTCCACCAGCGCCCGCAGTCGCTGGATCGAGCGCTTGGTGGCCAAGCTGATGCAGGTCGGAGGTGAAACACCCGACTTTTTAAGCGTCAGCCAGGCCCTAGCTCAGAGCCAGGCCTTGTCCGCCGACGTCAACGCCGGGCTGGACCCCGACTACCCCGAGGTGCACGAGAAGCGCAACGCCGCCCTGATCGGCTATGGCGTGACTATGACCAAGTATACCGGCCATGGTGGCAAGTACGGCGCCAGCGACGCCAACGCCGAGTACGTGGCCTGGCTCAGAGGCGTGTGGGACGGGGCAGGGGTGGTTTGGCAGGCGGCCTCTATGGGCAAGGTGGACGAGGGCGGTGGGGGTACCATCGCCAAGCTTTTGGCCATCTACGGCATGGAGGTGTTGGACGTGGGGCCAGCTCTGTTGTCCATGCATTCACCGCTGGAGATCGCTCATAAGGCCGACATTTATTCCACGGTTCAGGCCTACCGAGCTTTCTATCAGGCCCCGGCCGTCTAGCCGAGCGTGGAAGCCGCCACGGCTACCGGTCTGTGCCTGGCCGGGGGCTATTCGGCATCTCCCTTGTCATCGGGCTTCCCGGCGCGGTGATGCCCGGGCTGGTGCTGGCGGTGACCATCATCCACAGCGCTCGCGTGGGCTTTATTGCCGGACCCCTGATCGTGCTGGGGCACGCTATACTAAAGGGTCCCCTGGTGGTGAGCCTGGCCTTGGTGCTGGGTACGGTGCTGAACCAGCCCACGGTTTTTGGGGCTATCGGCGGGGTGGGGGCGGCCATTCTGTTATGGGTGGCCTAGGGCATGCTGTACTCCCTGCCCGAACTCAAGCTGGACCTGAAGCACGGGGCAGGCCAGACCTCCGGCTTGAAGAGGGCAGCCGCGCCGGTGGAGGACGGCATCCTACTAAGTTTGACACCAATCCCTACTGGCTGTTGTGGTGAGCCACGGCGGGCCTGGGGCTCGTGGTGGTCGGTTATCACCACCGGCAGGCCCAGTTTACCGGCCGCCTCTACCCCGGCGTTGTCGGAGATGCCGCAATCCACAGTGATGATCAACTGAGCCCTAGCCCCGTACAGACGTCGAGCCGCCCCCGGCGAAAAGCCATAGCCATCACGGAGGCGCTGGAGCAGGTTCCAGACAACCGAGGCCCCGGCCTGACGCAGAAAATCCACCATCAGGTCCGGCCGGGGCCAGGGGAACGCCGCCTCAGCTCCATGATCTTCTTAACGCAGGCTGCAACGAAAAATATGATGGCAACTAGATGGCAGGGAGTTATTCCCGTCTCTCGGGGTCAGTGATGCTCCACCACCCTCGGCCCCTTTCTCATTCCTAGACCCACATCCACGGTCCAGGATGATAATGGGATAAAAATCCCTACCTGGTCAAGCCAATCTGAAAAATTCCCTTACTCCCCGATCAGAACAAAGTAATAATCAACAGGGGCTAACCTCTAAGTTCACCAGGTCCCAGGCTAGCTCCCGCAGGAGCACGGGGCCCCGGGGGTCGCGGTGGACGACGCCCAAAAGGATCAGGTTCGCGGATATATCCACACCATAACCCATATGCCATGCGGGCCGGTGATAAAATACGCCTATAGCCAACGTCACCCGGATTGGTCAACGCGAGGTGAGCCCATGAAGATACTGGTTACCGGCGGGGCCGGCTTTATCGGCAGTCATGTGGTGGAAGCCTATCTTAGCCAGGGACACGAGGTGCTGGTGCTGGACGACCTCTCCAGCGGCCGGCGGGAGAACCTACCGCCGGGAGTGCGCCTTATCGAGGCCGACGTACGCCAAAAAACCCTGGCCTCGGAGCTGGTCGGCCTGGGCATCGAGGTGGTGAACCACCATGCCGCTCAGATTTCGGTGCCGGCCTCGGTGGCCGACCCCGGCCACGACGCGAATATCAACCTATTGGGGCTGGTGACCATGCTGCAAGCGGCCCTGGCCTGGGGGACCAAGCGTTTCATCTTCATCAGCTCCGGCGGGGCGGTCTACGGCGAACCCCGTTCCCTGCCCGTGGCCGAGGACCACCCCATGAATCCCGGATCGCCCTATGCCGTGAGCAAGCAGGCCGGCGAGCTGTACCTGGGCTACTTCGCCAGCCGGGGGCTCTCCACGGTGACTCTGCGCTACGCCAACGTCTATGGCCCCCGCCAGATACCCCAGGGCGAGGCTGGGGTGGTCTCGGTTTTCATGCAGGCTCTACTCGACCAGCTGCCACCCACCATCTACCGCTATGAGGACATGCCCGAGGGCATGCTGCGCGACTATGTTTTCGTCAAGGACTGCGCCGCCGCCAACCTGCTGGCCCTCACCGCCGGCCGGGGGGCCTACAACATCGGCACCGGACTGGCCACGTCCACCATGGAACTGTGGCGGGCGGTGCAGCGGGCGGCGGGGCGGCTGCTGGAGCACGACTTCGGCCCGGCACGCCCCGGCGATTTGCGCCAGTCAGCCTTGGACAGTATCAAGGTCGCCGCCGAGCTGGGCTGGGTGCCCGCCTACGACCTGGCCCGGGGCCTGGCCAAGACCTGGGCCTGGCGCCTGACACGGGAATAACTCCCTGCCATCTAGTTGCCATCGTATTTTTCGTTGCAGCCTGCGTTAAGAAGATCATGGAGCTGGGGTGGCGTTTACCCTGGCCTCGGCCGGAGAGATGCCCACGGTGTGGGTGCGTCCGGCTTTGGGGGCACGGCTTCATGCCGGCCTATTTTGATGAAGCCCCTACAGCGATTTGGCTTCGACGTTGTCTCTGTCCGGACTGCCGGGCGGTGATCCGGCTGCAGCCGCGGGGCTATTGGAGCCGGTTCCAGGCTCCGGTGGAGACCATTCGGCAAAGCCTTTCCAATAAGCTAGCCTGGGGCAGAGGGGACCCTATCCTGCCGCGCTTCCGCCAGCGCTACTGGCTCAAGGGCCTGCTGCGGCAGGTGAGCCGCCTATACCTGGGGTCAAGCTGATCGGGCGACCTAGCTTGGGGCCTTCTATTGGTTCAGTGGCCGAGGCTAGCCGGTCGGCGCAAAGCGAGAGGTTTTTCCCTCCCTCAGCCATCTACTCAAGGGTGCCGTTGTCCTGGCCCGGCCCCCGGTCTACACCTGGGCGAAAAACCCCCATGGAGGACCGGCAAGGACGAGGACCAGAAAAAACGGGTAGCCATCTTCCGTTTCGGCGTCATCAGCGATTTTTTTGCCAGGGACTACATGGAGCGTGGTGACCGGGAGAGGTTACTGCGGGACAAGTGCGCCCAGCGGTGGCAAATCCCCTTTTTCAACCGCACCAGGCTGTCGCGCTCCACCATCCTGGGATGGAGCAGGCTCTACCGCCATGGCGGTGGCAAGCTAGAATTTCTCTACCCCATAGGCAGGAATGACCGGGGCGGCAGCAGAGCCTTGGACGAGGACACCGCCCAAGCCCTGGTCCGCCTGCGCAGGGAATTGCCCACTGCGTCAGTGACTACCCTCATCAGCGAGATGATGCGCTGACGCGAGGCCTCGCTCGACGTGATCCTCAAGGCGCCCACCGTCTACCGTTACTTACCGATCAGAACAAAGCAAGAATCAACACCGCCACCTCCCTGAGCCCAACCCTGCGCCGGCACCTGCTGGCCGGACGCATCGCCCCCGGGCGACTCCCAGTGGCATGTGGAACTGGCCTGGGACCGTCCCTGGCGCTATTACATGGTCAATTTCTTCCACGACGAGAAGCACTAAATCTACCGCGATCATGACGGCCATCCCCTGATGTTGCTCTTCAAGGGCGAGCGCCTGGAGCTTCCCTTGCCCTGCGAAACCCTAGTTGAAAGCGCCCCTCCCCGCAGTAATATTCCTCAACTTATTTGTCTAACACTCCGCCGAACAAGAAAAAAGCCGGCACGCCTCACAGGCGCGGCGAGTTCTTGGCCTTTGGCCGGACTCGACGGTGTATTCAGTGCAAAAAAAGAACGCGACCCTTGGCTGGTATATCCTTTTCCCTTAATCGCCTGAGAAAATTTCGCCGCGATGGCCGCGGCGTCGCCGGAGGTAGCCTGCTGGCTGAAGGCTGAAGTCGATTTCGCCAACTGCCCTGAGCAGGGCGCCGCCCTAAAAGCCTGCCCGCCTGGACCCAATCCGCTACTGGAACGCAACCTGACGGTAGGAGGCATCACCGTGGTGATGGGAGGAAGGCTTCTGAACGAAGTCTGCGGGCTGATCGAGCGGATGCCCCCCAGCCATCAGGTCTTCGTGTTGGAACCCCGGGCAGAGGTGCTGGCCTTGGGTCTGGGCCGCCACCAGGTGGCCCTCCAAGTGGACGAGGGCGACCTAGTACTCCTGGCCCCCAGCGAAGCCGCCCTGGAGAAGGCATTGCACCGAAGCCTTCCCCGACAGCCAGCCCCTACCCGAGGCACCCGCGGACGCCTGTACCGGGTGCTGGGCCAGGCGGTCAAAGCCCGTGACATGGCCTTCGACTGGGAGGAACCGGCCGGGGCCAATCTGATTCGCAACCTTTGCCACCTGGCCTTCATGGGCCGCAGCATAGACCTGATCAGCTCCTTGCAGGGCCGGCCGGCGATGCTGGCTGAGGCGGGCCCCTCCCTGCCCGCGGCCTTGGGATCCCTGGTTGGCAACCTGGGGAACGCGGCCCTGTTTTGCAGCGAGCACGCCCTGCCCGCGGTGCTGGAGACCGGCATCCTGCCTACGGCTGTGGCGGTCACCAACCCCGGCCCGGGGCCCTTGTGGGGCTATGAGCACCCTTTGTTGGCATCCACGCCCCTCTTGACCGAGGAAGTGGCCCACGCCTCCACGGTCAAGGCCCATCCCGGGGCACGTTTTTTGTGCCTGGGACCCCAGGTCACCATGCCCGGCCTCTTCAGCCTGCTGGCCTCGGCCTTCACCCCCCAGCACCACTGCCTCTCACGCCTGGCCGAGGTGGCGGCCTTGGCCGGCTGCCAGTCCTTGATTCTGGTGGAGGCCGATTTGCACCAGGAGGGCGGCGAGCTGCGCCTTCCGGGCATGGACGGTCTGTCCGTCTGCACCAGCCTGGAGCAGGCCGCAACGGCCAACAGCCTGGGCCGGGTACTGGCCCGCTACGGCATCCGCACCGTGAACACCGCCTTTCGGGGGCTGGGCCTGCCCGGCACCCGTCAGGCTCTATTGAGCGAGGTGCTGCCCCTCTTGGGAGGGGCCGGACAGCCGCTAAAAGCCGCCGATTTGGAGGAGGCCTGGCTCACGACCGAAGAACTGGCCAAGGTAGCCCAAGGATTGCGCCTGGCCGCCAACGGAGCCACCCGCATATGGCAGCGCGCCGCCGCGCCCCTGGTGGATTTCCCCTGCGGCCAGGGGCAACAGGCCGCGGCCTTGCTTACCTCCGCTGACCACCTTTTCGTGGCCCTGGCCGAGCATATGGCCGACGAATTTGAGGAGCTGGCCCAGGCCCGCCGCCGCCAGGATAACGCCTTCCTCTCTGATTACGCCCGCCAAGCCGGGCACCCCTGCCTAACCTAGGCGGGGTGCTCCCCCCCCCCCCCCGCGGGGCATAGACGGGTCGCTTGGCCCTGTTACGCTGCCCGAGGCCGGCGGCTCCCGTTGCGGTGGTATTCCAGAAAAGAAAAAGGCCAGGAAGGCAAAACCCCTGCTGGACGTCACCGACCTGCCCGATTGGGTCAAGAACCTCAACGCCATGAGCCAAACCGTGAAGGAGGTGCCACGCCGGTCCGTCCTGTTCCTGGCGGCGGGGCTCTTGGGCGCAGCCCTTTTGACGCGCCTGACCAACTAGCTACGTCTGCACAACCAGCCCAGGACACTGATTATCGCCATGCGGACGGCCTAATTCCTAGTACTCCTGGCCGGTATCATGGCCGCCCTGCACCAGCTGGGCCTACCCTACCGCTCCCTGACCCTCAGTCTGCTGGTGATGGTGCTGAACGGCTCGGCCTTCTATAAGGTGGAGGCCATCTCCTTTCTCGTTTTTCGTCGTTAACTGTGGAAGTTGATGAGTTACCCCAGTAGTTCGGTGATGAAGTAGATCATGGCCATGAAGGTAAATACAATACGGTAGGCTCTGGCTCTTGCCCTGGCGGCCTGGAAGATGCCGTTAAGCCCCTCCAGACGGGTATTGGAATGGATGGATGTCCAGCTGCTTAGGATCAGGTGGGCATGCTTTTGCAGAGCCATGAGCGTCTTGAGGACCGGGGCCAGGGTTTTGGTGTCAAGTGCTATGCACTTCAGGGCATGGCGAGTGAAGTGGGTGATGGCCACGGGACGGCCCGTGCAGAGGTGGCCTTTCTGATCCAGCGCGGCATCTCTTTGAGCCGCCAGGCGGTGGCGGTGGCGAAACCGCCGGTTTCCCGTTCGGTCAGGATCTGCTGCTGCTTTTTGGTTAGCCCGCCGCCGTCAGCGGCCTTGAGCACGGCCAAGCGGGTGGCCTTGGGCAGTTTACGCTCCTTAGCTTCGGCCTTTTGGACCTCGTCCACGGCGGTGGTGAAAAGTTGGACTACATGGAACCAGTCCACGGTGACGTTGGCGCCGGGGAACTTTTCGCCGATGGCGGCCAGGAAGGCTGGTAACCTGTCGCAGACCACACTCGACGATACAGAACCAGACAGCCCTTGTTTTTGCCGGAGGTAACGAAAATGACCGGCTTTTGCTTGCGGTCTAGGTCGATGAAGACGGTGACATAGTTGTGGTACCGCTTGGAGACGGTTTCGTCCAGAGTCCCGGCCTTGACTCCGCCCAGATCTATTTTGGACAGAGCCTGGGCCACGTAGAATTAGGACCACCCGCCAAAGTCGCGTGCCGCTGGCCCCGATGATACGGGCCGCAGCCAGCACTGGCATCTCCCATCCCAAGGTTATGGTCGCCTGCTCGAACAGCAAGGTGAACCGACTGCCCTCGCGGACTCAGGATATCTTGACCTGGTTGGCCCCGTGGTCGGGGCAGTCCACCCGGGGCACCCGGGCGGTTACGTAGCAATGATTCTGGAAAAAATTGAGGTGACGCCAGGTGAATTCGTGGAAATCGTGAGCCTTGCACAATTTGCCACACTCAGGGCAAGGGTATTCGGCTCCCCGATCAGCGGCAACCTCCAAGAAGACCTCGTGGGGCTGTTTATCGGTATCCACACGCTGTTCCACCAGGGCGGTTGCAACCCCAAGCCAAGGGCCAGAAGCTCGCCGGCGTCCATGAGTGTTTTCTGCTCCAACTCGGCCATGCGGATCGCTGCATCATGACACCAGAACTACACCAATTCCACTCATGACGATGAAGAAGCAAAAATGGTAGGCCCGGCTGGGGAATCCCCTGCCGCGGGCCTTATATGCTACCCCTCGCCCTTGTCGGTTACTTGCCGTCCTTCCCCGCTTGCTGCTTGAGCATGTGGGTGAAGAAGAGTCCGGTGACTCCCGCCTGGGCCGCAGGGGGAGGGCGAACCGGACCTTCAGCGGCCCAAGACCTTTTGCGGGGCCTTGGTGAAGAAGGTCGTGCCCGTCGCCACCACCAGCAGGCAACCGGCTAGGATGTAGGCCGCGTTAAAGGTGCCCGTGGCCGCCACAATTATCTGTGAAGCCTTCGGCAAGAGCAGGCCGCCTATACCCCAGGCGGTCATCATGAAGCCGTAGTTGACGCCGAAGTTCTTCAGCCCGAAGAAGTCCTTGATGGTGGAGGGGAACAGTGAGAGGTTGGTGCCGTAGTTGAAGCCCACGAAGGTGGCCGCGAAGACCATGAAGGCCGCGTTGGCAGAGCCCAGTACCAGGATGGTGAACATGATCCCGCCCTGCATACCCATCATGATGGCCATGGTGCGCATGCGACCGATCTTGTCGGAGAGGATGCCGGCTACGATGCGACCGCTAGCGTTGCCCACTGCCAATAGCGCCACCACGATCCAAGCCATGGTGCCCAGGGACTGCTTAGCCATGCCGGCCACGTTGCTGATGATCATCAGGCCGGAACCGGCGCCGATGCAAAACATGATCCACATCTTGTAGAAGGCGCCCGTCTTGAGCATATCTCTGGGGGCGAAGTCGATCATGTGGGTGACGGCGTTGGTGCTGGGCGGCGGAAAGCCGGCTGGCTTATACCCGGCCGGCGGATTAACCAGAAACTGGGCCAGGCAGGTAACCACCAGGGTGACGGCCACGCCGAAGATCATCATCGCGGTATTGAGCCCGAAGCGCTCGATAAGGAACTCGCTCAAGGGCGCGATGTACACCGGGGCCAGACCGAAGCCCAACACCACGATGCCGGTGACGAGGCCGGTTTTATTGGGGGCGACCCACTTGATGGCCGGCGGGATGGTCGCGGAGTAGCCGAAGCCCACACCTACGCCAGTGAGCACGCCGAAGCCCAGCACCCAGTTACTCAGAGAATAGGAGAGCGAGGCCCATATCAGGCCCAAACCGGTGATAGTGCCGCCGATCATCGCCGTCAGCCGGGGGCCTAGCTTGTCCTGCACCAAGCCGGCCGGAACCATGATGAGGGCGCTAGCCAGGCAGCAGGCCGCGTAGGGGTCGTTGAGGCTGGCCAGGTCCCAGGTGAAGCGGCCGTCATGGGCCTTGATGGAGGCCGCGATGGACTCCTTGAATATGCTGTAGGTGTAAAGAATGCCCAGGGCCAGGTTGATACCCAGTCCGGCCAGGATCACGGCCCAGCCTTTGTTCTTCACTTCGCTCATGGTCCTACCGCCTTTGTTGAGGTGCCCAGCGGCAGGCGGCCCTTGTTCCCGCAATCCCGCGCCACGTTTGCTGCCTGTTGCTGCCCTTATTAATAAACAGATATTGTACCAGCTGAATTTTTAAATAATATAACAATTAGATACCTATTGCAACAAGGCTGCAGATTCGGCGGGTGCGCGAGGGCTAGAATTTTTATCAAGCCGGCTTGATAACTCTTCCCAACCAGGGCGCACATGGCTGTTATGCGTAAAATCGTTACTTGGTAAAAAATTAGGACCAGGAGCCGCCAGGCGTCCGGCCATGCCGGCGATTGGGCGGGGTCGGACTCGAAGCGAGACAGAAAGGTCTGGGGCTAAGAAAAAGGCTGGGCGACGCTGGCAGCCCCTGGAGGCCAAAGACCAAGGTAAGGCTGCCTTCCCGCTCCAACCTGAACGGGAGCTATCGGCCTGGGCCGGTAGCAGAGCGCTGTTTTTTTCGGATTAATTTGACAAAAATTCGCTAATTTTTAATGCTGTCTAAGACAGGCGTAGCGGCTAAAAATATTCTTATAAAAACGATTAATTATTTATAAATTTAGCAATTTTTGAGATAAGGCCGCCGCTTTTGGGCTGGTGCTTTTTGTTGCAATGGCGGTTGCCTATCCAAAGTCAGAGCAAGAGCGGTAGCTGGACCTGTTCGGGCATGAGGAGTGTGGTGTGATGGGGATGTTGGAGCCAGAGGCGCAACTCCCTATATATGAAAATATTTAAGCGCAGCATGGCGGCCAGGTTGGACAGTGACTATGCGGCCAGGGAAAGATGGTGAAGCCACTGGAGCGAGCGCAGGGCGATCAAAGCTGTCCAAATCTGGGGTTCCAAGGCGTTGCTGCTGGTGCCCACGAAGGTTTTGACCTTAAGACTTTACGGGCTCTGCGTCGTTAACTGTGGAATTTGATAAGTTCCCCCAGTGGTGCGGCGATGAAATAGATCATGAAGGTGAAGGCATTATGATAACCTCTGATTTTTGCCCTGGCGACCTGGAAGATGCCGTTAAGCCCCTCCAGGCGGGCGTTGGAATGGTTGGAGGTCCAGCGGGCTTAGTATCAAGCGGGCATGCTCTTCCCGAGTCATGAGCGCCTTGAGGACCGGGGCCAGAGTTTTGGTGTCAAGCGCTATACACTTCAGGGCATGGCGGGTGAAGTGGGTGATGCGCCGCTGGGCGGCCCGTACAGTGGTGAAAAGTTGGACACATGGAACCAGTCCACGGTAACGTTGGCGCTGGGGACGCTTTCGCCAATGGCGGCCAGAAAGGCTGGCGACATGTCGTAGATCACCTCGGCGATATTGTTGTGGTCGCCGCCATATTCACGCAAGAAGCGGCGAAACAGGACCAAACCGCCCTTAACCTTGAGCTGGATGTACTCCAGGACCAGGTCTTACACCGGGATATTGCCGGTGCGCTCGCCAAATCCCAGGAGCGAGCTGTTGACCGCCTGTTGTTTTTCGGGTTAATTTGACTAAAATTCTCTGATTATTCTGGACTGATTTTTCCTTTCTCATTTGATCAAATCAATTCTGCTGCGGCGATGCGGGCGTACTCAGGGGAGACGGTCTGAGCCTGCTCTTCGGCGGCAGCTATGAACGCGCCTCGGGCCAGGTGGTTGGCCCTTCGGAAGAGACTGCCGAAGCCCTGCTGTATGGCGGTGACGGCCGGACCAGATGAAGAAGTTCTGTTTGACGTCTGCGATTTTGAGATGGTGCAGGAGATAGGCCTGCATGTCCTGGAGAGAGACGCCGGCCAGATGGCTTCTGGCCACGACCCTGGAGGCCAGAGGCAGGAAAACTCTGTATATTGAGGAGGTAGGCGCGGTTGTTTGGAGTCTCCCTGAAACTGAGTGATGGTGTGCAACTCGGCCAGGACTTAAAGCCTGAGAGCGGAGGCTTCATCGATGATGAGGACGGGTTTTTTTGAGGTCCTGGGCGACCTCCAGGACCTGTTTTCTGACAAGCTTGGTGAGGACGGCCCTGGAGAAGCTGGCGGTATCCACTGCGAGCGCCTTGCGCTAGGCCACCAGTGGGGGCCGTGGTGGAGCTGGATTCCAAGCGCAGCAGATGGTGGTCGCGCTTGACTCTGCAGTTTATGGCGAGGTCCAGCGGCCTAAGTAAGTCGTGGGAGCGATTTTCCAGTAAGACCTCTACGTGGTCGTGGTCATGGCCGTGGTAAAGGAGGATGATTTGCTTGCCGATCAGAGGCACTGGGGCCTCGCATAGTCTGCCGGCCAGTGAGACGGTGCTGTTCAGGGCCACGCGGCGCGTGGCCCTTTTTCTGAAGTAGTCTTTCAGGTCAGCGGAGCCGGCCTGACGCACCCCATCTTGTTGGTGAAGCGTTGCAGGGGGCCTGTCCGGTGCCCAGATGCTTGCGCTGGTGGTAGACGTCCCTAATCCAGCACTCCAGGGCCTCATTGATGTCCCTAAGGGTGTCCCCCTCGAAGCCGAGAAGAAACTGGGACCTGACGGTGCGAAAAAATCTTTCGATCTTACCCCAGCCCTGGGGCACGTAGGGCGGTGAATGGACCAGAGCGATGCCTCGGGAAGCGGTGATCTCTTCCAAGTGATGGGAACGGAAGGCTGGGCCATTGTCGGGGTAAAGCTTGCGTGGTAGCCCCCGTTTGAGCAGGGCCGGACGCAAGGCCTGTAGATAAGTGGCCAGGCTTTCGGAGAGGTAACCCTCGGCGTGGACGATCAGGAAGCTCATGCCGTCGATGAAGGCGAAGTGGTAAGTCTTGCGCCGTTTATCGCCCACCAGGAGCATCGGCCCATGCATGGCGTCACGCTGCCAAATGTCGTTGGGCAGCTCAGCCTCGAAGCGCCTGCGGTCAACAGGGGGAGCAACCTGCTTGCTCATCAGCTCCTGCTGGTGCAGGACACGGTAGACGGTGGGCATCTTGAGGATCACGTCGAGCGAGGTCAAGCGTCAGCGCATCATCTCGCTGATGAGGGTAGTCCCTGACGTAGTGGGCAGCTTCCTGCGCAAGCGGATCAGGGCCTGGGCGGTATCCTCGTCCAAGGCCCTGCTGCCGCCTCGGTCATTCCTGCCCATGGAGCCGGCTCCAGTAGCCCCGCGGCCGCAGCCGGATCACCGCCCGGCAGTCAGAGCAGAGGGAACGCCGAAGCCAACTCGCTGTAGGGGCTTCGTCAAAATAGGCAAACACGAGGCCGTGCCCCCAAAGCCGGACGCTTCCGCACCGGGGGCACCTCTCCGGCCGGGGCCAGGAAAAACGCCGCCCCAACTCTTTGATCTTCTTGACACAGGCTGCAATGAAAAATACGATGGCAACCAGATGGCAAGGAGTTATTCCCATCTCTCGGGGTCTAGGGTACTCCACCATCCTCGGCCTCTTCCTTATTCCTGGACCCACATCCAACATCCAGGATAATGGGATAAAACCCCTACCTGGTCAGGCCAATCTGAAAAATCTTCTTACTGCTAGATCAGAACAAAGCAAAAATCAACAGGTGGAGCTGGCAGGCCTGGACCCGGTGCTAGCCAATCTGCGGGTTGTGCTGGCGGCCACGGTGAGCAATTTTTGGACAACAACCTCTTCGCCTTCCGCCGGTGTTAGCCCTGCCGGGCGCCTGCGGGTGATTGACCGCCCTCCGCCCATGATATAGACTGCCTCCGTCGCTTCTCGGCACCCCTGGAGGCCTCCTTGCCCCCCCATTTTGCCGAAGCCCCCTTCCCTTCCTGTTGCGCCCGGCCGTGAATGGCCACGGGGCGTTTTGCTGTGCCTGGTCCTGCTGGTCCTGGCTGGAGCCCACACCCACCCCCTATGGTGCTATCTGGGGCAGGGGATCCCCTACGGCTACCACGTTGTCCCCGGCTTCGAGGTGGTGCCCCTGATACCCGGCGACCACCTGCAATTCCTCTACTGGTGCTGGCTCTTGGGCGACAACCTGCTGGGCCATTCGGGTTGGCTGAATAACCCCTACGAGTTCAACACCTTGCTATCGTCCGGCATGCCCGGCTTCGCCAACTTTCCCCTATCGCTGCTCTATCTGCTCTTCTGGCCCCTGGGCCTGGCGGGGGCCTACAATACCCTGGTCTTGGCCTCGTACCTGCTGGCTGGTCTGACGGCCTACGCCCTGGCCTGGGAAGTGCTGGAAGACCGTCTAGCGGCCCTGTTCGCGGCCTTAGTCTACGCCCTGCTGCCCTTCCGCGCCGCTCAAACCCTCTCAGGTCATCTCTACGGCTTCGCGACTTTTTTAGTGCCCCTAACTTTATGGTGTCTGGAACGGGGGTGCACGCGCCGCTCCTGGGGCTGGGGCATGGGGGCGGGCTTATGCCTGCTGGCCATGGCCCGCATAGAGGGACACCTCATCTACTACACAGCCCTGCTCCTGGGGCTGTACCTGCCCCTGCGCTTGCTGTGGTGGGAGCAGGATCATGCGCTCCTGGCCGGTAGCGCGCTCGGCAGGCCCTGGCGCCAACCCTGGCGGGGCTGAGCCTGGGACTCACCGCCCATCTAGCCCAGATGCCGAAGCTGCCGGACCTGACCTTCTGGTCAACCAGGCTGGCCGAGACCCTAGGGGTGTATCTGCTGCTAGCCCTGGGGGCCTGGCTCTTGCTGGCCCGCCTGGCCCAGGCCTTAAGCCTCCTGGGGCCGGAAGAGAGTCGCCGGCTGGCCGGGCGGGAGTTCTGGCCCCTGCTGTTGGCCCCCCTGTATGCTGTGCAATACTTCCTGAACCTGCCCCACCTGAGCTCGGCCTTGATTGGTCTGTTGGTCTTGGCCGACCTGGCGCTCCTACTGCCGACTCTGTGGAGGACGCGACGACTGCCCAGCCTGCCCCCGGGCTGGTGGCGGCCCCTGTGGCCCCTGGGCCTGGGACTGACGGGCGGAGCCGGCTTCATGATCCACATCAAGCGCAGCATCTTCGCGGATAGCATAGCCAGTCAAGGACGGAGTCTAAGCGAGGTGAACCTGTTTTCGCCGCGCCTGAGCGATCTTTTCGACCCAGCCAATGTACACATGGAGCGCACCATCTACTTCGGCTGGGCTTTGGGAGGCCTGGCGCTGTTGGGCCTGGCCATGCTGGTGCTGACCCGGCCACGCGCCGCCCGCCAGGCGGCCCAGGCCAGCCTGTGGGCTGGCCTGGGGATGTTGTTCACCCTGCTCTGTCTGGGTCCCACCCTACCGGCCCTGCCCCTGTACCAGGTCCTGTACAAGCTGGTGCCCTACTTTAACTTCCCCCGGGTACCCGGACGCCTGATCATCTTCGCGGTGCTGATGTGGTCACTGTTGGCCGGCTGGGCCGTGCGCGAACTCAGCGCCGGCTGGCGAGGACGCGGACAGGGCCGCTCAATCTGCTTGGGTGGACTGCTGGGCGCGGCCATCCTGTTGAGCATCTGGCCACCCACCCCAACAGGGGTCTGCCTGCTGCCCCCCGCCAGCCCCCTGGAGGAGGCCATCCGTCGGGAAATGCCCGATGGCCCCCGAGGCCAGGCCCGCCTACTGGGCCTGCCTATCTGGCCCGGAGACTCTCACCAATCCTCCATCTACGACCTGACCATCGCCCGCACCGGCGCGGCCATGATCAACGGCTACTCGCCGGTGGTACCCCGGACCTATATCGAACAAATTTACACCCCGCTCTATCCCTTGGATTTCGGCCTGGTGGACGCGCCAGCCCTGACTATGCTGGAACGACTGCACGTGCCCCTGGTGGTCTTTCACGACGATGACCAGGTCTACCCGCGCAAAATCAGCCCCTTCCCGCCGGCCCTGGCCCGTCAGCGGCTGTTGGCCTCGGGGGCCTTTAACCTGGAGAACCAATCCGGGACCGTGTTTCTGCTGCGCCACAATCCCACCGCCCCGCCCGACCTTCGGCCGGGGCGGGTGATCTCGCCGGTGGTGAGCCTGTGGGAGGCCGAAAGCCTGAGGCGCACCACAGGCCGGCTGGTGGATGACCCCCAGGCCTCGGGCTGGGGTCTGCTCTTCCAGGAGCCACTCCATGTGGACGCCCCCCTGGGGCCACGACTGCCTTGGCCCCAGGGGAACGTAGCCCAGGCCAGAGCCGGGCGCGACCAGCCAGGCCATCTGTGCTATGCCCCCTTCAAGGCCTTCCCGCCCGGCGACTACCTGGCGATCTTCCGCCTGCGCCGCGGCACCGGGGCGCAGCCCGGACACATCGAGGTGACCAGCGACGGCGGCCAGAGCCTGCTGGCTCAGGCTGAGCTGACCACGGAGCGCCTGCCCGCCGATGGAGCCTGGCACGACGTAGCGCTGCCCTTCAGCCTGACCGGGCTGACGGTGCTGGAATTGCGCTGTTATTTCGCCGGAACCTACGATCTTGAGCTGGATGCTGTGCTGGTGGGCTTCCACCAGGCCCAGCCCACCGATGGCTACTACCGCGCCCAGGACCTCTGGCGGCAGACCGGCGACCTGCTGGTCGACCCTAAGGCACCAGGCGGACTGGCGGTGCTGGCACGGGCCGGCTACCATCCCCCGCTCTACTTAATGCACGGCCCCCAGATGACAGCCGCGCCGGGCCGCTACCGGGCCAGCTTCCGCTTAGCGGCCTCAGGGCACAACCCGCCCGCCGCGCCGCTGGCCGACCTGGTGGTAGCCACCGACCTGGGGCGCATCCCCCTGGGGCGTCGAGCGCTCTCAGGTTCCGACCTGAGACCGGAGTATCGCGAGATGTCTGTGGAATTCAGCCTTGAACGGCGCTGTGAGCTGGACTTGCGGGTACGCTTCGCCGGCGGGGGCTCCTTGTGTCTGGCCGGGGTAAGGCTGGAAAAATTGGATTGAGCCACCATCCAGGCCCGGATAATTTGGCCAACGGAGTATAAAGACGGGCGGGGATAAACCCCGCCCCTACGAAGAATAGAATCTTGCCCCTACGAAGAGTAGAACCTTGATTTCTTGGGTTTTCGTCAGGGCGGAGTTTATCCCCGTCCGATTTTTTGCGCAGCCATCCCTCCACGAAAGCCGTCGTCCTACGCCAAAGCTACAGCCTAAACCGAACCGTTTATGCCTAGACGGAAGCACGCCAGTCCTATTTGATCTGCACCGTGGTCAACGTCACCTCGTCGCTGTCTTGGCCCTCGCCGGTCACCACCGACACGCGATTGCCGGTGAAGCTGGGGTCCCACATACCCACCAACAGGCGGTAGCGGCCGGGCGGAGCATCGGCAGGGATGGTTATCCGATAATCTTCGCGCACCACGCTGCCCACCTCCAGGCCGGGCATGGGCCGCCGGCCGTGGTCCAGCAGGTGGTCGAAGGTGAGGATGCGGTCCAGTCCCTTGAGGTGCACGAAGATATAGTAGTTCAAGGGCGGCTTAGCCCAGGAGCGCCAGTAATAGCTTAAGTCCACCTGCTCCCCACGTTGGAAGGTACTTTGTCCTTGGTCATATCCCAGGAGGGTCAGGCCGCCGGCAAAGCGAGCCTCGCGCTTGAGCGAGGGACGCAGATTACACAGGCGCTTATCCACCCTGGTCATATCCGGCTCCCGGCGTAACTCTTTATAGAGGTCGCGCACCTGGGCCAGGGGCTCCGGATGGGAGAAAAAGATGTTCTCAGCCTGGCGTACCCTCTGATAGGCCTGCTCCAGGCGACCGGAGTCGATCAGGGCCTGGGCCAGGGGCAAGTAGGCCTCATTGAAATCAGGGGCCAACTCCAGCAGGGCTTCAAAAGAGATGACCGCCGCGCCGAAGCGTCCGGATTGCAGGGCCGCGCGCCCGCTGGCGTCGTGATACCAACGCAGCATATGGCGCATGTGCGCGGCCAGGTCAACCCCCACCGTCACTTCCTGCAGGCGCAGGTCTTGGGAGCCGAGGAACTCCAAGCGCACCTCCAGCTTGCCGCCGGCCCGCTTAAGGGGCGTAGCCAAGCTCACCACCCCGACGCCGCCGGGCAGATCGGCCCCGCCGAGCCGTCGCCCGGCCAAAAGCCGGCTGCTGTTCCAATCGTGGACCCAAACCTCAGCCTGGGCCAGGCTGGACCCGGGAGGGGACGCGCCTTTGCCCGAGAACCGTAGCTGCACCGCGAACTGGCCTTCGGGCAAGGGGTCGTCCAGCCACAGCCGCAGATGGCCTCCCGAACGCCCCGGCTGGCGAAGATAGGAGCCGTGATAGCCCTCACCGGTAATCAGTACCTCCTGCCCCTCGGATTGGCACAGAGGGCCTTGCACCAAGTAGGAACGCGATAGAGCCTGGCACAGGAGCGAGCCGTGATAGCCGGTGAATTGGCCGAAGCGAGCCAGCCAGTCACCGGATGCGCCGGCAGGCAGGCCTGCGGCCAGGGCCTGGTAAGTGCGGGCCGGCTCGCCGTCGGGGCCGGCCAAGCGGGCCAGGGTGCGGTTGACCTCCTCCCACTGCCCCAGGCGGGCTTGAGCCCCGGCCAGCATGGCTAGGACGTCGAAGCCCTCGCTCTGCTCGTGCAGAGCATACTTGAGCAATACAGCGGCCCGGGGGAAAAGGCCCTGCTCCATAGCGCGACGGCCCAGCAGCAAGGGATCCCAGTCCAGGCGAGCCAGCAAATCACCACCCCGGCGCAGGGCCACGCGCACCGGATAGAAACCTTGGCTCATCACCGGCCAGTTCAAGGGATCCAGCGGCAGCTCCAGCTCCTGGCCGGGGTAAATGGTCAATGTCCGGCGGGCCAAAGCCCCCTGCCCCACCTCCACCACCGCCAGATCCTGCCCCTGATTTTGCAGCTTCAGGCCCAACTCATCCAAGGGCTTTAGGCTGCGCAGCACCCACTGGCTCACCCCCCCCGCCTTGAGCCACATGGCGTTCTCACCCCGGCTGTAAGTCGGCTGGTCGGTGTAGATTACCGCGTAACTGCGCTCCTGCCCCACCCCCGGCCGCCAAAAGGCCAGAGGCTGACGCACCTGGGAGGGCGCCAGGTTGGCGTAGACCTCCACCCCCGGGCTGACCCAGCGAGGGAAGCAGGGTCCGCCCTGGCCGAGGCCTAGGCTCCAGCCGCTGCGCAGGTCGAAGCGCTTGACCAGCTCATAGCGCCCGACCAGCTCCCGCCAGACCGGGTCCATGGCGCAGGGGTCGCCGTCGTCGCCCAGGGAGGAAAGCACCAGATAGGCCGGCTCCTGGCTTCCCCAGGCCGGAGGCATCTGGCCGGGAGTGGCCAGCGAGGGCTGGGGCCCTGTGAAGAAATTGAGGGGCCTACGGGGGCCGGTCAGCACCAAGGCCCCTGGCGGAAGGTTGGCCTGCAGCCAAAAACGCGCTGAGGCGACGGTGTCCTGCTGCCAGAAAAGGTAGCTCACCCCCAGGGAACGCCAAAGGGGGCACAGGCACAGCAGGCAACCCAAAAGGCTCACCCCAACCACCGGCCACCAGCGCCCGGGCAAGCGGCGGCACACCACCACCAGGGGCCAACAGGCGGCCAATACCGCCACCGGCAGCCACACGGCCTGCTGCCCGTCCACCGACCCTTTAAGCACCGTCAGACCAGCCAGCAAATACAGGGGCGGGAAAGCCATCAACAAAAGCAGACGAGACCATTGGTGCCGCCAGAGCATAAGCCCTGCCGCCACCAGCCACAATAGCAGGAGTTCCAAGCCCACAACCCGCCCCAGCACCTCCTGTGAGGTCTGCCAACGCCCGGCCAGATAGTCCCACCAGCCGCCGGCGGGAGGTCCTGGGGCGTTGAAAGAGGCGCGGAGCACATCGCCCACCTCGGGCAAGCGTACCAGGAAGCCAGGGTAGCCCAATACCAGACCCAACAAAAGGCCGCCGAGGAAGCAGCCCGGCCAGTAAAGTGCCGCCCGCTTGAGCCCCGGCTCATGACGCCTGAGAGTCAGGGCGTAGGCCCCGGCCAGCACCGGCAGCACCAATATCCCGCTGGCCTTGGTGGTCATGGCCAGGCCCAGAGCCAGGCCGGCCAAGAGCAGGGCGCGGGTTCCGGGGGCGGAGACCATCTGCCAGGCCGTCCACAGGCACAGCATCACCGCCAGGCCCAGGGGCACGTCCATGGAAAGATAATGGCTCTGGGCCACCAAGAGGGGGCTGACGGCCAAAACTGCCGCGGCCAGAAGCCCCGTAGCTACGCTGTCGAAGAAGCGGCGCCCCACTAGATAGGCCACCCACACCTGCGCGCCCCCTAAGAGAGCGGCGGTCAGCCGGCCGGCCAAGCGGGCCGAGATGGCCAGCTCAGTGCTGGCGCGCGCCTCCCCCAGCCACACCCCCAGCCAACCGGTCAGGTTGGAGATGGCGCCGCACACCAGGGCGGCCAGGCTGAAAAAGGCCTGAGTCCAGATGCCTTGGTAGGTGGGATGGCTAAAGGAAAGTCCGTCGACCACCTGCCAGGCCCACTCGTTGAGGTGGGCGGCCCCGGCCTGGTCCGGTCCCCAGGCCAGGCCCCACAGACGCAGCCCCCAGCCCAGAAACAATATCAGGAGGAGGATAACCCGCCGCGGCAGGATGTGGGCGGATATCTTCAAGGGCGCTCCAGAGTTAGCCTCGGATAATATTTAAAATTACGGGGCAGGGGCCTCTTCTGTCAAGGAGGGAACCGCCGGTTGGGCTGACGGGAGGGTAGGCAACCAGACAGGGGGGCCAAGACCAGCCCCTCTGCCTGGTGCTAGAATTGGCGCCTGATGGCCGCGTAGGAGCAAGTTAGTATGCAGAATTCGTAGATGATGCCGTGGCTGGCCTCAAAGTCCAGCTCGCGGGTCATCGGGTCCACGGTCAGGGCCTCTGTGGGGCAGATCGCCGTGCAGGCGGTGCGAAAGGCACGCAGCGCTCGGAGTAGTAGCGCATCTCCTGCACCAGGGGATCCACCTGCCAGCGTTGTCCAAGATAGATTCTCAAAAGCCGGCTAAATGATCGAAGCGAGATGCTCTCATCCTAGCGTAGCTCGGTGGCTTACTCCTTGCTAGGGTAGCAATCGGTGCCATAGGCCTGGGCCATCAACTTAACCTTGCGGCTGCTGACCAGGTCCTCGATGATGTGAGCGCCGCCGTACTTGAACACAGGCCGGGATACACGGCCGTCGCGGAGGGCTTCGTCGGGCACGGCCGTGCAACCCAGGTAGAGACCGGCCGCCACCCAACCGGCGTAGACCGGCACGCTGTTGGGGGTCACGCGTCCGCCGCCGCACTTGATCTTGGAGTGAGCTGGTTGATGTTAAAACAAGCCTCTGAGGAGCACATGGGGCTGAAGTTGCCGGTTGAAGAGGGGCACCTAATCCGGTGATGTAGGCCGGGTGCCCGGGACACGGCGCCGTATTGGCCAGAGTGGGATCGCTGATGGTTTCGTGCCACTTGTACACGGGCATTTGGGCGGTGACGATGGTGGAGCCTCAGTCGTAACGCGATCTTCCAGGACTTCGAGCAATTCCAGGCTCTGCTCCCGCGGCAGTTTCTCCAGTCTCCAGTCGCCCAGAATGAGCAGCTTGGTTTTGGAACTAGCGACGATCATCTTTTGATAGCTGCCGCCCCCTCGGGTCACGATCATTTTGCGCATGAGGGCTGGCACCCTCTCGTAGTAGACCGAGTAGCCTTCCAGACCAGCCTTGTGGCCCAGGACGCAGGCGAGAAAGCTTTTGCCTACGCCGGTGGATCCACTGATGAACAGGTTGTGGTGCTCGACGATCCATCGGCATAAGGCCAGGGCCATGATGAGTGACTTGTCCATACCGCGCTTTTGCCGGTAGTCGATATCTTCCAGATAAGCGTCATGCCGGAGCTTGGCCTTGGCCAGCCTGTTTTTGAGCCGACAGTTTTTTCTGTGAATGGCCTCCCCTTCCACCAATCCGGCCCAGCCTTTCTCCGAAACCCAGTTCCTGGGCCTCTGGGGTGCCCAGCTGCTCCTTTAAGGCCTTGAGCATGTCTTCCAGCCCCAGGACGTGGAGCTTGTCCAGGGTGGGATTAACCCGCATGGCTTCCTCCTTGGGCGGTCAAGAAGTAGCCGGCTCCGCGGATGTTGGAGTGAAGGATGGGACTGGATTCCAGGGCCAGCGTTAGCAAAGGCGCCTTGCCCAGTTCCTTATCGATAGTGCACTCTACGCTTGCGGAGCTGAAGGCCCTCAGGCAAGCGCCCTCCATCCGCGCTTCACCATATTTTTTGGCCAGGGGGACCAGACCTAGGTAGGCCCTAAAGCATTGCTGGGGATGCGCCCGCCGACTCATGATCCCCTCGGCCAGCTTGGCCTTGGCCTCGCCGATCTTGTGTATCCAGTTAATGCTTCTTTCGAGGGCCCACTTGGCGTGCTCTTGGTGGGAGCGAGGCATGTGTTCGGCCAGGGTGGTTAAACCGCTTTGCCCCAGGATGCGACGGTTGTTGGCCACCCGCTGGCCCTTATGGAAGCATTCCACCATGCGCTCCGTGTAGCGGATATTCAGCTTCTTGCCCATCAACTGATGAGGAACCAAGTAGTAGCGGCGGTCCACCTCCACATGATAATCGATGTGGCCTTTGGCCTCCTTCCATTGGGCATACTGGTAGGCCGTGGCTGATAGAAGCTTAAGCATCGGTTTGTTTAGGAACCCGTACATAGAACGCTGGCTGCCGAGCAGCTTTTTGAAAAGCCGGTTGTTGAGCCGGTCTAAACGCCCGCGGATCGCCTGGTTAAGCTCAGCCAGACTGAAGAAGGTCCTCTTGCACAGTGCGGCCCGTACCCACCTCTCCATTAGTTGCACCTTCACCTCGACCTTGGCCTTGTCACGGGGTTTTCGTACCCGGGCGGGCAAAACCGTCGTGCTGTAGGGAGCGGCCATCTCCTAGCAGGTCGGGTTTATGTCGGGCTCGTAGCGGCAAGCCTTGCTTACCTCGGACTTGAAATTATCGATCACCATCAACTCCGTCATCCCGTCAATAAACTGGAAGGCCCGCTGGTGGGAGCCAACCCAGTCGGGCAGACCCAGGGCCCACGTGGCCTCAACAAAAGGGTAGCTGCTGGCGCCCAGAACCGCCACGAAGATCTGGGCCACCCTAACCTCACCCGCCAGGGGGACCACCACGTTCACGGGCTGGCCGGCATAATCGATAAACGTCTTCTCGCCGGCCCGGTGCTCTTGGCGCATGACCAGCCCCAGCTTGCCCGGCCATTCTCGGTAACGCTCAAACAACCAGCTATATTGGTAGCCCAAGACATGGACCGCCTTGTACTCCTCCCACAGCAGCGCTAGGGTCATACCTTTATGCCTCAACTTTTGATGGACCTGGAACCAGTCAGGCTCCGGGCAAAAACCCGCAGACGGCAAGGGTGGAGGTGGAAAGAGCAGCCACTCAAGCTGCGTCTTATCCACACTGGTGTGGAGGGGCCAGGACCGGCCAGCGCGCGCAGCTCGACGCAAGTAATGGGACACCGTGGCCCGGCCGATCCCACAACTCTTGGCAATGTCCTGGTTGCCGCAGCCGGCCTCGTGCTGCAGCCGAAGTATTTTCTTGATCTTACGCATGGATAAACTCTCCACCGGCATATGCACTCTCCGTGTTGGAAAAGCGCAGTATAGCCAATCAGGTGTTATCCAGCGTCGCCTACTACCCCAAGTGGCCCACATCCCGTGGAACCGGTGGCCCACTTGCCGTGGAGTTGGTGGCCCGCTTGAAACGGAATCCACATTTTTAACCAGGCCGATCACCTCTTCGGCGGTGTACACCACCACTTTGCCGGCCTTAATCTTGGCATTTATCTCGTCTATGGTCCTGATCATAACCAGCTCTCCCTGGAATGGCACGATGCATTCCGCCGCCCAGCCCCCCGGGAGACCGGCCAGACCGCAGGCAGGAGGTAGCCGCTGGCGAAACTTGCAAAAGATTTTTTTGTAGGGCTCTATTGGGCCACGGCCAGGCCTTTGGCGGCCGGCGCGTACATTCGGCCCTTCTCGTGCTGCTTCTCCACCATCTCAGCCAAGGTCATGCGGCTCAGAAAGTCCACCAGTAGACACCCCCTCTCGCCCTAGACCAAGTGAACGGTGCAACCTCACACCCGCTCACAATAGTTGGCGTCTGTTGTTTTTCGGATTAATTTGACAAAAGTTCTCTGCCTATCCTGGACTTATTCTTCCTTTCTCATTTGATCAGATCAATTCTGTTGCGTCGATGCGGACGTGCTCCGGGGAGACGACCTGAGTCTGCTCCTCGGCGGCAGCTATGATCGTGCCTCGAACCAGGTGGTTGGCCCTTCGGAAGAAGCCGCCGGAGCTTTGCTATATGGCTGTAACAGCCGGGTCAGAGAAGAGGTTCCGTTTGACACCTGCGCTTTTGAGGTAGTGCAGGAGAGAGGCCTGCATGTCCTGGAGGGAGGCGCCGGCCAGATGGCTTCTGGCCACGACACGGGAGGCCAGGGGTTGGGAGGTTTTGTATATAAGGAGATGGGCGAGGTTATTTTGGCCGGCCAGGATGATGGGCAGGATTGGCTTGGAGTCTCCCTGAAACTGAGTGATGGTGTTCAACTCGGCCAGGACTTAAAGCCTGGGGAGGGAGGCTGCATCGACGATGAGGGAGGCTGCATCGACGATGAGGACGGGTTTCTTCTTGCGCTCCTGGGCAACCTCCAGGACCTGTTTTCTGATGAGCTTGGTGAGGACGGCCCTGGACAAGCTGGCGGTAACCCAAATAATCTGATACGCGGTGGGTTTTCCGCTGCCCATATTTCCGGTGACCAGGGCTAGTGCGCCGAGGCGGATGGCGTATTCGAGGCGTTTGGCCACGCCGAGGACCTCGGCGGTCTGCATTATTTCCTCGGGCGCCAGGTCAGAGCCGAAGGGCTCCCTGGTGAGGGCAAAAAAGGTGCGGTAGCTTGGTCTCATGAGTTGCTGACCTCAGGGTCTACTTTTGCGAGAAAAAGTAACTGTCAGTGGGGGCCGTGGTGGGGCTGGATTCCAAGCGCAGCAGATAGTGATCGCGCTTGACCCTGCAATTGACGGTGAGGTTCAGCGGCCTGCGCAAGCCGTGGAAACGATTTCTCAGTAGGATCTCTACGCGGTCGTGGTCATGGTCGTGGTAAAAGAGGATGATTTGCTTGCCGATCAGAGGCACTGGGGCTCTTATAGCCTGCCGGCCAGGGAAACGGTGCGGTCCAGGGCCACGCAGCGCGCGGCCCTTTTTCTGAAGTAGCCTTCCAGGTCGGCGTGGGCCGGTCTGACGCACTCCATCTTGCTGGTGAAACGTTGCAGGGAGGCCTGTCCGGTGCCCAGATACTTGCGCTGGTAATAGACGTCCCTAATCCAGCACTTCAAGGCCTTATTAATATCCCGAAGGGTGTAGCCATTGAAGCTGGGGAGAAACTGGGACTGGACGGTACGGAAAATTTTTCGATCTTGCCCCTACCCTGGGATACGTAGGAAGGGCTAAAACCTCGCCGGCGTCCATAATTACCTCCTGCTTCAACTCGGCCATGCGAATCGCTGCAGCATGACACCGGAACTACACCTATATTTCCACTCATGCCGACGAAAAGGCCGGATTAGATGGACCTCTTCAATCGGCGATGAGATCGAGGCCGTTTTCGACGCGCCTCTACCTCTGGAGGACCATCCCCAACGAGCGACCCGGGGCACCCTCCCTGGACATACGCCAGCGTTTAATGTGCCTCAACCAGGAAGAGCTGGTCTCTCAGGATTTTATCGCCTGGAGCATGGCGTGGGCGCATCCACACCAGCCAGGTGGTGGCCGCCAACATAGGCAGCCCCAACCGGCTCTCCTACGCCCTGGTGGACGACATGGTGATCTTGGCCTCGCGCTTGCAGGACTTGGTCAAGGAGTTTGACACCGACATACTGCCAAGCGCCGCCACCGCCGCAAGACTGGGAGCGGAGTTCAAGCTAAGCCGACTGGCGGTCACCCTAGTCAAGGGCAAAAGTGGGCGGTGAAGGTTTTCGCGCTGGATTGAGTCCCTTAGGAGTGTGTCGGAGAAAGCTATCCATGGCTCTCTCCTCTCGACGTTAGCCAAAAGTTAATTTTGGCAACCTTGCGAAATTGCGCCAAATTACAATTTAGCGCAATGCCAAGCGGGCTGTCCATGGCCCGCCTATGAGCCTGTCGAAGTATTACTCCGACAGACTAATAGGCGAGCGCTAGCTGCGACAAAAGGACGACGCCCGGTCGCATGGTCTGCGGAGGGCGCCGTGTGGATAAGACGAGTAACTTACCCGTCGGAAATTGTCAGGCGGGCGGAACGCGGCAAAAAAAGCCCTGGCCTATGCCTGGAAGCCGGTGCCGCACCAGGGGCAGTACTGGAAGCTGGAATCATGGATAGTCTCGCCGCAGGCCGAGCAGCGGATGACCATCTCGCCGGCGCAGAAGGGGCAGTAGACGAAATTGCCACAGCGCTCCTTCAGCTCAGGCGCCATGTCCCCCCACTGCTCGCCGCACTGCTCCTCCAAACAAACCTTTTCTTTGCGTACGTTCTCAGTCATTGCCTCTCACCTCGCCGCTCTCGGCTCGGGCCACCGACTCCACCAGCTCGCGCAGCAGGTTGATGGAGGCCAGTGCCTCCTGCTCGTCCACGCGGTGCAGGGCAAAGCCGGCATGGGTTATTACGTAATCGCCGACCTTGAGGTCGGACACCAGCATGAGACTGACCGCCCGGAGGACACCGCCTACCTCTACCGTGGCCATCTCGCCGTCGATCTCAACTATTTTAGTCGGGACCGCCAAACACATTACGCACCTCTAGGGGGTTGTCCTTAGGCCGGGCCGGAGCGCCCAGCTCTTTGAGCACCTTGAGCACCAGAGCCAGCAAGGGCTCCACGGCTCTTTCCACCTTGGGGGTCAGCTCCAGGCCCCAATTATCGATATCCTCATACTCCACGCCCAGCACCGTCACCACCGGCACCTCACCCACCAGGGGCAGGGTGCCCATAGTCTCCATAAGGTCGATCTGGTGCAGGGTGTCCTTGTACTGGATGTGCTCGGGCTTGGCCTCCCAGTTGAAGCGGTAGAGGGTGCCGGGCTCGTCGCCGCCGCGCACCGCGTCCACCACGATCACCTGATCGGCTTCCATCATGGTGCCCATGAGGGACAGGCCCAAGACCCCACCATCCACCAGGCGCACGTTGGGGGCAAAATCAAACTGCGCCTCCAACTCGCGCACGATGCGCACGCCCACGCCCTCATCCTTGAGCAATACGTTGCCCACACCCAGGACCAAGATACGTTGTTCGGGGAGATTGGCCATAAATTTACAGTATAGCAGAAAACCTCCGAGGCAGCGAGACGAGTTCGCCGCCCCGGAGGTCGTTTGCTGGTCTTGGTCTATAAGATCTTGAACTTGTGGACCTGGTTGCTGTCAGGGTCTATGACGTGCACGCCACAGGCGATGCAAGGGTCATAGGAGTGCACGGTGCGGATAATCTCCAGGGGCCTCTTGGGATCGGCCACCGGAGTGCCCACCAAGGCCTCCTCGATGGGACCCAGCTGGCCCGTGGCATCGCGCGGACCCAGGTTCCAGGTGCTGGGCACCACCAGCTGATAGTTGTCGATTTTGTTCTTGCTCTGACTGATCCAGTGGCCCAGCGCGCCACGGGGCACGTCGATCAGGCCAGCGCCTATGCCTTTGTCGGGCCAGAACCACTCGGCGCAGGTGCTGGTATCGCCGCTCTTGACGCGCTCCACCACTTCCATGAGCCAATTGGTGGTCTGGTCGGCGATGACCTTGGTCTCGATGGCCCTAGCTGCCGTGCGGCCCAGGGTGCTAAACAGGGCCGAGGCCGGCACGTCCAGGTGTTTGAGCACAGTCTCGACCATAACCTTAGTCTGGGGATGACCATTGGTGTAAGCGGCCAAGACCTGGGCCAGCGGACCAACCTCCATGGCCTTACCGTCATAGCGCGGAGCCTTGAACCAGGAGTATTTGCCCTCGTACTTGAAATCGGGCTTGATAGGCTTGGTCTCGCCCTTTTCAGGATGCAAAGCCGCGCCGTCCTCATACCAGGCGCGCTTGACTTCTTCGGTGATCTTGCTGGGGTCGACGACCATGGGCTTGGCGATGTCGCGGTTCATGATCACCGCGCCGGGCAGCCACATGTTCTCGGTGCCGTACTTGCCAGACTCCTGCGGGAAGTTGCCGTAGGCCAAGAAGTTGGTGGTGCCACCGATATTCTTGGCTCCCCAGTCCTTATAGAAGCTGGCCACGGCCAGCAGGTCCGGAATGTAGACGTTGTCGATGAACGCCTGCATCTCCTTAAGATAGTACAGGAACTCGGCCAGGCGGTCGACATTAAGGATGTCTTGGACGCAGGAGATGCCGCCTGTGACGTAGGTCTGCACGTGGGGGTTCTTGCCGCCGAACATGGCCATCATGCGTGCGGCTTTGACCTGAAGGCGCAGCCACTCAAGATAGTGGGCCACGGCCAGCAGGTTGGCCTCGGGGGGCAAGCGGTAGTCGGGGTGACCCCAGTAGCCGTTGGCGAAGGGGCCCAGCTGGCCGCTGTTCACGAAGGCCTTAACTCGGTCCTGCACGGCTTTGAAGTCGGATGCGCCGCTCTTGGGATAGTTGCCCAGGGTGTCGGCCAGGGCGGCGGTCTTCTTGGGATCAGCTTTCAAGGCGCTGACCACGTCCACCCAGTCCAGGGCGTGTAGGGCGTAGAAGTGGGTGGGGTGATCATGGATATACTGAGCCGCGTGCACCAGGTTGCGGGTCATGCGGGCCAGAGGGGGAATTTTCACGCCCACGGCGTCGTCCAGTGCACGGATGGAAGCCAGGGCGTGCACCTCGGTGCAGACGCCGCAGGCGCGCTGGGTGATATGGGGAGCGTCGCGAGGGTCGCGACCCTTGAGAATGAGCTCGAGGCCACGGAAAAGCTGCGCGGAACTCCAGGCGTCTTTAACCTTGCCGCCCTCGATCTCCACATCGATGCGCAGGTGGCCCTCGATGCGGGTAATGGGATCGATGGTGTATTTAGCCATCTTATCGGTCCTCCTTCATGGAGCTACGGAAATTCATCGGGTCTGACTGCAGCCCTGCCTAGATGGCCTCGTAGAACGGGGCCTGGGTGTCCCAGAAATCCGGCTCGGAGCAGCCGATGCAGGGATGTCCGGCGCCGATGGGCCAGTTGGTACCATCGTTAAACAGCACCCGGGGGCAGTTATTGTAAGTGTTAGGGCCCTTGCAGCCGACCTCGGCCAGGCACCAGCCCTTTTTGGCGCCCTCATCGCCGAACTTCTTGACGTACTCTTTGTTCTCGTAGTGGGAACGGCGCGGGCAGTCGTCGTGGATGAGCTTGCCATAGGCGAACAGCGGGCGGCCTTCCTTGTCGGTGGCCGGAAGCTTACCCAGAAGTAGGTAATGCACCACGGTAGCCACGATGTTGATGGCGTTGGGCGGACAGCCGGCAACGTTGATGGTCTTGACGCCGGTGGCCTTGGATACGCTCACGGCCTGGGTGGGATTGGGTTTGGCCGCCTGCACACCGCCGAAGCTGGCGCAGGTGCCGATGCACACCGTGGCCAAGGCGTTCTTGGTGGCACCCTTGACGATGTCCAACATGGTCTTACCGCCCACCTTGCCGTAGATGCCGCCATCTTTGGTGGGGATACCGCCCTCGCACAGCAGAATGTACTTGCCCTGGTACTTCTCCATAGCGTCATGCAGGGATTTTTCCGCCGCCTCGCCCGAGGGGGCCATGATGGTCTCATGGTAAGCCACGTTGAGGACCTCTAGGACCAGATTGTCGATCCAAGGGTAAGTGGTCCGCAGAAGCGCCTCGGCACAGCCAGTGCATTCGGCGAATTGCAGCCAAATGACCGTGGGACGCCCCTCGGCGGTTACGGCCTGCGCCACCCTGGGGATCATGGTGGGGGCAAGACCCAACACTGAGGTAACCAGCGTGCAGTATTTGATGAAATCACGCCGATTCACCCCTTTGGTCTCCATGATCTCCAACACCTCGTCCTTATGCTCCATTCCCTAGACCTCCTTGCTCCCCTAACCTTCATGGCCAGGAAAACTCCAAGTTGCGAACCGTTTAGAGATGATGGCCAATCGGCCAAGGCCTAAGGCCTAAAACGTCTTGACCGATCAAACCATACTCCTCACCGGCAGCCTAACCGATTGTCCCTACACCCTGCGTCGCCTGGTGGTGTGGGACAAGAAGAATCAAAAGCAGGTCATGCTCTTGACCAACCACCACAAGCTGACGGCCTCCATCGTGGCTGACATCTATAAAGACCGCTGAGAGATCGAGCTGCTCTTCAAAACGCTTAAGCAAAACCATATAGTTAAAATCTTCGTGGGCACCAGCAACAACGCCTTGGAAATCCAGATTTGGACAACCTTGTTCGCCCTGCTCTTGCTTAAGTGGCTTCACCATCTTTTCCTGGCCGCATGGTCACTCTCCAACCTGGCCGCCATGCTGCGCCTAAATTTCTTCACATGCAAGGAGCCGCGCGCCTGGCTCCAACACCCCTATCACACCCCCCCTCATGCCCGAACAGATCCAGTTACCGCTTTTGACTTGACTTGGACAGGCACCCGCCAGTGAAACAAAAAACACCAACCCAAAAGCGACGGCCTTATCTCAAAAATTGCTAAATTTATAGATAATTAACCATATTTTAGAAGATCATTTTTAACCGCTACGCCTATTTTAAACAGTATTATTTTTTATATAATATGCCAAAAGGAGCTCGATAAGATCAAATAAAAAATATAAATCGCTAAATATTTATTGCATCGATACTGGCGACCAGTGCTGTCCAAGACAGGCGTAGCGGCTAAAAATGATCTTCTAAAATATGGTTAATTATCTATAAATTTAGCAATTTTTGAGATAAGGCCGTCGCTTTTGGGTTGGTGTTTTTTGTTTCACTGGCGGTTGGAGAAGGGGACTTGCCACCGCTGGGCGCACTGGTCCATAATAACCTATCCTGTTCATCACGCTCCATGTAGTCCCTGGCAAAAAAGTCGCTGATGGCGCCAACTTTTCTGGTCCTTGTCCATGCCGGTCCTCCGTGGGGGTGTTTCGTCCAGGGGTAGACTGGGAGGCCGGGCCAAAACAACGGCACTTTTGAATAGGTGGCTCAGGGAGGGAAAGGGCTCTCACTTTGCGCCGACCGGCTGGCCGCAGCCATTGAGCCAATCGAAGGCCCCAAGCAGGTCGCTAAACCAGCTTAATCCCAGGTATAGGTTCACCTGCCGCAGCAGGCCCTTGAGCCAGTGGCGCTGGCGGGAACGCGGCAAGACAGGGTTCCATCTGCACCCGGGCTAGCTTATTGGAGAGGCTTTGCCGAATGGTCTCCACCGGAGCCTGGAACCGGCTACCGTAGCCCCACGGCCGACCGCCCGGCAGGCAGGGCAGAGGAAACGTCGAGGCCAAATCGCTGTAGGAACTTCATCAAAATAGGCAGGCATGAAGCCGTGCCCCCAAAGCCGGACGCTCCCACATCGGGGGCATCTCTCCGGCCGAGGCCAGGGGAAACACCGCCCTAGCTCCATGGTCTTTTTAACGCAGACTGCAACGAAAAGTATGATTGCAACCAGATGGCAGGGAGTTATTCCCGTCTCTCGAGGTCAGGGGTGCTCCACAACCCTCGGCCACTTCCTCATTCCTGGACCCATATCCAAGGTCCAGGATAATGGAATAAAATCCCTAAACAAAAAATCCGTCCTCATCATCGATGAAGCCTCCCTCCACAGGCTTGAAGCCCTGGCCGAGTTGCATACCATCACTCAGTTTCAAAGAGATCCCAAGCCAATCCTGCCCATCATCCTGGCCGGCCAAAACAATATTGCCGGCCTCCTCATATAAAGAGCCTATCTGCCCCTGGCCTCCAGGGCCGTAGCCAGAAGCCATCTGGCCGGCGGCTCCCTCCAGGACATGCAGGACTACATCCTGCACCACCTCAAAATCGCAGGCGTCAAACAGAACCTCTTCTCTGATCCGGCCGTCATCGCTATACAGCAGAGCTCCGGCGGCATCTTCCGAAGGGCCAACCACCTGGTCCGAGGAGCAATCATAGCTAAAGCCGAGGAGCAAATTCAGGTCGTCTCCCCGGAACACGTCCGCATCGCCGCAACAAAATTGATCTGATCGCATGAGAGAGGAAGGGGTAGTCTCGAGTAATCAGCAAACTTTCGTCAAATTAATCCGAAAAATAACACCAGCCTGTTCAGTCAACTGCTGCATCACTTCCCCCGCACTGAAAGTTCGCAGCCTTGGTCAAAGAACATGGTGCCGCGGTCAGGACCAAGGGATTTCTCTGTTGAACCCAATTCGTGGCCATGCTCTTCTGTTATCTGGCCAGAGCCGACTCCCTAGGGGATATCTGCCAAGATTTTTCCTGCTGCCTGGGCAAGCTGGCCCACCTTAGAGTAAGCGCAGCCCCGAAAAGGTCCACGCTATCCTACGCCAATTAACATAGGCCCTCGGCCTTGTTCCGAACCCTGTTCTTCAAAGCCATGGAGCGCTTCCGTGCTCAAGGCTCCCTGGGCAGGGAAAAGGGCACGTTCAAATTCAAGAACAAGCTCCTGAGCCTGGGCTCCTCCACCATCACCCTGAGCCTGAGCCTGAGCCTGTTCCCCTAGGCCGAGTACAAGAGGGCCCAGGGCGGGGGCAAGGCTCACATTATTCTGGGCCACGACGACTATATGCCCAGCTTTATCCTGCTCACCGAGGCCAAGGTGACCGCCGTCACCGAGGCCAGGGGCTAGACCTAAACCCCGGCTACATCCTGGTATTGGACCGGGGCTACCAGGACTATACCCTGTTTGGCAAGTGGACCAGCCAGAGCATCTTCTTCGTCACCCGCCTCAAACCTAACGCCGTTTTCAAGGTGGTGGCCAATCGGCCAAGGCCTAAGGCCTAAAACGTCTTGGCCGATCAAACCATACTCCTCACCGGCAGCCTGACCGATTGTCCCTACCCCCTGCGTCGTTTAGTGGTGTGGGACGAGAAGAATCAAAAGCAGGTCGTGCTCTTGACCAACCGCCACAAGCTGACGGCCGCCATCGTGGCTGACATTTATAAGGACCGCTGGAAGATCGAGCTGCCCTTCAAAGCGCTTAAGCAAAACCTTAAAGTCAAAACCTTCGTGGGCACCAGCAGCCACACCTTGGAAATCCAGATTTAGACAGCCTTGATCGCCCTGCTCTTGCTCAAGTGGCTTAGCCATCTTTCCCTGGCCGTATGGTCACTGTCCAACCTGGCGGCCATGCTGCGCCTAAATCTCTTCACATAAAGGGAACTACGCGCCTGGCTCTAACACCCCCACCACACACCGCCCCTCATGCCCGAACAGGTCCAGTTACCACTCTTGCCCTGACTTGGACAGGCAACCGTCAGAGAAACAAAAAGCATCAGCCCAAAAGCAGCGGCCTTACCTAAAAAGCTGCTAAATTTATAGATAATTAACCGTTTTTATAAGATCATTTTTAGCAATTATGCCTGTCTTGGACAGCACTGATTTACCCGAGCCGTTTGCACCAACCAACACCTCCAAAGCGCCAACCTTGGCCCTGAATTTCTTAAGCAAGCGGAAGCCGTTAAGAAACAGGTCACTCAATATATATTTAGGAAACTCGACCATAGCCCTCCCCTTTCCCTGATTTCTACTCTTCCGCCTTTACTCTAGGTCCTATAGTAATCCTGCAAGGGCGTGACACTAAGGTGGTCCCTCCTCAACAGCGCCTCCACGGCGTCGGCGGTGGCCTTAGCCGCTGCCATGGTGGTGATGTAGGGCAACCCCCGCTCCAGGGCCTGACGGCGGATGAGATAGGCGTCGCTAGCCGAACCCTTGCCCTCGGAGCTGTTGATTACCAGCTGGATCTCGCCGTTCTTCACCATATCCACCACATGGGGCCGGCTCACCTCACTTACCTTGGGGGTGAGCTTGGCCTGGATGCCCTCGGCGGTCAGCCGGGCGTGGGTGCCCTTTGTGGCCAGGATGTTGAACCCCAGACGGTGAAACTTGGCGGCTAAAGGCACCACGGCGGCTTTATCGTCGTCTTTCACGCTGATGAAGACCGCACCGGCTACTGGCAGCACCTGACCTGCCCCCAGTTGGCTCTTGGCGAAGGCCAGACCCAGGTTCATATCGATGCCCATCACCTCGCCGGTGGAGCGCATCTCCGGCCCCAGCACCGGGTCTACGCCGGGGAAGCGCACGAAGGGGAAGACCGCCTCCTTGACCGAAATATGCCTGGGCCAGACCTCGTTCGTCAGCCCCTGGCTCACCAGCGTGCGCCCCATCATCACCTTGGTGGCCACCTTGGCCCAGGGAACTCCCGTGGCCTTGCTGACAAAGGGCACCGTGCGGCTGGCCCGGGGATTCACCTCCAGCACATACAGCAACTCGTCCTTGACCGCTAACTGGATGTTCATCAGGCCCTTGACCCCCAACTCGAAAGCCAACGCGTGGGTAGCCCGGCGTATCTCGTCGATCATGGCCTCTTTAAGGTTGTGGGGGGGCAGCACGCAGGCGCTGTCGCCCGAGTGCACGCCGGCCTGCTCGATGTGCTCCATGATGCCGGCCACCAGGCAGGTCTCGCCGTCGCAGACGACGTCCACGTCTACCTCGGTGGCATCCTCCAAGAATTTGTCGATGAGGATGGGGTGGTCGGGGCTGGCGGCCACCGCCGTAGCCATGTAGCGGTTCAGTGAGACGTCGTCGTAGACGATCTCCATGGCCCGACCGCCCAGCACATAGGAGGGGCGCACCACCACGGGGTAGCCGATCTTGCCGGCAATGGCGATGGCCTGCTCCACGTTGAGCGCAGTGCCGTTGTCGGGCTGGCGCAACCCAACCAGGCGCAATAGCTCGCAGAAACGGTAGCGGTCTTCGGCGCGGTCAATGGCGTCGGGGGTGGTGCCCAGAATGGGTACGCCGGTCTTAAACAATGGCACCGCCAGGTTCAAGGGCGTCTGCCCGCCGAACTGCACGATGATGCCGTCGGGCTTCTCGCTGTCTATGATGTTGAGCACGTCCTCCAGGGTCAAGGGCTCGAAATAGAGCTTGTCGCTGGTGTCGTAGTCGGTGGAGACGGTCTCGGGGTTGGAGTTAACCATGATGGACTCGATGCCCATCTCCTTGAGGGCGAAGGAGGCGTGTACGCAGCAATAGTCGAACTCGATGCCCTGGCCGATGCGGTTGGGCCCGCCGCCCAGGATCATCACCTTTTGGCGATCACTGGCCCGACACTCGTCCTCGGTTTCGTAGGTGCTGTAGAAGTAGGGCGTGTATGCCTCGAACTCGGCCGCGCAGGTGTCCACCAGCTTGTAGGTGTGGCGCACCCCCAGGCTCAAGCGGTGCCGGCGCACGGCCAGTTCGTCGCTGCCCACGGCCAAGGCCAGCTGACGGTCGCTGAAGCCCCACTCCTTGGCCCGGCGCAGAAAGCCCTCGTCCAGGGCCGAAAGCGGCGAGGCCAACTGCCCCCAGGGGCGCTTGGTCATAAGCTCGACCTGGAAATCCACCAACTGGCGCAGGTTGTACAGAAACCAAGGGTCGATCCAGGTGAGCTGGAAAATCTCCTCATCGCTGTAACCCATACGCATGGCCTGGGCCACCCAGAACAAACGCAGGCTGGACGGCGTCTTGAGCTTCTGGTCCAGGGAATCGCGGGAGAGCTCGGGGCTATCCTCGGCCCGGCCCTTGCCATCATCCAACAGCCCCGGCCGGTCAATCTCCAGCCCGCGCAAGCCCTTTTGCAGAGCCTCCTTGAAGGTGCGTCCGATGGCCATGGTCTCGCCTACGCTCTTCATAGCCGTGCTGAGCACATCCACGGCGCCGGGAAACTTCTCGAAGGCGAACCGGGGCACCTTTACCACGCAGTAGTCTATGGTCGGCTCAAAGCTGGCCATAGTCTCGCGGGTGATGTCGTTGGGCAGCTCGTCCAGGGTGTAGCCGATGGCCAGTTTGGCCGCCACCTTGGCGATAGGAAAGCCCGTGGCCTTGGAGGCCAGAGCCGAGGAACGGCTGACCCGAGGGTTCATCTCGATCACAACCAGGTCGCCATTGGCGGGATTGATGGCGAACTGCACGTTGGACCCACCGGTCTCCACGCCGATCTCGCGCATGATGGCGATGGCCGCGTCGCGCATGATCTGGTATTCGCGATCGGTTAGCGTCTGAGCCGGGACCACGGTGATGCTATCGCCGGTGTGCACACCCATGGGGTCCAGGTTCTCGATGGAGCAGATGATGACCACGTTGTCCTTGCGGTCACGCATCACCTCCAGCTCGAACTCCTTCCAGCCCAATACCGACTCTTCGATCATCACCTCGTGGGTGAGGCTGGCCGACAGCCCCGAGGCGGATATTTTCTGCAAGTCCTCCAGGTTGTAGGCGATGCCGCCCCCGGTGCCGCCCAGGGTGAAGGCCGGGCGCACCACCAGGGGGAAGCCGATGTCCTTGGCGGCCTGAGCGGTTTCGGTCAGCGTGCGGCAGATGGCGCTCCTGGGCACCCGCAGGCCGATATTCTCCATGGCCTGACGGAAAAGGTTGCGGCTCTCGGCCTTCCTGATCACCGCCGGAGTAGCACCGATCATCTCGATACCCAGGCGCTCAAGAATGCCAGTCTCGGCCACCTGCAGGGCCGTGTTCAGGGCAGTCTGGCCGCCCAGGGTAGGCAGGATGGCGTCGGGACGCTCGCGCTCCAGCACCTCGCAGACATAATCCGGGGTGATGGGCTCCACATAGGTGCGATCGGCCATCTCCGGATCGGTCATGATGGTGGCTGGGTTGGAATTTATCAGCACCACCTCCAAGCCTTCTTCCTTGAGAGCCTTGATGGCCTGGGTGCCGGAGTAATCGAACTCGCAGGCCTGGCTGATGATGATGGGCCCGGAGCCGATGATCATTATTTTCTTGAGGTCGGTGCGTTTAGGCATGTCACGTCCGCGTTTGGTTGCGCCTGGCTTTTAGTCCCCGTCTCGACCGACGGGCCGACTGGGGCTATGGTAGCGTACCGTAACCGCTTGATCTTACGTCTTCGTAGGGGCGGGGATTATCCCCACCCGTCTTCTGCTCCCCTAAATTCCTCTCGCCACTGTGGCCATACCAGGAAATCGTACAATTCATCCTGTGCGGGGCTTGCCACAAGCCCCGACCTTACCGGATTGGTCCAGATGTATTTGGCAATTTCCAGCAAAGACTCCCCCCCACGAAGCGTGTGGTCGTAGAATCCGCGTTGCCAGATGTTGTCGGTCTGGCATCCCCTTGCCTGTTTGGCCAGCCTCTCCTTAATAACCCTCATAAAACCTATCAAATTTACATCTTACTCAAAAGATGAAGGTGGTCTGGCATCAAGCACCAGGCGAACAGTTCAGAACCTCTTTCCTTGGCGAGGACGTCCAGTTACCACACGCACTCCTTGGCCAACTGGTGGTAGGTGGTAGATGGAAAACCACGGTTGCCGTCCTTGAATGCAGGTCGTAACGGAATAGGCATCGTCTTGCTTGTAGACTGCCTCTGTAAGCCTTATCGCTTTACGTTGTTATTCCCGGTTATACACGCCTTGATTGCGAGCGGGGAGAACCCCCGCCCTTACGAAATCAAAAAACACCGAGGGTATCGCCGATGGTCACCCAAAATGCGGTGGACGTTGACGCCACCAATGTATTTTGGTTTTTCGTCGTTAACTGTGGAATTTGATGAGTCCCATCAACGTTGCGGCGATAAAATAGATCATGGTCATAAAGGTGAAGACTTTACGTTAGCCTCTGGCTCTTGCCCTGGCGGCCTGGAAAAAACCGTTAAGCCCCTCCAAGCGGGCATTAGAATGGTTGGAGATCCAGTGGTTTAGGATCAGGTAAACATGCTCTTCCAAAGTTATGACCGCCTTGAAGACCGGGGCCAGGGTTTTGGTGACAGGCGCTATGCACTTCAGGATATGGCGGATGAAGTGGGGAACACGCCATTGGGCGGGCCCGTACAGAGGTGGCCTTTTTAATAATCCAGCGCAGCGTCTCCTTGAGCCGCCAGGCAGTGGCGTTGGCGAAGCCGCCGGCTTCGAGTTCGGTCAGGGTCTGCTGCTGCTTTTCGGTTAGCCTGCCGCCGTCAGAGACCTTGAGCACGGCCCAGCGGGTAGCCTTGGGCAGTTTACGCTCCTTAGCCTCGGCCTTTCGGACCTCGTCCACGGCGG
>CBCOTF020000014.1:0-1900 GCA_965112955.2 Desulfarculales bacterium
TCCGCAGGTCGTCTCTCCGGAGCACGTCCGCATCGCCGCAACAGAATTGATCGGATCAAATGAGAAAGAAAAAATCAATCCAAGATAATCAGATAACTTTCGTCAAATTAATCCGAAAAGCAACAGAGCCCTGCTATCGGCCCAGGCCGACGGCTCCCGTTCTAGGGTGGGGCGGGAAGGCAGCCTTGCCTTGGCCCTCAGCCTTCTGGAGCCGCCAGCGTCACCCAGCCTTCTTATTAACCACAAACCCTTCTGTCCCGCTCCGAGCCCGACCATTCCCAAGCGCCGACAGGGCGCGGCATGGCTAAACGCCTGGCAGGCCCCTGGTCCTAGCTTCTTGCCAAGTAACGGTTTTACGCGTAATAGTTGTGTGAACCCTAGTCTGGAAGAATTATTAAGCCGGCTTGACAAAAATTCTAGCCCCCGTGCCACCAACCGAGTCTCCAGCCTTACTGCAATAGGCACCTGCTTGTTATTGCAAATTATATTATTTGAGGCCCCAGTTGGCACAATACCTGCTTATTAATATAAGGTTAATAACAAGCGGCAGACGTGGCGTGGGATTGTGGGAACAAGGACCACCCGCCGCGAGGCACCTCAACAAAGGCGGTAGGACCATGAGCGAAGTGAAGAACAAAGGCTGGACCGTGACCTTGGCCGGGCTGGGCATCAACCTGAACCTGGGCATCCTTTACACTTATAGTATCTTCAAGGAGTCTATCTCGGCCTCCATCAAAGCCCATGACGGCCGTTTCACCTGGGACCTGGCCAGCCTCAACGATCCCTACGCGGCTTGCTGCTTGATCTACTCCTTCACCGCGATCCCGGCCGGTTTGGTGCAGGACAAATTGGGACCCCGACTGACGGCAGTGATCGGCGGCATTCTCGTCGGTCTGGGCCTGATATGGGCCTCGCTCTCCTACTCCCTGATCAATTGGGTGCTGGGCTTCGGCATGCTTATTGGCATGGGTGTGGGCTTCGGCTACTCTTCGACCCTCCCGCCAGCCATCAAGTGGGTCGCCCCCAACAAGACCGGCCTCATCGCCGGCATCGTGGTATCAGGCTTTGGCCTGGCCCCGGTTTACATCGCGCCCTTAAGCGAGTTCCTCATCGGGCGCTTCGGGCTCAACACCTCGATGATGATCTTCGGCGTGGCCGTCACCCTGGTGGTTACCTGCCTGGCCCAGTTTCTGGTTAATCCGCCGGCCGGGTACAAGCCCGCCGGCTCCCCGCCGCCCAGCACCAACGCCGCCACCCACATGGTCGACTTCGCCCCCAGCGACATGCTCAAGACAAGCGCCTTCTACAAAATGTGGATCATGCTCTGCATCGGCGCCGGCTCCGGTCTGATGATCATCAGCAATGTGGCCGGCATGGCCAAACAGTCCCTGGGCACCATGGCCTGGATCGTGGTGGCGCTGTTAGCAGTGGGTAACGCCAGCGGCCGAATCGTGGCCGGCATCATCTCCGACAAGATCGGCCGCATGCGCACCATGGCCATCATGATGGGTATGCAGAGCGTGACCATGTTCGCCCTCCTGGTGCTAGGCTCTGCCAACGCGGCCTTCATGGTCTTTTCGGCCACCTTCGTGGGCTTCAACTACGGCACCAATCTCACCCTGTTCCCCTCCGCCACCAAGGACTTCTTCGGGCTGAAGAACTTCGGCGTCAACTACGGCTGCGTACTAACCGCCTGGGGAATAGGCGGCCTGCTCCTGCCGAAGGCTTCGCAGATGATTGTGGCGGCCACGGGCACCTTAAACGCGGCCTACATCCTGGCCGGCTGCCTGCTGATGGTGGCAACGGGCATGACCTTCTTCACCAAGGCCCCGCAGAAGGTCTTGGACCGTTAGAAGCCCCGTTCGCCCCCACGGCCCAGGCGGAGAAGTCCACCGGCCCT
>CBCOTF020000015.1:0-1457 GCA_965112955.2 Desulfarculales bacterium
CCATGACCACGACCGCGTAGAGGTCCTACTGGAAAATCGCTCCCACGGCTTGCTCAGGCCGCTGGACTTCGCCGTCAATTGTAGGGTCAAGCGCGACCACCATCTTCTGCGCTTGGAATCCAGCTCCACCACGGCTTCTACTGGCGGCTCCCTTTTCTAGCAAAAACCAGACCCAGAGGTCAGTAACTCATGAAACCAAACTACCGCGCCTTCTTTGCCCTCACCAGGAAGCCCTTCGGCTCTGACCTGCGCCAAGGAAATAATGCAGACCGCCGAGATCCTCGGCGGGGCCAAACGCTTCGGATACGCCATCCGCCTCGGCGCACTGGCCCTGGTCACCGGAAATGTGGGCAGCGGGAAGTCCACCGCCTTGCGCTGGGCCGCCAGCAGGTTACACCCCATCCGAGTATCAGATCATCTGGGTCACCACCTCACAGGGCTCCATCCTGAAACTCTACAGGCAAATCTACGTCGAGCTCGAAGTGGACACCGCCAGCTTTTCAGGGGTCATCCTCACCAAGCTCATCAAAAAACAGGTCCTGGAGATCGCCCAAGACCGCAAGAAGAAATCCGCCCTCATCATCAATGAAGCCTTCATCCTCAAGCTTCAAGTTCTGGCCGAGTTGCACACCATCACTCAGTTTCAGGGAGACTCCAAGCCAATCCTATCCATAATCCTGGCCGGCCAGAACAATCTCACCGACCTCCTCATCATATACAGAACTTACCTGTCCCTGGCCTCCAGTCATGGCCAGAAGTCATCTAGCCAGCCTCTCCCTCCAGGACATGCAGGCCTACCTCCCGCACCATCTCAAAGTCGCAGGCGCCAAACAGAACTTTTTCTCTGATCCGGCCGTCACCGCCATACAGCAGGACTCCGGCGGCCTTTTCCGAAGGGCCGACCACCTGCCCCGAGGCGCGATCATAGCTGCCGCTCAGGAGCAGGCGCAAGTCGTCTTTCCGAAGCACGTCCGCATCGCCGCAACAGAATTGATCTGATCAAATGAAAAAGGAAGAAGCAGACCAGGATAATCAGAGAACTTTCGTCAAATTAATCCGAAAAACAATACCTCTATACGAGCCGCCCAGTGGTGCATCACTCATTTCAACCGCCATGCCCTGAAAGATGCATAGCGCCTGACACCAAAACCCTGACCCCGGTCCTCAAGGCGCTCATGACTCTGGAAAAATATGCCCACTTGACCCTAAACCGCTGGGCCTCCAACCACTCCAACGCCCGCCTGGAGGGGCTTAACGGCACCTTCCAGGCCGCCAGAGCAAAAGTCAGGGGCTACCGTAATGTCTTCACCTTCATGACCATGATCTATTTCATCACCGCACCACTGGGGGAACTCATCAAATTCCACAGTTAATGACGAAAAATCGCTTTCGCCTAAGCCGTTGGATCCGCTGATGAGCAGGCTGTGATGTTTGGCGATCCATCGGCATGAGGCCAG
>CBCOTF020000016.1:0-6273 GCA_965112955.2 Desulfarculales bacterium
CGATAACCGCCTATCCATCGACTTGGGCGCCTTGGAGCACAATCTCACCGTGCTGCGTCGCCTCTTGCCCGCCGGCTACCGCGTGGCCGGAGTGGTCAAGGCCGACACCTACGGCCATGAACTCCTGCCCGTGGCCCGGCGACTTCAAGCTAGGGGGGCCGAGGCTCTGGCCGTGGCCATCCTGACCGAAGGACAAACCCTGCGCCGAGGAAGCGTGACCGGCCCCATATGGCTGCTGCTATGCATCCTAAATCGCCCCCAGGCCAGACGGGCCGCCAAGCTGGGGCTCACGCCCATCTGTGCCGACCTGGAAGCCGGTATGACCCTGAATGCCGCCGGCCAGGCCCTGGGCCGGCCGGTGGAGTGCCAACTCAAGGTGGATACGGGTATGAACCGCTTAGGGGGGTACCCCACGGACAGGCCCTGGAATTTCTGGCAACCCTGCGCCCCCTCAAGGACATCCGGCTCAAGGTGCTGGCCAGCCACGTGGCCATCGCCGGCGACCCCATATCCCAGCAAGCTGCCCTCAAAACCCGGCGCTTCGCCCAAGTGCTGGCCGCGGCCCGCCAAGAAAGCGGGCATCTGGCCGACTCCAGCCTCTCCGGCAGCGGCGAAGCCATGGCCTCCCCTCCCCAAAGCCCAGAGGCGTCGGCCTTCGCCCGCTTGGGCATCGCCCTCTACGGCGGCCGGCCCAACCCGGCCTCAGACGGGTTGGCGGACCTGCGACCGGTGATGCACTTTGCAACTCGGTTATTGGCCATGCACCGGGTCTTGGCCGGGGAGTCGGTTTCCTATGGCGCCACCTGGCAGTCCCCGGTCGATACCGGGTTGGGGGCACTACCCGTAAGCTACAGCGACGGCTACCCCCGGGCCCTGTCCAACCGCGGCCAGTTGCAGGTGGGCGGGGAGCTAGCCCCCATGCGCGGCCGGGGTGTGCATGAACCTGACCATGGTGAACTTGGCCGCCTACCGGCGGTGGTAGATGAGGTTGTATTACTGGGACGCCAAGGCGGACGGGATGTAAGCGTCGACCAACTGGACGCCTGGGCCTGGACTATATCCTACAAGATAACCTACGGCCTGGGAGCCGCCAACCGTCGCCGATTCCGGTTAGAGACATTTTGACCCCATAGCCGAAGGGTTGCACTTACAAAAATTACTTAGCAAGCTGTTGAAAAGCAGCCTGCTGGCAGGCCATGGACGGCCCGCCAAAAAGCACCGGTTCGAAGAGCCAAACTTTTTTGGAGAGTTAGCCGAATTAATTTAGGCTAACTCGAGTTAAAAAAGTTCAAGGACGAATTTTTTTAATACCCTGTTAGGCCTTGGCCGCCATCCGTAGCGGCCCAGGCGGGAAGGCGAGCCCATGGACCATCAAGCCCCCCAGACCCAGATGCCCTCGGAAGGGCCTACCCTATGCTCGGTCTGCGCCTGGCGCGCCGACTGCAAGAAAAAATTCTCCTTCCAACAGGGCGGTGCGACCAAATGCCCAGCCTTCACCCGCGACGCCGCCCTGGCCAGCGACAAGAAATAGCCATCATGAAAGACAAGCTCACCCAGAAGCTGCAGGCCGCTCTGGCCCAGGCCCAAGAGGATGGCGCACTGCCTCAAATTACGCCCCCAGCTATTGTCCTGGAGCGCCCTCGCCAGGTCGAGCACGGCGAGCTGGCCTGCAACCTGGCCCTGCAAATGGCCAAGCCCTGCCGTATGAACCCCAGGATGGTGGCCCAGGTCCTCTTGGAGCGTTTGGGTGATGCCGGCGGCATCCTGCAAAAAACCGAGATCGCCGGTCCGGGGTTCATCAATTTTCATATACAACCCGCGGCCTGGCTGGCGGTGCTACCCCTAATCCTACTCCAGGGGGCCGACTATGGCCGCGATTCCATCGGCCAGGGCAAGAAGGCTCTGGTGGAATTCGTCTCGGCCAACCCCACCGGCCCTTTGCACGTGGGGCACGGCCGGGGCGCGGCCCTGGGCGACGTGCTGGCGCGTCTTTTGCAATTTGTGGGTTACGAGACCCACAGCGAATATTATATCAATGACGCCGGCAACCAAATGGCCACCCTGGGGCGTTCGCTGTTGGTGCGCGCGCGCCAGCTCAGGGGCTCGGGCGAGGAATTTCCCGACAACCACTACCGCGGCGAATACATGCGCGACCTAGCCGCCGAGTTTCTGGCTTCGCCACAGCAAGCCACCGTGCTAGACATGCTCCCCGAGATGGCCATACCCCTGGCCGCGGCCTGGGCCGGCGCCAAGATTCTTAACGGCATTCGCGAGGATCTGGCCGCCTTCTCCGTAGGCATCCACACCTGGTACAGCGAGCGCTCCCTGGTGGAAAAGGGCGCTGTGCAGGCTGCCTTCGACAAGCTGAAGGACCGGGGGCTTCTTTACGAATCCGAGGGCGCCCTGTGGTTTAAGGCCACGGCCTTTGGCGACGAAAAGGACCGCGTGGTCAAGCGGAGCAATGGCGAAATCACTTATTTCGCCAGCGACATCGCCTATCACCTGGACAAATTCCGCCGCGTATACAGCATACTTGTGGATGTCTGGGGCGCCGACCATCACGGCTACGTACCCCGCCTCAAGGCGGCCATGAGCGGCCTGGATCGCCCGGCCCAGGACCTGAACATCGTGCTGGTACAGATGGTCAACCTGCTACGGGGCGGCAAGCCAGTGGCCATGTCCACTCGGGCCGGGGAATTCGTTACCCTCAAGGAGGTGGTGGACGAGGTGGGTTCCGATAGCGCCCGCTTCATCTTCCTCACCCGCCGCTCCGAGGCTCCGCTGGGCTTCGACCTGGAGGTGGCCAAGCAGCAATCTATGGACAACCCGGTCTTCTACGTGCAGTACGCCCACACCCGGGTGAGAAGCGTGCTCAAGAAAGCCGGCGCAGCCGGGGTGCCCCTGCCTAATCCCCAGGCCGTGGATCTGACGCCCTTGGCTCTGCCCGAGGAAATGGCGCTGGCCCGCCTTTTGAACGATTACCCTGAGATGGTGCTGGGCGCGGCCCAGAACCTGGAGCCCCACCGGGTCACCTACTATCTGCAAGAGCTGGCCGGGGCCTTCCACTCCTACTACAACTCCCACCACATCCTCTTCGAGGACCCTTCGGTCACCGCCGCCCGCCTGGTGCTGGTCCAGGCCGTGGGGTGTGTGCTGGCGGGCGGTCTGGGGCTCCTAGGAATCTCGGCCCCGGAGGCCATGTAGCAGTGACTTGGCAGGCCTCCAAGGAGCGGCGCCCCCTACGTCTGGGGCACATACTGTGGGGCTTGCTGTGCCTGTTCCTCATGGGCTGGGGCTTTGTGCTGGGGCTATGGGTGGGACAAGGCTCCCTGGCCACACCAGAGCAGATCGCAGGCGTGCGTTCCTGGACGCGCCACGTGCTCGGCCTGGGCAAGCCTGATCCGGAGCCGGCCCCGGCGGATAAGCAGACCCCGGCCCCGGCCCAGCCCCAGCTGTCCTTTTACACCAACTTGGAAAAGGGCGAAGCCCCGGCCCCGGCGCCACTGTCGATGAAGGTGGCTGCCAAGCTCCCTGATCCCCAGGCCCCCGTTCCGCCCCCGGCCAAGCCGCCGGAAGCCCGCCCTGCCCCCCCTGCGCCGCTCACCTCAGAGCCCAAGCCATTCCTCCCCGACCCGCCAGCCGGCCGGCCGGCCCCGCCGCCGGCTCCGGCCCAGACGGCTGCGGTACACCAGGCACCTGCCACCCCCCAGGCCCCCGCCAACGCCCAAAACCCGCAGCGCGGGGGGCGCTTCACGGTGCAGGTGGCCTCCTTCAAGGACGAGGAGCAGGCTCGCAAACTGCTGGGTCAACTCAGGGCCGGCGGCCATCCCGCCTACGTGGTGCCCGTGCGCCTGGAAGGGGTGAGCACCCGCTACCGCGTCCGCGTGGGGCCGTTCTATGATTTGGACGTGGCCCAAGGGATCGCCGGCCGCATCCGCCTGCAACTGACCCTAGCCGCCTACGTCACCAAGGAAGACTAGCCACAGTCGTGAGCCACTCATGCCGGAGTCGGAAATTGGACCCGGATGGTAGCTGGGCTATAATAACCCTCAAACTACTAAAGCCCTTAGGAGGAGCCATGATCCGCCGTGTCCGCCAGCAAGACGTGCGCTTTATCCACGGCCTATTAGCCAAATATGACGGCGAAGGGCTGCTCTTGGCCCGCCCGCTTAGCGAGATTTACGAATCTCTACGCGATTTTGTGGTGGCCGAAGACGACCAGGGCAATCTGGTGGGGGTCTGCGCCCTGCACCTTTGCTGGGAGGACCTCTGCGAAATCAGAAGTCTGGCGGTGACGTCCGAGTACCGCCGACAGGGCTGGGGCATCCGGCTAGCCGAGGCCTGCCTGTCCGAGGCGGTGACTCTAGGCTTCAAAAAGGTCTTCGCTCTGACCTACCACCCTGAGTTCTTCGCCAGTCTGGGCTTCCGCCAGGTGGGCAAGCAGATGCTGCCCAACAAGATCTGGGCTGACTGCGTAAAATGCGTCAAGTTCCCCGATTGCGACGAAACCGCCATGCTCCTGGAGTTGTAGAACCATGAACCTCGAGCGGCAGATGGATCAGGCCCAAACCCTGTTGACCCAAACCAGGGTTGATAAATGGGACATTTTGGCCACCAGGAGTCAGAGTTTAAGCATCAGGGTAACGAACCCAGCGGTGGACAAATTCCTTCAGGCCGACAGCCAGGGATTAGTCCTGCGTCTACTGCGCGCCGGCCGCCTGGGATTCAGCTATCTGCTGGGAGGCGGCCCCCAGGCCGTGGCCTCCGCCGACCCCGAGCCTTTCCTAAGCCTGGCCAGCCCCGCGCTGATGCCGCCGGCCCCCCAGGTCTTCGACCCGGCCCTGGAATCCGAGCTCCTGGAGGCCAAGGTGGAGCGGACGCGCCGCCTGGCCCGAGCCGCCAGCCGCGGGTGATCCATGTGCACCCGGCCGAATGCGGCTAGGACATCACCCAGGTCTTGTTGCGCACCTCCGGCGGCCTTGATCTGAGCCAGAGCTATACCCACGTAGCAGTGACAGCCAACGCCATGGTCGGCCAGGAGGGACAGCAGGAGAGGACCTGGGAAGGCGATAACCGCCGTTTTTTGGGCGACCTGGATGTGTGGAGGCCGTGGGGTGCACCGCCGGCAAGAAGGCCGGGACCTGTTTGGGCGCCGGCCCGGTGCCTGACGGCCGCTACGACGTGATCCTACAAAACGAGGTGGTCGCAGACTTCCTGGAGCTTATGGTCAGCTCCCTCTTGGGCGACAACGTGGTCAAGGGGCGCTCCTTTCTGGCCAATCGGTGGGGCCAGAACATCTGCTAGCCATTGGTCAACGTCATCGACGATGGGCTCTATCCCCGGGGTCTGGGCTCGTCCTCCTTCGATGACGAGGGCATCTCCCAGTCGCGCAAGCCCCTGATCCAAGTTGGCGTGCTGGAGGGCTTTGTCTTTGACCGCCTGTGGGCGGCCGCCTCGGCGCTGCCAGCACCGGCAACTCGGTGTGCGCCTCCTCGAGTTGCCGCCGGCGGGACAGCAACTCTACCTGGAGCCCGGCTCACACATCCCGGAACAATTGGCCCGGGACATGGGGCGAGGCCTAATTATCAGCGAGGTTCTGGGCGGGCACCCCGCCGACCCGGTAACTGGCCAGTTTTCTTTCGGCGCCGCCGGCGCCCTGGGGGAAAACGGCCGCGTGTCCCGGGCCGTGAAATTCCTCACCATCGCCGGCCAAGTGCTGAAGATGTTCAGCGCCATCCAGGCCCTGGGCTCGGACCTGCACTTCTTCGGCCGGGTGGGTGCCCCCTCCCTGCTGGTGCAGGGTCTGTCCATCAGTGGTTAGCGGCGTACCGCTGTGGGCGTTAACGGATCGTTTGGCGCTGTAGTCCATATCGGGGCCGGAAGCTTCCGTTCCAGGTTGAGGCGAGAACAACACAACGAAGAGAGGAGACAAGTCATTGCCAGACCCCGCAGGGGCCGAAGCAATCGCGTAACGAATGGTGCCGCCTGGTGCCCCGGCACACGCAGGTCGCTTAGCACCCTTACCTCTGGCCCAGACCGGCGGCTCACCTGGCGGGCTCGTGCCTTCCTCGGGATTATTTTACATTTAGTACAAGTGCATAAATCTTCCAACAGCACTTGAGTTTGGGCTGATTAATCCAAACTAATCATGGTACTAGTCGTAAAAATCAAAAATAAAATGTCAGCCTTGCAGGGCTGATAGTTGGATCAAGCCATAGCGGGGAGAATGCCTATCATATTGAAAATAATTACCATTCTAATTATATTCGATGA
>CBCOTF020000017.1:0-11252 GCA_965112955.2 Desulfarculales bacterium
CCCCCCCCCCCCCCCCCCCCCCCCCCCCCCCCGCCCCCCCCGCCCCCCCCCCCCCGGCGCGGGGCGGGGGGGGGGGGGGGGGCGGGCCCCCACATGGGCTCCAGCTACCTCCTGCCTCGGCTCATCGGCGTCGGCCGGACTTATGAGTTTTTGTTCACCGGCGATTTTATGGCCAGGCTCACGGCTTTGGCTCTGGGCCTGGTCAGCCGTTTGGTGGATCGGGGCCAGCTCATGCCCACGGCCCTCACCCTGGTTCGGACCGTGTGCCGCAAGAACCCTCTGGGCCTGCGCCTGACCAAGGAGCCATCAACGCCAGCCTGGAGGCTTCGGGGCTGGAGCAGATGCTAATCATGGAGGACCGCGCAACCAAACTCTGTGCTTCGCCACCCTTCGTTACGAGGAGGCCTCGCCCAAAACCGTATAGCCCAGGTGCCTCCGGGCCAGGTGCCCCCGGGAGAGCTTATACGGGTTGGGAGGGGGCGTGGCCTCGGGCCGGGGCAGTCGACTCCCGTTGCGGCCGCGTGATTATTACGGGGAGATGAGGTCAGGTCCTCCGGCTCCGCCTTTGGCCTGCGCCCTGCGGGCCTACAGCACAAACCTGGGCACGTATTTGCCGTTGGCCGAGTTGAGCCCCTGCACGAAGCCGTTTTTGATGCCCGCCTTCTCCAGAGCGGCGGTGGCGGCTTCATACTCGGCGGCCAGTAGCCGGCGCTGGATGCCCGCGGTCTGGTTGGCTAGGTACAGGGGCGTATACTGGCTCATCAGGCTCACCCACACCCCGTGTCCGTCCAGGCGTACCAGGTCGTGGGGCACCTCATCGCTGCCCGAGAGGTTGTAGGGCAGTACCAGGTGACGCACCAGTACGCCGCTGGCCGCCACGCCCTGGTCGTCCAGTTCCAGATCGCCCACCTGCTCGAACATTTCGCGCAGGCTGGCGCGGCAGTGCTCCACGTAATTGGGGGCCTGGCTCAGGCGCGCCGCCACGGCGTTATCAGTGTACTTGTAGTCGGGCAGGTAAACTTCCACCAGCCCGGCCAGGCGGCGGATGGTGGCGGCACGCTCATAGCCAGAGGTGTTGTACACCACCGGCAGGCGGCATCCGCGCTGGCGGGCCAGGGCCAGGGCTTCCAGAATCACCACCAGGTGAGGGGTGGGGGTGACTAGGTTGATATTGTGCGCCCCGGCCAGTTGTAGTTCCAGGAACACCGCCGCCAGGTCCTCGGCCGCCATCTCCTGGCCCCAGCCCTCCTGGCTGATGGCGAAGTTTTGGCAGAAGCGGCAGGCTAGGGTGCAGCCGGCGAAAAAAACCGTCCCGGAACCCCGGATACCGGAGATGGGCGGTTCTTCGCCGTGGTGCAGCTGGGCGATGTTCACCGGTGCGGTGAGCCCGGCCCGGCAGAAGCCCTTGCTCCCGGCCAGACGGTTTGCTCGACAGGCGCGGGGGCAAAGCACGCAGCTTTTTAGCCAGCCCTTTAGGTGCGCTGCGGCCTCCTGATAGGTCTGGGGCGGTGGAAAGCTAATGGCAGGCAAGGGAGAGGCTCCTTATCTGCTTTTTGGCTTCGATGAAGTAGATGTAATTGGCTACGATGCCTGCGGCGATCCACACCAGCCAGCGCAGGTGGAGAATCAGCATGCCCACCAGGTACAGGTTCGAACCACAAATATAGCTTGCGGTAAAGGAACCACCAGGAGGTGGCCAGTGCCAGGTGGCCACGAAGACGCCGCACCCGCCGGGGGCGAAGCGGGCGAACTTGGGCAGGTAGGTTGATGCGTTGGTGCCCAAAAAATTCCGCCAGCCCTGGTGGGTGATATCCAGGCCGTTCCTGGCAAATGCCTGGCCGTTGTCGCCCTGGTAGTAGTTCTGCCCCGGGTGGGGGGGCGGCGTGGCCGGGCCCGCCGGCCGGCATCTCGGCGCCGCATAGCGGTAAAAGTGATTCTGAAAACCCGAGAGGTCTAGCTGGATGCCTAGGATCTCAGCCAGGTTAAGAAGCATCACCTCCGCGTGCATTTGGCTGTGTTGGTGCCCTGGATCGTGTTCCAGGGTTTCCAGGTCGCGGGGCAGGGCCTTTTCCAGGCGCAGTCGTAACCCGTGGCCGGTGAGCGACAGGCCCAGGGCCTTGGCCTGCATGGCCCTCTCGCCCAGAGGGCCACGCAGGGCCTCGCTTTGGGGTCGGTCCACGTAGCGGGCCTGGTTGTCGCTCAAGATAGCCTCGGCCAGGGCGGTGAAGACTTTGTGCAGGGGTACGCTGACCTCGCGCTGACCTCGCGCAGCAACGGCATCGTTTCGCGGTTTGTCTGGTACAGTTCGCCCACCGTCTCGCGGTACTCGGCCATGGAGCGCTCCACCAGCTGGGAGGCCAGCCGCCGCCCCTCCAGAAATAGGTCGGCCCTGCAGTAGACACTTTGCCCGATACCCCCAACTGCAATATATCCCACAAGGCCTACTTCTCCAACAGCCGTAGGGGTTGCTTCATCAGCTGGCCCAGGCTGTCCAGGTCCTGGTCCGTGGCGGCCGGCCCCATCAGGGCGCGCATCTCGTGCCCCCCCCCCCGGCACATAGCACCGCGAAGGCCAGGCCGTGCTCATGCCCCACCCTCATGTGGGAGACCTTGACCCGCCCCCAGGATAGGTGCAAGCCCAACTCGTGGCGGTGGTGGTGCTCGACGGTGTTGAGCTGATAGCAGTAGAGTTGCTCCCGGGGCGCTTCCTCGCCCATCACCCCGGTTATGACGGCGTGGGCAACCACCCGGTGGGGGGAATCCACGCGAGCGGTCGCACCTCGCGTTGCCAAATCAGGGCGCCGTTGCCTTCCCGGGGCAGGTTGGACTGGGCTTTGGCCAAGATGGTCAGGAGTTCGGCCGCTCAGCCGCCGTTTCCCAACTCTTCGGCTAATTGCAGGGCCCGGGCGGCGAAGCGCAGACTCTGCACCGGCTCGATGCCTGATATTTCGTCTAAGAACCAGGCGCAGGAGGTGGACATGTACATGCCCCAATGCTGACACTCCAGGAGCTTGAAGGCTCGCACCGCCTCGCCGGTGTTTAGAGGGCGCTTCTGGTGGCGTCCTAGGAAGCCGGCCCGGGGCAGGAGGGAGATGGACCCCAGCAGCTCCACGTAGTTGTTGCGGGTTGCCCAGGGGGTTTTAAAAAGCTCGCCTCCTTGGTTTTCGAAGCGCAGGTCCAGGCCCTGGCGCAGGGGCACTCGCCAGCGCTGGTTCCAGCCTCTGCCGGAATCTACGGCGCAGCCGCAGTTACTCTTCCAGCGCTCCACCCCGTTAGTTGGCACTTCATGTACGAGCCCCTGGACAAACCGGCGTTAAAGCCTCTGCCCGCCACGGCCTACCATTATGCCCAATGGAAGAAGGCCAAAGTCTACATCGATTACCACGTTAAGGTGGACCGCTGCTACTACTCGGTCCTCCACCAATTGGTGGGCAAGAAGTTGGACATCCGCTACACGGAGCGCACGGTGAAATGCTTCCATAAGGGCTAGAGGGTGGCCAGCCACCGTCGCATCTTGGGGCAAAGCGGCTTCACCACCCTGGCCGAGCACATGCCCCGCTCCCACCAGGAGCACGCCAAGTGGACCCCCGAAAGAATCAGCCTCTTTCGTTGCCATGAGTGGAATTGGTGTAGTTCCGGTGTCCTGATGCAGCGATCCGCATGGCTGAGTTGAAGCAGGAGACAATCATGGATGCCGGCGAGCTTCTGGCCCTTGGCCTAGAGTCGCAACCGCCTTGGCGGTTGGTGGGATAGCGTGTGGACACCGACAAACAGCCACACGAGATCTTCTTGGAGGTTGCTGCCGACCGGGGAGCCGAGTACCCCTGCCCGGAGCGTGGCAGGTTGTGCAAGGCTCACGACTTACACGAATTCACCTGCCGTCACCGCAATCTTTTCCAGCATCATTGCTACGTAACCGCTCGGGGATCTCGGGTGGATTGCCCCGACCACGGGACCAAACAGATCAAGATGCTCTGGACCCGCGAGGGCAGCCGATTCACCTTGCTGTTCGAGCAAGCGGCTATGATCCTGGTGCGGGAGATGCCCGTGCTGGCTGCGGCCCGCATCATCGGGGGCAGCGACATGCGACTTTGGCGGGTGTCCAGTTCTACGTGGCCCAGGCCCTGTCCAAAACGAACCTGGCCGAGGTCAAGGCTGTGGTTCTGGACGAAACCGCCTCCAAGCGGGGCCGCGACTATGTCACTGTCTTCATCGACCTAAACCGCAAGCAAAAGCCGATCATCTTCGCTACCCCCGGCAAGGACAAGGGCTGTCTAGTCCTGTTCCGCCGCTTCCTGCGGGAGCATAGCGGCGATCACAACAATATCGCCGAGGTGGTCTACGACATGTCGCCAGTCTTCCTGGCCGCCATCGGCGAAAGCTTCCCCGGCGTCAACATCATCGTGGACTGGTTCCATGTCGTCTAACTTTTCATCACTTCCGTGAGCGCGGTACGAAAGGCTGAGGCCAAGGAGTGTAAACTGCTCAAGGTCGCTGACGGCGGGAGGCTAACCGAAAAGCAGCAGCAGACCCTCCACCCAATGACGCATCACCCGCTTCATTCGCCATGCCCTGAAGTGCATAGCGCCTGACACCAAAATCCTGGCCCCGATCCTCAAGGCGCTCGTGGCTCTTGAAGAACATACCCACCTAACCCTAAGCCGCTAGAGACTTCCAACCATTCCAACGCTCGCCTAGAGGGGCTTAATGGCATCTTCCAGGCCACCAGGGCAAGAGCTCGAGGCTACCGTAATGCCTTCATCTTCATGACCATGATCTACATTCATCGCCGCACCACTGGGGGAACTCATCAAATTTCACAGTTAACGACGAAGAACCAAGAATCACCAGCTGGATACACAAGATCGACAAGGCCACGGCCAAGCTGGCCGAGGGGATCATGAGCCAACGGGCGCATCCCTAGCAAGGCTTCAGGGCCTGCCTAAGCCTGGTCATCCTCGCCAAGAAACATGGTGAAGCGCGAGTGGAGGCCGTCTGTCTGAGGGTATTGGCCTATGTGGCCTTCAGCTCCAATAGCGTAGCGCGCATCATCGGCAAGGAACTGGACAAGGCGCCTTTGCTAACGTCTGCTCCGGAATCCAGTCCCATCCTTCACCCCAACGTCCGCGAAGCCGGCTACTTCTTGACCGCCGAAGGAGGACGCCATGCTGATTAATCCCATCCTGGACAAGTTCCGCGCCCTGGGGCGAGAAGGCATGCTCAAGGCCCTAGAAGAACAGCTGAACACCCCCGAGGCCCAGGAATTGGGCTTCGAGGAAACACTGGGCCTGATGGTGAATAGGAAGGCTATCCACAGAGCAAACCACCGGTTCAAAAGTAGGCTGGCCAAGGCCAAGTTCAGGCATAATATCTGTCTGGAGGACATCGACTACCGGCAAAGGCGCGGTATGGATAAGTCACTCATCATGGCTCTGGCTTCATACCGACGGGTCGCCGAGCACCACAACCTGCTTATCAGCGGACCCACCGACGTAGGCAAAAGTTTTCTCGCCAGCGCCTTGGGCCACAAGGCTTGTCTGGAAGGCTACTCGATCTCCTACAAGCGGGTGCAGCCCTCCTGCGCGAAATGGTCGAGGCCCGAGGGGACGGTAGCTATCAAAAGATGGTTCTTCGTCGTTAACTGTGGAATTTGGTGAGTTCCCCCAGTGGTGCGGCGATGAATGTAGATCATGGTCATGAAGATGAAGGCATTACGGTAGCCTCGAATTCTTGCCCTGGTGATCTGGAAGATGCCGTTAAGCTCCTTTAGGTGGGCGTTGGAATGGTTGGAGGTCCGGCGGCTTAGGGTTAGGTGGGTATGTTCTTCAAGAGCCACGAACGCCTTGAGGACCGGGGTCAGGATTTTGGTGTCAGGCGCTATGTACTTCAGGGCATGGCGGGTGAAGTGGGTGATGCGTCACTGGGTGGAGGGTCTGCTGCTGCTTTTCGGTGACCCTGCCGTCGTCAGCGGCCTTGAGCACGGTCCAGCAGGTGACCGTAGGCAGTTTACGCTTCTTAGTCTCGGCCTTTCGAACTTCGTCCACGGCGGCGGTGAAAAGTTAGACTACATGGGACCAGTCCACGATAATGTTGACGCCGGGGAAGCCATCGTCGATGGCGGCCATGAAGGCTGGCGATATGTCGTAGACCACCTCGGCGATATTGTTGTGATCGCCGCCATATTCACGCAGGACGGGCAGAACAGGGTCAGACAGCCCTTGCCCTTGCCGGGGGTAGCGAAGATGACCGGCTTTTGCTTGCGGTTTAGGTCGATGAAGACAGTGACATAATCGCGGCCCCGCTTGGAGGCGGTTTCGTCCACAGCCACAGCCTTTTTGGATAGTGCTTGGGCCAGGTAGAGTTGGGCTATCCGCCAAAGTCGCGTGTCGCTGACCTCAATGACGCGGGCTGCAGCCAGCACGGGCATCTCCCGCACCAGGATCATGGCCGCCTGCTTGAACAACAAGGTGAACCGATTGCCCTTGCGGGCCTAGGGCATTTTGACCTGTTTAGCCCCGTGATCGGGGCAGTCCCCCTAGGATCCCCGGGCGGTTACGTAGCAATGATGCTGGAAAAGATTGAGGTGACGGCAGGTGAATTCGTGTAAGTCGTGAGCCTTGCACAACCTGCCACGCTTTGGGCAGGGGTACTCGGCTCCCCGGTCGGCAGCAACCTCCAAGAAGATTTCGTGTGGCTGTTTATCGGTGTCCACACGCTATCCCACCAATCGCCAAGGCGGTTGCGACTCTAGGCCAAGGACCAGAAGCTCGCCGGCGTCCATGATTGTCTCCAGCTTCAACTCAGCCATGCGGGTCGCTGCATCATGACACCGGAACTACACCAATTCCGCTCATGGCAACGAAGAGGCCAAAAGATGGTCGTCGCTAGTTCCGAGACCAGCCTGTTCATCCTGGGCGACTGGGGGCTAGAGAAACTGCCACAGGAGCAGAGCCTGGATGTGCTCGCAATTCTGGAAGGCCGCTACGGCCGAGGTGCTACCATTGTCACCCCCCAAGTGCTCGTGGACCAGGGGCACGAAATCATCAGTGATCCCACCCTGGCCGATGCTATCCTCGGCCACTTAGCCCATAACGCCTAAAAAATAAATCTGAAAAAAAAGCCCATGAGAAAGAAGCTGGCAAGCTTGATCGGCGACAAAATCCCTGTGGCATAATGCAGACATCAGCGGCGCCGTGCCCCGGCCACCAGGCCCACATCACCGGAATAGGTGGCCCTCTTCAAATGGAATGCAGGGCCTTTTTCCCTGGAATCCGCAGCCAGGCCGCATGCCGCCGTGAGACTCTGCGTGTTGATTCTTGCTTTGTTCTGATCGGGAAGTAAGGGAATTTTTCAGACTAGCTTGACCAGGTCAGTGTTGTCCAAGATAAGTTTTCAAAAACCGGTTAAGTGATGGAAGCGAGATGCCCTCATCACAGCGTAGTAGTGTGGTTATGCCAAAAGCCAACAATACCGCGACTAAGAGAGAGCAAGGCCATGGTATGAGTAGCCAGCCTGTTCAGTCAACTGCTGCATCACGTCCCCCCCACGGAGTTCTCCGCCTTGGTCAAAGAGCACGGTGCCGAGGTCAGGATCAAGGGATTTCCCTGTTGGACCCAGTTCGTGGCCACGCTCTTCTGTCACCTGGCCAGGGCTGACTTCCTAAGGGAGATTACTAGAATTTTTCCTACTGCTTGGGCAAGCTGTCTCACCTTGAGGTGAGCGCGGCCCCGAGAAGGTCCACACTGTCCTACGCCAATCAGCACAGGCCCTCGTCCTTGTTCCGAGTCCTGTTTTTCAAAGCCATGGAGCGATTCCGTGCCAAGGCTCCCAGGGCAGGAAAGAGGGCAAGTTCAAATTCAAGAACAAGCTCCTGAGCCTGGATTCTTCCACCATCACCCTGTGCAAAGTGACCGATGTCACCGTGGCCCAGGGGCTGGCCTTAAACTTTGGCTCCATACTGGTCTTGGAACGGGGCTACCAGGAGGATTATGCCCTGTTTAGCAAGTGGACCGGTCAGGGCATCTCCTTCGTCACTCACCTCAAATCTAACGCCGTTTTCGAGGTGCTGGCCAATCGGCCAGGGCCTAAGGCCCAAAACGTCTTGGCCGGTCAGACTATCCTCCTCACCGGCAGCCTGACCGATTGTCTCTGCCCCCTGCGTCGCCTGGTGGTGTGGGACGAGAAGAATCAAAAGCAGGTCGTGTTTTTGACCAACCACCACAAGCTGACGGCCTCCATCGTGGCTGACATCTATATATAAAGACCGCTGGAAGATCGAGTTGCCCTTCAAAGCGCTTAAGCAAAACCTTAAGGCAAAAAAACCTTCGTGGGCACCAACAGCAACGCCTGGGAAACCCAACTTTGGACAGCCTTGATCGCCCTACTTTTGCTCAAATGGCTTCACCATCTTTCCCTGGTCGTATAGTCACTGTCCAATTTGGCCGCCATGCTGCATCTAAATCTCTTTACATACAGGTAATTGCGCGCCTGACTCCAACACCCCTATCACGCCCCGCCCCGCATGCCCAAACAGGTCCAATTACCGCTCTTGCCCTGACTTGGACGGGCAACCGCCAGCGAAACAAAAAACACCAGCCCAAAAGCGGTGGCCTTATCTCAAAAATTGCTAGATTTATAGATAACTAACCGTTTTTATAAAATCATTTTTAGCCGCTATGCCTGTTTTCGACAGCACTGTGACCAGGTAGGGATATTTATCCCATTATCCTGGACCTTGGATGTGGGTCCAGGAATGAGGAAGTGGCCGAGGGTGGTGGAACACCCCTGACCCCGAGAGACGGAAATAATTCCCTGCCATCTGGTTGCCATCGTACTTTTCGTTGCAGCCTGCGTTAAGAAGGTCATGGAGCTGGGGCAGCGTTTACTCTGGCTCCGGCCGGCGAGATGACGCCGGTGTGGAAGCGGGGGCACAGCTTCGTGCCTGCCTACTTTAATGAAGCCTCTACGGAAATTTGGCTTCGATGTTTCCTCTGCCCTGACTGCCGGGCGGTGATCCGGCTGCAGCCGTGGGGTTACTGGAGCCGGCTTCAGGCTCCGGTGGAGACCATTCGGTTAAGCCTTTCCAATAAGCTAGCCCGGGGTAGATGGGACCCTGGCCTGCCGCGCTTCCGCCAGCGCCACTGGCTCAAGGGCCTGCTGCGGCAGGTGAGCCTATACCTGGGGTCAAGCTGGTCGGGCGCCCTGCTTGGGGCCTTTAATTGGCTTAGTGGCCGCGGCCAGCCGGTCGGAGCAAAGCGAAAGCCCTTTCCCTCCCTGAGCCACCTACCCAAGGGTGCCGTTGTCCTGGCCCGGCCCCCGGTCTACACATGGGCGAAACACCCCCATGGAGGACCGACATGGACGAGGACCAAAAAAACGAGTAACCATCTTCCGTTTCGGCGTCATTAGCGACCTTTTTGCTAGGGACTACATGGCGTGTGGTGAACGGGAGAGGTTCCTGCGGAACAAGTGCGCCCAGCGGTGGCAAGATTCCTTCTCCAACCGCGCCAGGCTGTCGCGTTCCACCATCCTGGGAAGGGTCCGTCAGGCTCTACCGCCAGGGCGGCGGCAAGCTGGAATCCCTCTACCCCATGGGCAGAAATAACCGGGGCGGCAGCAGGGCTTTGGACGAGGACACCGCCCAGGTCCTGATCCGCCTGCGCAGGGAACTGCCCACTGCGTCAGTGACTACCCTCATCAGTGAGATGATGCGCCGATGCTTGACCACGCTCGACGTGATCCTAAAGGCGCCCACCATTTACCGCTTCCTGCACCAGCAGGGACTGATGGGCAAGCAGGTCGCCCCCCCCTGTCGAGACCGCAGGCGCTTCGAGGCCGAGCTGCCCAGCGACATTTGGCAGAGTGACGCCATGCATGGGCCGATGCTCCTAGTGGGCGACAAACGGCGCAAGACTTACCTCTTCGCCTTCATCGACGACATGAGCCTCCTGATCGTCCACGCCGAGGGTTACCTCTCCGAGAGTCTGGCCACTTATCTACAGGCCTTGCGCCCGGCTCTGCTCAAACGGGGTTACCACGCAAGCTTTACCCCGACAATGGCCCAGCCTTCCGTTCCCACCACTTGGAAGAGATCACCGCCTCCCTAAGTATCGCCCTGGTCCACTCACCGCCCTACGTGCCCCAGGTCCGGGGCAAGATCGAAAGATCTTTTCGCACCGTTTCCCTGGCCGGCAGGCTATATGAGGCCCCAGTGCCTCTGATTGGCAAGCAAATCATTCTTCTTTACCACGACCATCACCACGACCGCGTAGAGGTCCTACTGGAAAACCGCTCCCACGGCTTGCCCCGGCCGCTGGACCTCGCCGTCAATTACAGGGTCAAGCGCGACCACCATCTGCTGCGCTTGGAATTCAGCTCCACTACGGCCCCCACTGGCGGCTCCCTTTTCTAGCAAAAACCAGACCCTGAGGTCAGCAACTCATGAAACCAAACTACCGCGCCTTCTTTGCCCCCACCAGGGAGACCTTCGGCTCTGACCTGGCGTCAAGGGAATAATGTAGACCGCTAAGATCCTCGGCGTGGCCAAACGCTTCGAATACGCCATTCGCCTCGGCGCACTGGCTCTAGTCACCGGAGATGTGGGCAGCGGGAAATCTACCGCCTTGCGCTGGGCCGCCAGCAGGCTGCACCCATCCTAGTATCAGATCATCTGGGTCACCGCCTCACAGAGCTCTATCCTGAACCTCTACAGACAAATCTGCGTCGAGCTCGAAGTGGACACCGCTAGTCCCTCCAGGGCCGTCATCACCAAACTCATCAGAAAACAGATCCTGGAGGTCGCTCAGGGCTGCAAGAAAAAATCCGTCCTCATCATCGATGAAGCCGCCCTCCTCAGACTTAAAATCCTGACCGAGTTGCACACCATCACTCAGTTTCAGGGAGGCTCCAAGCTAATCCTGCCCATCATCCTGGCCGGCCAAAACAACTTCGCCGACCTTTTCATATACAGAACTGCCCTGCTCCTGGCCTCCAGGGTCGTGGCCAGAAGCCATCTGGCTGGCGTCTTTCTCCAGGACATGCAGGCCTACCTCCTGCACCACTTCAAAATTGCAGGCGTTAAACAGAACCTCTTTTCTGTGATCCGGCCACTACCGCTATACAGCAGGGCTCCGGCGGCCTCTTCCGAAGAGCCAACCACCTGGCCCGAGGCGCGATCATAGCTGCCGCCGAGGAACAGACTCAGGTCGTTTCCCCGGAGCACGTCCGCATCGCCGCAACAGAATTGATCTGATC
>CBCOTF020000018.1:0-3578 GCA_965112955.2 Desulfarculales bacterium
GGCCTCGTGCTGCAGCCGAAGTACTTCCTTGATCTTACGCATGGATAACCTCTCCGCCGGCATCTGCACTCTCCGTGTTGGGAAGGCACAGTATAGCCAACCAGATGTTATCTAGTGTCACCTATTACCCCAAGTGGCCCACACCGCGTGGAATCACTGGCCCGCTTGAAACGGAATCCGCAGCCAGACGCCAGCAGGCCATGCCCCCTGACTAAGAGGGCGCGTTTGTCCTCATTCTCCAGGTGGTAGATGGACAGCGCTGAAATCACGACCCGGTAGGGGCCTTCCAGGTCAGCCAGGCGATAATCAGCCCCCAGAATATGCACCCACCCTTCCTAGCCGACCAGACGCATCCGAGCCTGCATCAGTATCTATGGGGCTAAATCCACCAAGCATAGCCGGACGCAAGGAATGGCTTCTAGGATCATGGCGCTAAAGAGCCCGGTGCCCACGTCCAATTCCAGCATGGCAATAGGGCGCTCGTCGCCGCAGGTTCGGGGATGTGGCAGCAGGAGACAGGGTCACGCCGTAGAACTTATCGGAACAAAGAATAAATTTACGACCGAACAGGTCATACTTCTATGAGCCATAATCAAATGCCTGTTGAACATTCATGGGAGGGCCTTTGTTAAAAAAGTCTTGTAATGTCAAGTAGTACGCTAAAGCTAACATAGCCTCCGTCGGGAGGACTGTCAAGCAACCTCTTGCTTCGGCAGGGCAAACCGCGCATAATGGCCCGCGCTCCATGATGCATGGCCCACGGTGCAAAGGGCGGGGAGAAAGTATATTGCAGAGCTTGAGCCAAGGTGGGGGGCGCCGTTGGTGGGCGCTGCTTGGGATGGCGGCTTTGCTGCCTGGGCTTTTGGCCGGCTGCGCCAGTAAACAGGAGACACCCCCAGGGCCGCCTCGAGAATACCGCGGCCCCGGCCCGGGAGAAGCCCCGCCGCCAGCTCTCGCTCCCGACAAAAGCGGCTGGGTCCCGGCCACCCAGCGCCCCTACACTATCCAGGGGCGCGCCTACCGCCCGCTGCTCAGCGCCCAGGGCTATCAAGAACGGGGTATCGCCTCCTGGTACGGCCCCAACTTCCACGGCAAGCGCACCAGCAACGGCGAGGCTTACAACATGGAGGCCCTGACCGCCGCCCACAAGACGCTGCCCATGGATACCTGGGTCGAGGTGACCGACCAGAACAACGGACGTCAGGCGGTCTTACGCATCAATGACCGCGGCCCTTTCGTGGACGGCCGCATCATAGACCTCTCCAAGGCCGCAGCCCGCGACCTGGGAATTTTGGCCCGGGGCACCGCCCCGGTGGTAGTGCGCGCTCTGGGCTATCGTCAAATGGGCACCGGCGAAGCTGACCGCCCAGTGGTTTACGTGCCGCCGCCTTCCTATGAAACCGGCACCTTCACCGTGCAAGTGGGGGCCTTCACTAACCCGGCCAACGCCCAACGCCTGGCCGAACAACTGCGGCCGCGATGGGGCAAGGTGAGTGTGGCGCGCTATGACCGAGGGGACGCGGTCTTCCATCGGGTGTGGGTGGGCAAAGTAAACCAACTCCAGGAAGCCAAGGAACTGGAGACCAAGCTGCGCGCCGCGGGCCTGGCTAAATCCTTTACCGTGGCGTGGTAGGCTATTGCCAGGCCCAAACGGCCGATCATGGAGCGCGGCTAGGAGCTTGTCAAAGTAATACTTAGACAGGCTCTTAGGTGGGCCCATGGCTCACCTAGGCCAGGCCATAGCTCAGCTGGGGACCCCGAGGACTTACCCTAAGCAAACTGAAACTGCTTGGGGACCCCATGGAACAGCCTGCCAGATATTGTGCCAAATTGTCATTTTGGGCAATGGAGAAAGCCATGGATGGCTTTTTTCTACGGAATGCTATTCGAGACAGGCGTAGCGGCTAAAAATGATCTTATAAAAACGGTTAATTATCTATAAATTTAGTAGTTTGTGAGATAAGGCTACCGCTTTTGGGCTGGTATTTTTTGGTTCATTGGTGGTTGCCTGTCCAAGTCAAGTCAAGAGCGGCAACTGGACCTGTTCGGGTATGAAGGGGACGGGGTGTGATAGGGGTGTTGGAGCCAGCCGCGTAACTCCCTGTATATGAAGAGACTTAGGCGCAATATAGCGGCTAGGTTGGATAGTAACCATGCAGCCAGGGAAAAATGGTGAAGCCACTTGAGCAAGAGCAGGGCGATCAAGGCTGTCCAAATTCGGCCAAGACGTTTTGGGCCTTAGGCCCTGGCCGGTTGGCCATCACCTCGAAAACGGCGTTAGATTTGAGGCGGACGATAAAGGAGACGCTCTGACCGGTCCACTTGCCAAACAGATCATAGTCTTGGTAGTCTCGGTCCAGGACCAGGATGGAGCCAGGGTTTAGGGCCAGCCCCTGGGGCACGGTGATATCGGCCATCTTAGCCTCGGTGAGCAGTACAAAGCTGGGCATGTAGTCGTCGTGATCTAACATGATGTGAGACTTAACCCCGCCCTGGGCCCGCTTATATTTGGCCCAAGGGAACAGGCTCAGGCACAGGGTGATGGTGGAGGAACCCAGGCTCAGGAGCTTGTCCTGGAATTTGAAGGTGCCTTTTTCCCTCCTAGGGAGCCTTGGTCACGGAAGTGCTCCATGGCTTTGAAGAACAGGGCTCGGAACAAGGCCGGAGGGCCTGTGTTGGTTGGCGTAAGACAGCGTGGACCTTTTTTGGGCCGCTCTCACCCCAAGGTGGGACAGCTTGCCCAAGCAACAGGAAAGACCCTGGCAGATATCTCTTAGGGAGTCGGCCCAGGCCAAATGACAAAAGAGCATGGCCATGAACTGGGTTCAACAGGGGAGTCCCTTGGTCCTAACTGCGGCACCGTGCTCCTTGACCAAGACGGAGAATTCAGTGCGGGGGAAGTGATGCAGCAGCTGACTGAACAGGCTAGCTATTCGTACCATGGCCTTGCTCTCTCTTGGTCGCGGTATTGTTGGCTTTTGGCAGAACCACATCACTACGCTGGGGTGGGGGCATCTCGGTTCGATCATTTAGCCGGTTTTTGAGAATCTATTTTGGGCAACGCTGATCCAAAATGGGCCTGGGCGGGATCAATGCCGTGGCTCTGAACGAAACCACCTCCAAGCGGGGCCACAACTACGTCACCGTCTTCATCGACCTAAACCGCAAGCAAAAGCCGATCATCTTCGTTACCCCCGGCAATGGCAAGGGCTGGCTGATCCTGTTCCGCCGCTTCCTGAGTGAGCACGGCGGCGATTACAACAATATCGTCGAGGTGGTTCTGCGACATGTCGCCAGCCTCCCTGGGCGCCATCGGCGAAAGCTTCCCCAGCGCCAACGTCACCGTGGACGGATCCTATATAGCCCAACTCTGTACCACCTCCATGGACGAGGTTCGAAAGGCCGAGGCTATGCGGAGCGTAAACTGCCCAAAGTCAGCCGCAGGGCCGTGCTCAAGGCCGCTGACGGCGGCAGGCTAACCGAAAAGCAGCAGTAGGCCTTGACCGAACTGGAAACCGGCGGCTTCGCCACCGCCACTGTCTGGCGGCTCAAGGAAATGCTGCGCTGGATTAGAACGG
>CBCOTF020000019.1:0-2013 GCA_965112955.2 Desulfarculales bacterium
GCATAGTTTTCAGCAAGCAGTGAGCCGGGGGCCAATGAGCCTGTCGGAGTAAGACTTCGACAGGCTCATAGGCCCCGGCCTTTGCAAACATGGGCTACGCCCCCCAACGGGAGTCCTTTGAGGCTGGCTAAGCAAAAGCGTCGAACGACTCATTAAAACCCTGCCGGAGGCACCCAGTTCCTGATATAATTTTGACTTAGGGGCTCCGCCAGTCCCTAATGGGGTAGTTTTCGGCCACGATGCAGTCACCGCTTCATGGGGAGTCAAGCATGTCCCGCATACCGCGACTGAAAATCTTTCTGGCGATTTTGGGCATCTTTGGCCTGCTGAGCCTTACCTTCAGCGAATTGACCTGGGCCCGCGCCGGTGGCGGTAAGTCCTCGAGCAGCGCCGGCAGCCGCAGCATCAGTCCCTCGGCCCCAAACAGCAGGCCAGCCACGCCGCCTCCGCTGCCCAGCCAGTCTGTGCAGCCGGCCAGACCCGTGCCTCCGTCATCTCCGCCTCCCAGGCCACAGGCCCCGCCCCAATCCAGTGGCTTCATGCGCTCCATGATGGGCGGCCTTCTAGGCGGTTTCGCGGGCGCTATGCTCTTTCGTGGTATCGCTGGCGCCGGCGGCAACGGTTACGGCGGCTCCAGCGGCCCCGGCCTGATGGACTTGATCCTAATCGGCGCTGCGCTCTACGGCTTGTACTACTTCCTCATCAAGCGCCGCCGCAAACAGCAGGATCAGGGCGGCGGCTCCAGCATGCTGGGCGGCCTTTTTGGTGGCTCCGACGACAGCCAGCCGGCCCCGCCGCTCCCCGGCAACTATGCCCCGCCGTCTCCCCCCTCCTATGGCACCGACCCGACCCAGGGGCTGAGCTATATCCGCTCCATGGATCCCGGCTTCAACGAGCAGGTCTTTAAGGACCAGGTCATGGACATCTTCTTCCTGATTCAGGCGGCCTATAGCCAGAGGGATGTGGCCAGCGTGGGCGGATTGCTGACTGCCGAAATGCGCGACATCCTGGGCGGCGGTATCGACCAGCTCAAGGCCCAGGGGCAGATAAACCGTTTGGAAAATATCGCCGTGCGCACGGTGGAGCTGAACCAGGCCTGGCAGGAGCAAGGGCAGGACTACCTCACGGTGCTGATCACCGCCAATCTGCTGGATTACACCGTGGACGAAAAAAGCGGCCAGGTGTTGGCCGGTTCCAACACCCAGCCGGTGAAGTTCCAGGAGGTGTGGACATTCACCAGGCCGGTGGGACCTGGCGTCTGGCAGCTGTCGGCCATCACCCAGACCAACTAGCCAGGTGCCCCGGGCAGGGCGAGAACGGGTCGGGTGAGGCCGTGGCCAGGGCGAGGCATAGACGAGTCGGTTCGCTTTGTGGCCTGGACGAAGGCCGGCCGGCTACCGTTAGGGGCTCGACCAAATGAGACTCTGGCAGGGTCGGCCGTCCAATTTTAAACTGAGACGGGGCCAATCCGGGGGCGGTCGCTGTATTGAGCAGCAACCGCCCTCAGCCGTTTGAGGCCCCTCCATCAATCAGACAAGCCGCCGGCCGCATCTTATTGCCGCGGGCACCTTCTATTTGAAGGCCTCTTCGTCGTCATGATTGGAATTGGTGTAGTTCCGGTGCCATGATGGAGCGATCCACATGGCCGAGTTGAAGCAGGAGGCAATCATGGACGCCGGCGGGCTTCTGACCCTTGGCCTAGGGTTGCAACCCCGCCCTGGCGGTTGGTGGGACAGCGTGTGGACACCGATAAATAGCCACACGAGGTCTTTTTGGAGGTTGCTGCGGATTCCAGGGCAGTGGGCCATGCATTCCATTTGAAGAGGGGCCCCTAATTCGGTGATGTGGGCCGAGTGGCCGGGGCACGGCGCCGCTGGTGTCTGCATTATGCCACAGGGGCCTTGTCGCCGGTCAAGCTTGCTAGCTTCTTTCTCATAGGCTTTTACTTCAAGTTTATTTTGTAGGCGTTATGGATCAGGCGATCGAGGATGGCATTGGCCAGGGTGGGATCGC
>CBCOTF020000020.1:0-8842 GCA_965112955.2 Desulfarculales bacterium
TCTTTCGGGATCAGGGGTGTTCCACCACCCTTGGCCTCTTTCTCATTCCTGGACCTACATCCAAGGTCCAGGATAAAGGGATAAAAATACCTACCTGGCCAAGTTAATTTGAAAAATTCCCTTACTTCCCGATCAGAACAAAGCAAAAATCAACAACAGGGAGTTACACATCTGGTTCCAACACCCCTATCATATCCCACCCCTCATGCCTGCACAGGTCCAGTTACCATCCTTGCCCTGACTTGGACAGGCAACCGTCAGTGAAAAAAATATCAGTCCAAAAGCGGCGTCCTTATTTCAAAAAACTGCTAACTTATAGATAACTCATCGTTTTTATAAGATTATTTATAAGCCGCTACGCCTGTTTTGGACAGCGCTGCCCTGGGGATGCTTCGCGGGTAATCAGCTTGGAAGAAGTGGCCATCCTGTGGCCCTGTTGTGGGTGTTTTTGGGGGTGCCCACAGCCTTTTGGAACAGGAGAACGTGCGCGTTCGCTTGCAGGGCCTTAACCACCTGCCGTCGCCGGGCCTATCGCATCTCCTACTCCATCTTCGCCATGCTCACCCTGTTGGTGCCTATGCTCTTTAATTTATGCCCTGGGCGGCTTCCGCTTCTGGCTGTGGACTGGGCCCTTGGTAGCCGTTGCAGCTCTGATTGGTGGCCCCGGCCCTGGGATTCACCCTATGGGCCGAGTGGGTCATGGTGCTGGCCGGGGTGGATATTTTCGGCTTTAAGCAGGCCATGAGTCATCATGAGTAACCCCTCCTGATGCCGGTGCGGAGCGGCCCTTACGCCCGCCGGCACACCCCCTACACCTAGCCACTTTGGCGTTTTTATGGGTGCGGATGCTCACCCCGGCCGACCTGGCTATCAATCTGGTGCTGACGGTCTATATCGTCCTAGGCACTTGGCACGAGGAGCGCAAGCTGCATCGCCAGATGGGCCAGGCCTATTACGATTACGCAGCCAAGGGGCCTATCATCCCCGGCCTCGGGTGGTGAGTGGGTGGAGGGCGCTGGCCCATTCCTGCCCGAGTATCTTTGCTGCGTTACATACAGCAATAGATGTCATTGCGAGCGCAGCGAAGCAGTCCACTCTACTTTTTTTGCCTGCGGGTTAGTCTTAAAGCAAAAAGCAAAAGGTGGATCGCCACGTCGCATTCCCGCAGGTATACTACTCGCGAAGGCAACCATTGTCTGATTATTAAGGCCCTCGCAGCATACGTCATCGCGAGGTGGCTTTGGCCACCGAAGCAATCGCGTGATACCTACGCCAACGCTGGCCAATTCGTGCCGCGATTGTTTCGTCGCCCTAAAGGCTCCGCACAATGACTCCGGGGGCGGGAGCCCTTCCATGGGAGCCGCCAGCCCTGATCAGTGCTACCGCGCCGATCGTCCCCCATAGGGGGGGGCACCCCGCCGGCTATCAGACTTGCACTCCTTTAAAGCCGGGGCTATGCTGCCTCTTATGTTGCGCGAACAAGAAAACGGTTTGCCGCTGTTCAGATTTGTGGCCATCGCTGGCATGGAGGGGGTGGTTCACGCCGTGACCACCCGCCATGGCGGGGTAAGTCAAGGGACCTATGCCTCCCTTAACCTGGGGTACAGCTGCGGCGACGATCCGGCGGCGGTGGCCGCCAACCTGGAGAGGCTGCGCCGGGCTCTGGGACTCAAGCGCCTGGTCTGGGCCCAGCAGGTGCACGGTCGCCAGATGCTGGCCGTGGACAGCCAGGAGTCGGGGCTCATTGGCCAGGCCGACGGCTTGGCCACCGGTCAGCCCGGGGTGGGGCTCCTGATCAAGCAGGCCGACTGTCAGGCCGTGGTGCTGGCGGCGCCCTCGCGGGTGGTGGTGGCCAACTTGCACATCGGCTGGCGGGGCAACGTGCAGAACCTGGCCCGCCGGGGGGTGGAGTTTATGGGAGAGCGCTACGGAGTGGAGCCGTCTGAGATATGGGCCGGCATTTCACCTAGCCTGGGCCCCTGCTGCGCTGAGTTCGTCAACCACGCTACGGAGCTGCCCAAAGACTTTTTGCGTTACCACTTGTGGGGCAACAACTTCGACCTGTGGCAGGTTACCATGGACCAGCTCACGGAGGCAGGGGTCCCTGTGGCCCAGATCGAGATGAGCGCCATGTGCTCGCGCTGCGGGGGGCAATTTTTTTCCTACCGGCGCGAGGGGGCCACGGGGCGCTTCGGTACGGTGGTGGCGTTGAGATGAGCGTCTGGGGTCTGGTGCGGCGCAATCAGAAGCTGGGCCAAGGGTTCTACGGCCTGGTGCTGCGGGCGCCGGCCATAGCCGCCGCGGCCCGCCCCGGCCAGTTCGTGATGCTGCGCGTCAGTCACGGCCTGGACCCTCTGCTGGCGCGCCCCTTTTCCATCCACGGCGTGGAGGGCGAGAATTTGTTCATCCTCTACCGGGTGGTGGGCAAGGGCAGCAAACTCTTGAGCCTGGTGCGTCCCGGCAACAAGTCGCTTTCTCTGTGGGGGTCGCTGGGCAAGGGCTTTGATCTGGCTCTGCAAAGACCAGTGCTGGTGGCTGGCGGCATAGGGATGGCGCCCTTGGTCTTCGCGGCCAAGGAGTTGGCCCAGGCCGGGCGGCGAGCGCCCTTCCTACTGGGGCTGCCCAGCGTCCAGGGCTTGGAGGGATTGATACGCCCCTTGCAGGCCGCCGACGCCGCCGGGCAGATCGCCCTGGGCCTGGCCAGCGAGGACGGTAGTCCGAGCACCCGCCAGGGCTTGGTGACCTTGCTGCTTGGCGAGGCCCTGGAGTCCGAAGAGTCCCAACGATGCGACGGCGTGTTGGCCTGCGGTCCCATGCCTATGCTCAAAGCTGTGGCCGGCATATGCGCTAAGCGCGGCGTGTCCTGCCAGGTTTCCCTGGAAGCTCCCATGGCCTGTGGCCTGGGGGCTTGTTTAGGCTGCGTGATCCCGGCGGCGGGCGGGGGGTATCTGCGGGCCTGCCAGGAAGGTCCGGTCATGGACGCGGCCGCCGTGGATTGGCAGAGGCTGTGAGCGGGATGACTTCCGGACGCGGGTCAGGATGGCCTGCCGTTGCGCCGGCAGGCGTGGCGGGAGGCGGCTGAAATTCATTTCCGGCCGCCGATGGTTGGCCCAGGTCAGGACGTCCAGAGCGACCAGGTGATAGCCAATTGGCAGAGGATGAGAGGCCTTCATAATCCTGGCCGAACGTTGGCAGGACTGGCGGGTTGCGGTGCTTTTGGCCTCCCTGTGCTGGGGGGGTATGGGGCGTCTTCGGTAAGGGTTCCATGGCCCGCCTGGGCTGGCCCACCACCATGGTGCTGGGCTGGGTGGTGGGCATACTGGCCGTGGCCCCGGTGGGTAGTCCGGGGTTTTTCCGCTGGCCGGGTTTCGCGGTCTCTTGGCCGGCCTTGCCCTACGGTCTAGGCGGTGCGCTGGGGGCGCTGTTTCTGATGCGCGCCTTGGAGCGCGGCCCGGCCGGGGGCGTTGCTGCCCTTGAGCGAGCTGTGGCTTGTAGTCAACACGTTCCTGGCCGTGGTCGTGCTGGGTGAGGACCTAACCTGGATGCGCGGGCCTGGGGCTCCTGCTGGTGATGGCGGGGCTGTATTGCTGGCCGAATAGGGGCAAGAATCATGAGCGAGGGCCTGAAACAGTTTCTAGTGCCGGCTCCGGGTATCCAGTGCGAGCATCCCGAGGTGTTCAGGTTGGCCAGCAGCCTAGCCAAAGGTGCCAAAAATGACGTGTAGGCCGCCTGCCGGCTCTTAGACTACGTGCGTGAAACGGTGCGCTACAGCGTGCATGTGCCCTTCTGGGAGCTGGAGCATTATTTGACGCGGAACACTCTGGCCCGGGCCATGGGCATCCCCAGCCGCCGGTATTTCGCCGACATTCACAACCACCAGGTGCGCGGTCCATGGGCCGCGCTGGTGCCTGAGGGCATCATCTATCACCACTGCTTCCTGGAATGGTTCGTGGGCGGCCGCTGGCTAAAGGCCATGTCGTCCTTCGATCGGAGTTTGAGCGAGGTCCTGGGCTGGTGCCTAGTGGAGTTCAGCGCCCAGGCCGACGCCCTGCTGCCGGCCGCCGATCTGGCCGGGCAGCCCTACATCACCTACCTGCATCGCCACGGCTGGCGTTTGGGGGTGCCCCTGGAGGAATTTCTGCGGGTGACCGAGGAGGTCTACGGCGTCAGTATAGTGGAAGGCTGGAAGAGCCTAAGCCTTGAGGGAGGCCGGGGATGAGCCAACCCAGCCTGGCGGTGAGCTTGGGCCGCCAGCGGCCCGTGAAGCTCAACAACCCGATCATCGCCGCCAGCGGTACCTTTGGCTACGGCTTGGAGTACCGGGAGCAGATGGACTTTCAGGCCTTGGGCGGGCTGGTGACTAAAGGGGTAAGCCTCAAACCTCGTGCAGGCAACCCGCCGCCGCGCATCTGCGAAACCGCCGCCGGCATGCTCAACGCCATCGGCCTGGCCAATGTGGGGCTGGAGGTCTTCCTGCGCGACAAGCTGCCGGCCCTGCGCCCCTGGGGGGTGCCGGTGATGGTTAACCTCTACGGCGAGTCGCTGGAGGAATTCGTGGAGCTGGCTCGGGCCCTGGACGCCGCACCGGGCGTGGCGGCGCTCGAGCTTAATGTTTCCTGCCCCAACGTCAGCCAAGGTGGCATGGCCTTCGGCTGCCATCCCGGCTCGGTGGGCGAGATCACCGCCGCGGTGCGCGCCGCCACCAATCTGCCCCTGTGGGTCAAGCTCACGCCCAACGTGGCCGACCCGGTGCCCATGGCTTTAGCCGCCCAGGCCGCCGGGGCTGACGCGGTGTGTCTGATTAACACTCTCCTGGGCATGGCTATCGACGCCAAGCGTCGCCGCCCGTGCCTGGGCAACGTGGTAGGCGGCCTCTCGGGGCCGGCTATCAAGCCCGTGGGCCTGCGCATGGTCTGGCAGGTGGCTCGGGCGGTGGAGATACCGGTGGTGGGCATGGGCGGCATCGTCAGCGGCACCGACGCCGCCGAGTATCTTCTGGCCGGGGCCTCCGCCGTGCAGGTGGGTACGGCCAACTTCCTGGACCCCGAAGCCTGCCTCAAGGTGGCCCGAGGGCTTGAGTCCTTTTGCCGGGAACAATGTATCGACGACGTCAATCAACTGGTGGGTGACCTGCAAACCTAGGCCCACCGCCTAAAAACTCCCGTAACCTCATGGGTAAAACATGATGATCCCCCAAGCCCCCAAGCTGGAAAAGACTCTGGAGCAGCGCCTGGCCGAGGTGCGCCTTTTGGTGATGGAGATGGAAGGCGTGCTCACCGACGGTAGCATATATACCGACAGCCAGGGGAGGGTGAGCATCCGCACCCGTCGCGTCGACGAGCTGGGTCTGGCCTTTTGGCGCCAGCAGGGCAACCTGGTTCTGGTGCTGGCCCGTCAGGGCTTTGAGCCGGCTAGGGCCTGGGCTAGTGCCGCTGACCTGGAGCTTTGCACCTACCAGGGCAACAAAGACCTAGCTCTGCAGACCACGGCCTTGGAGCTAGGCATTCTGCCCAATCAGGTCTGCTATCTGGGCTGCGACCTGGACGACCTGCCGGCCATGTCTCTGGTTGGGCTAGCTGCGGCCACCGCTGACGCCGACCCCTGGGCCAAGGGCGCGGCTCACCTGGTATTAAGGCATTCCTGCGGCGCCGGCGCCGTGCGTGAGCTGGTGGACACCATTCTGAATGAGCGCCTGCCTACCGGCCATCAAGAATAGGGACGTGTTTGACTCCAAGCGCCTCGAGGTCTACGAAGAGGTTTATGCCGGCCTGGTGCGGCGCCTGGCGGCGGCGGACCTCCAGCCCCACGCCCGCGACCTGTGGGGCTGGCTTGGCGGGAGGATGCGGCGGGGACGCCACTGTTGGGCCGTGACTACTTGGTGGACAAGATCGGCATGCGCGTCGCCGATGGCGCCCCTGCGGTTTTCACCCACCGCATAGTGCTGGCCTAATACCTGCTGTACGGCGGACGCGACGAGGCCTCAAGCCGCTTCGTGCCCTACCGCGAGCTGCCCGGTGGCGCCGACTTCGCCCGCAATATGGCGCTGATCGTGGAGGGGCGGCGCTTGGCCAAATTTTCAGCGGGCACTTGGGCCGGCTCATGGCCGCCGCCGTCGCCTTGGGCAGCGCTCAGGCGTTTACCGAGGCCAGCGTGGACCTGACTTGCGCCTTCCCGGCCTTGCCCGGCCTGCCCCTTATGATCACCTTCAACGACGCTGACGAGGAACTTTTCCGTCGAGGCTAAGCTATTCTACGACCTCACCGCCCCCAATTTTCTGGGTCTGGAGTGCTGGGACTGATTCTGGTGCTGGAGCTGGTAGTCGGCCGCCTAGAAGTGTGCCGGAGGAAGTCATCTCCGGGGTCCCCAGGCAAGCTGTGCTTGCCTGGGGTGAATCGATGGTTTTTTTCTTTTGGAATTTGCCAGAAAAAATTCGGTAAGTTCACGAAATTGCGGCATCCAAATTTTGGCGTAATTTCGACAGGCCTTCCAGGGCCTGCACCGGGAGGTTGTCTGCGTTTTACTTAGAGAGCCTCCTGGAGAGCCTCCTGGCAGGGCCCATCAGCGTTCTCAGGGCGAAAACCGGCAGAGCCCCGGCGAAGACCTGAAAAGCACTAGTTTTTGAGCGTCAGGCCCCGTAAGATGGCAACAATACGCGCAAGCACGGCCTAAGGTCCCCAGCCCCGGAGGCCGTGCATGCGCCCTGGTGGGGAGAATATCGACGATGTCGACGGCGTTGGGTAGAGGGGCGTGAAGCTCCTCTTGCACATATGCTGCGCACCTTGCGCGTTGATGCCGGTGCGGGAGCTTAGACAGGAAGGCGTAGAGTTGCTGGGCCTATTCTACAACCCCAACATACAGCCTTTCACCGAGTACCTCCGCCGCCTTCAAACCCTTGCCGGCTGGGCCGGGCATGAGCAGTTGCGTTTCATTGTGCATGACGAGTACGACCCCCAGGCCTGGCTGCGCCAGATGGCCTTCCGCGAAGGCGAGCGCTGCCGGCTGTGCCTGCATCAGCGTCTGACCCGCGCCGCGCAGGTGGCCCGCCAAGGCGATTTCGACGCCTTCGGTACCACCTTGCGCTACAGCATCTACCAGCCTCACCAGCTCATAGCTCAGATCGGCCAGGCCGTGGCCGCCGAGCAGGGTGTGGAATTCCTGTACCGCGATTTCCGCCCCCTTTGGCGCCAGGGCCAGGAGCGCGCTCGCCAGCTGGGGCTCTACCGTCAGCCCTACTGCGGCTGCATCTACTCAGAGCACGAACGTTATTTGGGCCGGCGTCCCGGTAAGGCTGCCCCCCAAGCAGGCGAGAGGTAGTTACACGGCAGGCAAAACCCCGGAGATCACCCTAGAACTGATCGGCAGCCCCTGACCATCAAGGCCGCCGAGGTTATCTACCGCATCGTGGTCACCGTCGGCGTCGGGGGCTCTGGCCGTGTCCGCGGCGACCCAGGCCCTGCCGGCGGTCACCAGCGCGCTGGGCGAAGACGGCTGGGGCGAGCCGGAACAGGCGGCTGCACCGCCGGCGGTCGCCCCGGGGGGCGATGACGGGCACGGCGTACCGTGAGATCGGGCGCTTGGTCCGCCGCCTGAGCATGTCCATCCGCGACGTCAAGATCGACACGGTGAAAAATTTCGCTCTGTCTAGCGCCGGCCAGCGCCTGGAACAGGCTAAGGGTCAGCTGGAGCACGTGGTCAAGATAACCGAGCAGGCTATTCTGCGCATCATAGACTTGGGCGAAGAGATATAGGGGGACCTTGGACCGCGCCTGCGGCATCTATAGAAATAATGATCGTGCAACCCGGCGCCGAGGCCCCGGCTGTCGGCGGCCAGGACCTGGAATCGGCCCGCCAGGAGCTGATCACCTCTCTGGAAGCTCTGCAAGAATATCTGGTCGTTTTGGGTTCCTCGCTCTTGGAGCCCCTGCTAGCCCAGGCCCAGGAGCCTTGGAGGAGCCGTCGCCAGAGTCCCAGGCGTCGGCTGCCGCCTTCCTCTTCCCCCTGGAGGTGGTCTTCCAGACCGTCTACGAGCCGAGCGCCAACGAGGTGGTTAAGAGGCACATCAAGGCCATGTGGGACGTCAGCGCCCAGGCCTTCGACCAGGCCAAAGTGAAAAGCTTTCTGAACAGTCTGGCCCCCGAGGGGCCGGACCGGGACAATTTCCTCAACCCGAACTTCAAGGGCGTGCTCAAAACCGTTTACCAAGCCACCAGTCAGGATCGCTTCCAGCAGGTGCTGAAAAAAGATGGGCTCCACCGCCGACCAGATATTCCTAGAGTAGACCCTGGATCCACGTGGCCTTGATAAAAGTGTCGTTGCTGGTGCCCAAAACCGCCACTAAAATCTGGGCATCCTAACCTCACCCGTCAGGGGGACCACCATGTCTACGGTCTGGCCGGCATAACCGATAAACGTATTTCCGCCGGGCCCGGTGCTTCTGGCGCATGACCAGCCCCAGCTTGTTCGACCATGTCAGGTAACGTTCGCAAAACCAGCTGTATTGATAGCCCAAGGCAGGTACCGCCGTGCACTCCTCCCACAGCAGCGCCAGAGTCATACCCTTGCGTTTCAGCTCTTGATGGACCTAGGACCAGTCAGGCTCCGGGCGAAAACCCGTAGACGGCAAGAGTGGTGGTGGAAAGAGCAACTGCTCAAACGGTGTCTCATCCAAACTGGTGGGGAGGTGCCAGGGCCGGCCGGCGTGCGCGGCTCGACGCAGGTAACGGGACACCGTTGTTGATTTTTGCTTTGTTCTGATCGGGAAGTAAGGGAATTTTTCAGATTAACTTGGCCAGGTAGGTATTTTTATCCCTTTATCCTGGACCTTGGATGTGGGTCCAGGAAT
>CBCOTF020000021.1:0-1431 GCA_965112955.2 Desulfarculales bacterium
GGTTGTTCAGGCCGGCCAGGATGATGGGTAGGATTGGTTTGGAATCTTCCTGAAACTGAGTGATGGTGTGCAACTCGGCCAGAACTTGAAGCCTGAGGAGGGAGGCTTCATCGATGATGAGGACGGATTGCTTCTTGCGGTCCTAGGCTACCTCCAGGATCTGTTTTCTGATGAGTTTGGTGAGGACGGCCCTGGAGAAGCTGGCGGTGTCCACTTCGAGCTCGGCGTAATTTTGCCTGTAAAATTCCCGGATGGAGCCTTGCGAGGCGGTAACCCAGATGATCTGATACTCCGGATGGGTGGAGCTGGCTGGCAGCCCAGCGCAAGGCCGTGGATCTCTCCGCTGCCCATATCTCCGGGGACCAGGGCCAGTGCGCCGAGGCGGATGGCGTATTCGAAGCGTTTGGCTACGCCGAGGACCTCGGCGGTCTGCATTATTTCCGCGGGTGTCAGGTCAGAAGTTTGGTTTCATGAGTTGCTGATTTCTAGGTCTGGTTTTTGTGAGCAAAGGGAGCTGCCCGTGGGGGCCGTGGTGGAGCTGGATTCCAAGCGCACCAGATGGTTATCGCGCTTGACCCTGCAATTAACGGTGAGGTCCAGCGGCCTGAGCAAGCCTTGGAAGCGATTTTCCAGTAGGGCCTCTACGCGGTCGTGGTAATGGTCGTGGTCGAGGATGATGATTTGCTTGCCGACCAGAGGCATTGGGGCCTCGTATATCCTGCCGGCCAGGGAGACGGTGCGGTTCGGGGCCACGCGGGGCGCGGTGCCTTTTTTCTGAAGTAGTCTCCCAGATCAGCGTGGGCCGGCCTGACGTACTCCATCGTGCTGGTGAAGCGTTGCAGTGGGGCATGTCCGGTGCCCAGAGGCTTGCGTTGGTGGTAGACGTCCCCAATCCAGCACTTCCAGGCCTCATTGATGTCTCGAAGGGTATCGCTTTTAAAGCCGGGTAGAAACGAGGACCTGACGGTGCGGAACAATCTTTCGATCTTGCCCCTGCCTTGGGGCACGTATGGCGGTGAATGGACCAGGGCGATGCCCAGGGAGGCGGTGATTTCCTCCAGGTGGTGGGAGCGGAAGGCTGGGCCGTTGTCGAAGTAGCGCTTGCGTGATAGCCCCCCCGCTTTTGAGCAGGGCTTGACGTAAGGCCTGTAGATTAAGTGGCCAGGCCCTCCGGAGAGGTAAAATTCGGCGTGGGCGATCAGGCGGCTCATGTCGTCGATGAAGGCAAAGAGGTAACCCTTGCGTCGTTTGTCGTCCACCAGGAGCATCGGCCTCTGGATGGCGTCATTCTGCCAAATGTCGTTGGGCAGCTTGGCCTCGAAGTGCCTGCGGTCGACACAGGTGGGGCAACCTGTTTTCTCATCAGCCCCTGCTGATGCAGGAAACGGTGACGGTGGGCGCCGTGAGGATCACGTCGAGCGCGGTCAAGCG
>CBCOTF020000022.1:0-3346 GCA_965112955.2 Desulfarculales bacterium
TAAGGTTTTGCTTAAATGCCTTGAAGAACAGCTCGATCTTCCAGCGGTCCTTATAGATGTTAGCCACAATGGAGGCCGTCAGCTTGTGGTGGTTGGTCAAGAGCACGACTTGCTTTTAATTCTTCTCGTCTTAAACCATCAGGCGACACAGGGGGTAGAGATAATCGGTCGGGCTTGCCGGTGAGGAGGCCGATTTAATCGGCCAAGACGTTTTGGGCCTTAGAGGCCCTGGCCGATTGGCCATCACCTCAAAAACGGCGTTAGATTTGAGGCGGGTCACGGACGGAAGGAGACGCCTTGGCCGGTCCACTTGCCAACCAAGGCATAGTCCTGTAACCCCGGTCAAAAACCAGGATCGAGCCAGGGTTTAGGGCTATCCCCTGAGTCACGGTCACATCGGTCACCTTGGCCTTGGTGAGCAGGATAAAGCTGGGCATATAGTCGTCATAGTTCAACATAATGTGAACCTTGACCCCGCCCTTGGCCCGCTTATATTCGACCCAAGGGAACAGGCTCAGGCACGGGGTGATGGTGGAGGAATCCAGGCTCAGGAGCTTGTTCTTGAATTTGAACTTGCCCTTTTTTCTGCTCAGGGAACCTTGGGCACGGAAGCGCTCCATGGCTTTGAAGAACAGGGCTCGGAACAAGAACGAGGGCCTGTGCTGGCTGGTGTAGAATAGTTTGGACTTTTTTGGGGCTGCGCTCACCCCAAGGTGGGACAGCTTGCCCATACAACAGGAAAAATCCTGGCAGATATCCCTTAGGAAGTCGGCCCTAGCCAGATAACAGAAGAGCATGGCCACGGACTGGGTCCAACAGGGACATCCCTTGGTCCTGTGACCTCGGCACCGTGCTCCTTGGCCAAGGCGGATAATTCAGTGCGGGGGAAGTGATGCAGCAGTTGACTGAACAGGCTGGCTAATCGTACCATGGCCTTACCTTCTCTTGATCGCGGTATTTGTTGGCTTTTAACAGAACTACACTATTACGCCGAAATGAGGGTGCCTCGCTTCGACCACTTAGCCGGCTTTTGAGAACCTATCTTGGACAACACTGGCGCAGCATAGCCAATCAGATGTTATCCAGCGTTGCCTACTGTCCCAAGTAGTCCACTTGCTGCCGAGGCCCAGCATAACCTTGGCGTGGCCTATTGCGCCAGCGCCAGTCTGCCCCAAAATCACGCGCAAGGCCGCGGCATGGTTCAGAAAGGCCGCCGACCAGGGCTATCCTCTGGCGCAGTATTACCTGGGCGATATGGATGCCAAGGGGCTGGGGCTGCCCCAGGATGACCAGCAGGTCTATTTCTGGCTGAGCCTAATCGGCGACCAACTTGAGCGACGCGAGGCAGGAAAGGCCCTAGCCCGCATCAACGCCCTGTCGAGCAAGCTCTCCCCGGATCACCTTGGCGCGCCCAGAAGAAGGCGCGCCTGTGGCGTCCCCTGGAGCCTTAGGCCGCAGATGCTAAATCATCTGATCGGCCATCTCGCCCAGCACCCGCTCGGGGTCGTCTTGGGATTCGATGCGTTGCAGGGTAGCCTCCAGGGAGGGCTCCAGCCCCAGACGCGCAACATCCAGAGGCTCTCGGCAGCGCCCCATACGCCGGCACAGGCGATAGAGCTGACGCTGACGCTGCGGCAACTCCAGGTAGCCGTCAAGGAGGGCCAGCATACGCTCCTGGTCCTGGGGCAGACGCCCTTCCACGGTCTCTATAAGGTTCATTATGTGATCGCTGGCCAGGTAGGAATGGATGCCCCGCAGGTTAGCGATAAAAAGCCTGATCTCGGCCACGGTCTCGTCGTCGCTGAGCTTTTCGAAGCTGCCTGCCTGCAAATCATGATAAAGCTCGATGCGCTCCGGCACCCGCAGGGTGCGCAGGCGAATAAAATCGGGGTCGATCTGGTTCAGAACCTCGGCCGTGGCTTCTGCGTGCTCCCGCCACCACTGTTTGCCGCCCAGGCCGGGCATCACGTACTCGGATAACTCCATGCCCGCTGCCTTAACCTTGCACCCGCCCTCCACTTGCTTGGCCGCCGTAACGCCCTTGCTCATAAACTTGAGCAGGGAATCATCGCCCGTCTCCAAGCCGATGTGGATGCGGTCCAGGCCGGCCTGGCGGATTTTGGTCAAGTCCTCCACGCTACGCTGGGCGGCGGTGGAGGCGCGGGCGTAGGAGGTGACACGCTGGGTCTCAGGTAGTTTTTGCCGCAAGTGGCTTAAGCCTTCCACCAAGGCCGCCGGCTCCATGACCAGATTATTGGCGTCCTGCAGGAAGACGTTGCCCGTGCCGTAGTAGCGCCAGGCGGCCACGTTGCGAAAGGAATCGCTTAACCCCGGGGTGCTAAAGACCTCCTGTACCACCTGGTCGTTTACCCGACCGCCCTGGCCCATCTGCCAGGACAACGCCTTGATCTGGTCGGCCATGGCCGCGGCGGTGTCGATGTCCTGCTTGATTTCCGCCAAGGGGCGACCGCTAAAGGTGCGGCGCTTGTAGACCGGGCAAAACTTACACTTGTTCCAAGGGCAGTTGCGGGTGAAGCGCAGCAAGAGGCTTTTGGCCTCGCTGGGCGGACGGATGGGCCCCTGTTCAAAACTCAAAGATTTATCAAGGGTGATGGGCACGGCGCTCTCCGTGGTGCTGGTAAATATCTGGGCTAAAGAGTAGGGTGACAGGCGAGCGATGTCAAGCAAAGGCGTCACCTCGGCTAGCCGGCGGACGGGCGGACACGGCATGCCCGAATCCGCCCACTGGCCAGGGATGGCTTATTCGGTCATGGTGCGGCGCTTGGGCCGCATCACCGGGCGTATCACCTTGAGCACCTCGATAGCCGTCTTGTAGGCGTGGGCCAACCTCAGGCTGTCCAGCACCAGGGCGACGATCACGGCTATAGCCTGCAGGAAGGTCATTTCCGGCTGTGTCACCTCCCAGGGCTGGCCATTGTAGAGCTTTACAGCCCCCAGGGGCTTGCCCCTAGGCACAAGGGGCACACTGGGGAAAAAGCATGGCGGGGTGACGTTAGTGATGCGCTACTGGACGGGCCCGTACAGAGGTGGCCTTTCTGATCCAGCGCAGCACCTCCTTGAACCGCCAGTCGGTAGCGGTGGCGAAGCCGCCGGTTTCCAGTTCGGTCAGGGCCTGCTGCTGCTTTTAGGTTAGCCTACCCGCCGCCAACGGCCTTGAGCATGGCCCAGCGGGGGCCTTGGGCAGTTTACGACGCGCTCCTTAGCCTTAGCCTTAGCCTTTCGGACCTCGTCCACGGCGGTGGTAAAGAGCTTGACTACATGTGGAACCAGTCCACGGTGACGTTGGCGCCGGGGAAGCTTTCGCCGATGGCGGTCAGGAAGGCTG
>CBCOTF020000023.1:0-1295 GCA_965112955.2 Desulfarculales bacterium
GTGAGGCCAGCACACCCACCGTGGACCACTTGCCGGTAAAAATGCCCAGCCCAAATTCGATGGTCAGGATGGCCACCACTACCTCAGGCGGCACGCCGCTCCGCTGCCGGGCAACCTCCAGCACCTTGGCCTACTCGCGGGCAAAATGTCTGGCCCGGGCTACGGTCTCGAGGCGCGGAACTGGCGGGAGTCCATGGAGCGCTCAGGCTGCGCCAGCATAGGGGCCAGGAGCTTGTCCTCGAAGCACACCTCGCTGTGGGACAGGGGAGGGCCTGGGCCTGCCCAGCGCTCAGTCCCTGGGCTACCAAGTAGACCTTCACCGGCGCCAAGAGTGGGTCCAGGCCAGCATCCGGGGCAGCGCCCCAGGCCGACGCGGCCAACACCAGCCAACCCCCTAAGAACCAAGCCACCGGAGCCAGCCTCCGGAAGACTGGCCTCTGACCGGGGTTTCTGCTATGCTTGCATAAATATTTGTGGGTAAATATGGAGACCCCTTGCGCGAATCAAAAGAATTTTCCCCAACCCGTCCGCCGGGGGCAACCACGTAATCACCGAAAGCCCCTACCGCCTACGCTGAGGCGATTGGTGCACGACCAACTTCATCCAGATGCCGATGCACCCGGCGGCCATCTACGAAGACCAACGCCAGGAGGACCTAGCCCAGGGGCGCGACCCCAGCGGCCAGATGCCCCCTCACTTCGTGTTGGACCAGGGGATGCACAAAACTGCCCAGGCCATCGTGCGCCATCGCCAAGACTAGAAAGCCCTACCTAATCCAAGTCGCCTACCTGACCGCCCTGATGGAAGCCCTGGTAAACACCCCCTGTGCCATTCTGCGCACTGACCTTATCCAGAGGATTTACCAGGAGGGGTGAGGGGCTTTCGGGCCTACGCAGGTGGGGCCGGACTTTTTCTGCTGCCGCTCAACAAAAACGCCCTGAACCCGCGCTTTATAGAACAGCGGATGACTCCCTGGATAATCTACAAGAGTTTTTCCGCGCCCTCAACAAAATAGCTTGAACCCGCCACCAGACCTTGGCCAAGAGTTACGTCATTTATTATCCCCGGCGCCTGTAGTTGTAGGGCTAAGGCAAGTTGTCATAGCATTAAACAAATATATCTGGGATGCAGTACCTTTTATTCATGTAATAGTTTAACATAATTATCCCCCAGCCTAAGGGTAGTGGAGCACCCCTGACCCCGATAAACTGGAATAATTTTCTGCCATCTGGTTGCCATCATACTTTTCGGGTTTTTCGTCGTTAGCTGTGGATTTTGATAAATCCCTTTAATGA
>CBCOTF020000024.1:0-1076 GCA_965112955.2 Desulfarculales bacterium
GGTGATTGGTGCTTAGCGTCATGATGCACCTTTAGGCCGCCGACGCCGGGGCTAGGACCGGGCTCAAGGCGCTCGTCAATTTATCGAACTCGCCTTGGCTCACGATACGCGGGGGCAGGAACCTAAGCACCGTCTCCTGGGTGCAGTTGATCACGTAGCCCATCTCCAGAAGCTGCTTGACCAGAGGCGCGCCGGGAATGTTCAGCGCCAAGCCCAGCATCAAGCCCAGACCCCGCACAGCGGCCACCTTGTCCGGGAACCGGCTGGCCAACTCTCTGAGCTTATCCTGGAAGAAAGCACTCGTAGCCTGCACGCCGGCCATGAAGCCCGGGGCAGTCAGCGTTTCCAGCACCACAGAGGCGGCGGCCATCACCACTGGGCTGGCCCCAAAGGTGCTGGCATGGGCGCCGGCGCCAAATAGGCTGGCCGCCGGTCGGCTGGCCAGGATGGCCCCGGCAGGCAAGCCGTTGGCCAGGGCCTTGGCCAGAGTCATGACGTCTGGCTCCACCCCGAAATGCTCGTGAGCGAACAGCCGCCCTGTGCGCCCTAAGCCGGTCTGAATCTCGTCTAAAATGAGGAGCGCACCCCGCTGGTCACACAAGACCCGGACGCCCTTCAAAAACTCCGGCGTCGGCGTGAGCACCCCCCCTTCGCCCAGCACCGGCTCCATCAATACCGCGCAAACCCGCTCGTCCCAGACCTTTTCCAGAGCCGCCAAGTCGCCAAAGGGCACGTGCCTAAACTCCGAGAGCAATGGGTCGTAGCCCTTCTGTATCTTCACCTGACCGGTGGCGGCTAGGGTGGCCAGGGTGCGACCATGGAAGGAACCCTCCATGGTGATAACTGTGAAGGCCCCCCCGAGCTTCTCCTTACCCCACAGCCGCGCCAGCTTGAGCGCGCCCTCGTTGGCCTCGGCCCCGGAGTTGCAAAAAAACACCTGATCGGCGAAGGAGTTGCCGATAAGCAATTCCGCCACCCGGGCCTGCGGCTCGGTGTAGTAGAAATTGGACACGTGGCAGAGCTTCAGCGCCTGGTTGCAGATGGCCTGGGCCACTCCGGGATGCGCGTGCCCCAGA
>CBCOTF020000025.1:0-5726 GCA_965112955.2 Desulfarculales bacterium
TAGGGCGGTGAGTGGACCAGGGCGATGCCCAGGAAAGCGGTGATCTCTTCCAGGTGTTGAGAGCGGAAGGCTGGGCCGTTGTCGAAATAGAGCTTGAGTGGTAGCCCCCGTTTTAACAGGGTCTGGCACAAGGCCTCGCAAGGCCTATAGATAAGTGGCCAGGCCCTCGGAGAGGTAAGCTCGGCACGGGCGGTCAGACGGCTCATGTCGTCGATGGACGCTAAGAGGGAGTTCTTGCGTCGTTTGTCGCCCACCCGGAGCATCGGCCCATGCATGGCGTCTCTCTGCCAAATGTCGTTGGGCAACTCGGCCTCGAAGTGCCTAGCGTCGGCGCATCATCTCGCTAATGAGGGTAGTCAATGACATAATGGGCAGTTCCCTGCGCAGGCGGACCAAGGCCTGAGCGGTGTCCTCGTCCAAGGCCCTGCTGCCGCCCCGGTCATTCATGTCCATAGGCTAAAGGAATTCCAGCTTCCACCGCCTTGGCGGTAGAGCCTGACCCATCCCAGGATGGTGGAGCGCAACGGCCTGGTGCGGTTGGAGAAGGGACTTTGCCACCGCTGGGCGTTCTTGTCCCACAGTAACCTCTTCCGTTCACCACGCTCCATGTAGTCCCTGACAAAAAAGTCGCTGGTGACGCCTAAACGGAAGATGGCTATCCGTTTTTTTGCTTTTCGTCCATGTTGGTCCTCCATGGGAATGTTTCGCCCATGTGTAGACCGGGGGGCCGGGCCAGGACAATGTCACCCTTGGGGAGGGGGCTCAGGGAGGGAAAAGTTTCTCGCTTTGCGCCAACCGGCTGGCCGCGGCCACTGAGTCAATCGAAGGCCCCAAGCTAATCGCCCGACCAGCTTAACCCCAGGTATAGGCTCACCTGCCGCAGCAGGCTCTTGAGCCAGTGACGCTGGCGGGAGCGCAGCAGGCCAAGATCTTATCTGCCCAGCGCTAGCTTATTGGAAAGGCTTTGCCGACGAATGGTCTCCTCCGGAGCCTGGAACCGGCTACAGTAGCCCCGCGGCCGCAGCCAGATCATCGCCCGGCAGCCAGGGCAGTGGAAACGCCGAAGCCAAATCGCTGTAAGGGCTTCATCAAAATAGGCAGGCACGAAGCCCGTGCCCCCAAAGCCGGACGCTCCCGCACGGAGAGCACTTCTCCGGTCGGGGCTAGGGGAAACGCTGCCCCAGCTCCATGATCTTTTTGACGCAGGCTGCAACGAAAAGTACGATTGTAACCAGATGATAAAGAGTTATTTTCGTCTCTCGAAGTTAGGGGTGCGCTACCATCCTCGGTCCCTTCCTCATTTCTGGACCCACACCCAAGATCCAGGACAATGGGATAAAATTCCCTACCTGGTCAAGCTAATCTGAAAGAGTCCCTTATTTCCCGATCAGGACAAAGTAAGAATCAATAACATGGCTTGGAACGAGGCTGAGGGTCTTTGCTGGTTAGCGTAGGACAATGTAGTTTTTTTGGGGCCGCGCTCACCCCAAGGTGGGACAGCTTGCCCAGGCAGCCGGAAAGACCCAGGCAGATCTCCCTTAGGGAGTTGGCCTTGGCCAGATGACAAACGAGCATAGCTACGAACTGGGTCCAACAGGGAATCCTTTGGTCCTGACCGCAGCAACGTGCTTCTTGACCAAAGCGGCGAACTCCGTGCGGGGGAAATGATGCAGCAGTTGACTGAACCGGCTGGCTACTCGTAGCATGACCTTGCCCTCTCTTGGTCGCGGTTTTGTTGGCCTTTAGCAGCGCCACACTATTACGCTGGGATGAGGGCATCTCGTTTCGATCCCGTAGCCGGTTTTTGAGAATCTATTTTGGGCAACATTAATTATATTATATCATTAATAACATCCTACACCGCCGCGGCCTGGCCGCCACCTCATCCTGGGCGGCCGGAGGGGCGGTATCCCGCGAATCCGTCAATCGTTGCCCGCTGGGAGGACATCATGCGTCTGTACAGAGCCCTTGCCGCACCTGCCTTCGCCGCCCTGGTCCTGGCCCTGTACTGGGTCCCGGTCTGGGCCGGCGGCCAGCTGATGATGGCCACCACCATCAGCACCGACGACACCGGCCTCTTGAACTATCTGGCTCCCTTATTCCAGAAAAACACCGGCATCGAGTTGAAATGGACGGCTACTGGCACCGGCAAGGCCCTCGAGCTGGGCAAGAACTGCGACGTGGACGTGGTCTTGGTGCATGCGCCAGAGGCCGAGAAGAAGTTCGTGGCCTCCGGCGCGGGACTAAACCGTCGCCAGGTGATGTACAATGACTTCGTGCTGCTGGGCCCGACTGGCGACCCGGCGAGGGTAAAAAAGAGCAAGTCCATGTCCCAGGCCCTGGAGGCCCTGCGCAAGCATCAGGCCCCATTCGTCAGCCGGGGGGATAAGTCCGGCACCCACATGATGGAGCTGGAGCTTTGGAAGAAGGCCGGCGGCCAGGCACCCGAACAGGAGTCCTGGTATTTGCAGGCCGGCCAAGGCATGTATAGCACCCTGACCCTGACCGCCGAGAAGAAGGGCTACACCATCTGCGACCGGGGGACCTTCTTCAAGTACGAAGCCGATCAACAGGGCAAGCCGCCCATGGTGGTGCTGTTGGAGGGCGAGTCCGAACGCTTGAACCAGTACAGCGTCATCGAGGTCAATCCGGCCGCGTGCCCCCAGGCCAAGCAGGCCCTAGCCAAGCGCTTCGGTGATTGGCTGGTTTCTCCCCAGGGGCAGCAGATTATTGCCGGGTTCAAGATCCACGGCAAGCAGCTCTTCACGCCCAACGCCGGCAAGTAGAGGTTACTGGCTTGGATTATATTCTGGAGGGTCTGGCCCAGGCCTTGAGGTTGCTCTTTAGGGGCGACCCCGAGATCTTCTCGGCGCTCTGGGCCACGTTCTCTTCCTCCAGCCTTGCTATGCTGGCCAGCCTGCTCTTAGGCCTGCCCTTGGGCTTCGTGCTGGGGCATGGCCGCTTCCGGGGAAGCCGACTCCTTTGCACCCTGGTGGACACCTGCCTGGCACTGCCCACGGTGCTTATCGGCCTGGTGGTTTACGCTTTTCTTTCCCGGCGCGGTCCCTTAGGCCAGTGGGGGTTGTTGTTCACCCTGCCCGGACTGGCCATCGGCCAGGCCATCCTGGCCTTGCCGGTGGTGGTGGCGCTTACCGCTTCGGTTGTGGAGGGCCTGGACCGTCGCCTGAGGCCGACGCTGCTCACCCTGGGGGCCAGTCGCCGCCAGGTGGTGCTCACCACCCTCTGGGAGGCCCGGCAGGGGCTCTTGGCCGCGGCGATCAACGCCTACAGCCGAGTGGTGACCGAGGTAGGCATCGCCATGATGGTTGGCGGCAATATCAAGTGGCATACCCGCACCGTCACCACGGCTATCGCCCTGGAGACCGGTAAGGGCGAGTTCGCCCAGGGCATCGCCTTGGGGCTCATCCTGCTGGCGATGGCGTTGTTAGTCAACCTGAGCCTAATCCGTTTGCGCCGGGGGGCTACGCCGTGAGTGCATCCCTATATCAGGTGCGCGGCCTGGCCCACCACTACGGTGACCTGTCGGCCTTAGATATCCCCCAGCTGGACCTACCCAGGGGGGCGGTCATCGGCCTGGCCGGCCCCAACGGTAGCGGCAAGAGTACCCTGCTGCGCATCCTGGCCTTTTTGGAAGCCCCCAGCCAGGGCAGCGTGCTTTTCGAGGGGACGCCGCGCACCCCCAACACTCCAGGGGCCAGGCAGGGCATCACCCTGTTATTGCAGGAGCCCTACTTGCTTCGGCGCAGCGTACGGGCCAACTTGGCCTATGGCCTCCAACTGCGCGGCCAGGGGGCCATGCAGACGGCGGATCTGGAAGAGGCTTTGCAATGGGTGGGCCTGGAGCCGGCGGTCTTCAGACGGCGGCGCTGGTTTGCGCTCTCCGGCGGCGAGGTCAAGCGGGTGGCCCTGGCCGCCCGCTTGGTGCTCAGGCCCCAGGTGCTTTTGCTGGACGAGCCCATCGCCGGGGTGGACGCCAAAAGCGCCGAGCTATTGCGTCTGGCCGCCTTGCGCGCCCGGGAGCAATGGGGGGCTACCCTGGTGGTAGCTAGCCACGACCTGGTCTGGCTGCGCCGTACCGTGGACCGGGTGTGGGGCCTGGAGGATGGCCGCCTGACCGACGGACCGCCGGCCCGGGAGATAGCGCTCCAAAATTTTCGCCTGCTCAAGCCCCGGAATCTGGGGCCGGGGCAATCGGCCGTGCTCTGCCGGGTGTCTGGCCTGTTATGGGAGCCCGATGGCGGGCAGGGCCGGGTGCAGCTTTTGGCCGACGGGAACGCCTACGGCCTCCGGCTGCCCCTGGAGGAGTTGGCCAGCCTGGACCTGCAACTCGGCCAGGAGGCCTGGCTGGTATTTGACGAGCCCTGTTGAGTCTCGCCCCGGGAGCCTGTCGGAGTAATACGTCGACAGGCTCCTAGGCGGGCCATGGACTCACCCTAGCCAAGCCCTAGCCTGACCGGGGACCCCGAGGACGGCCACGAGGAAAAAACCACGGAAGGCTTTCTTCGACACCCTCCTAGGATTCACCCATATTCCAGGCTGGGGGGGCCTTACTTTCCTCGGCAGTGGCTGGCGATAGTTGGCCTTCAAGGGATCCGCATCTTAGATGACGAATCTACCGAGCAAACTATTTGATGCGCCGAGAGCGGTGAGGAAGGCATCCTGGACCGAGGGATCATGGGGGCTACCCTCTGTTGACTCTTGTTTTGTTCTGATCGGGAAGTAAGGAATTTTTAAGATTGGCTTGACTAGGTAGGGATTTTTATCCCATTATCCTGGATCTTGGGTGTGGGTCCAGAAATGAGGAAGGGGCCGGGGATGGTAGCGCACCCCTGACTTCAAAAGACAAAAATAATTCTCTATCATCTGGTTACCATCGTACTTTCGCTGCAGCCTGCGTTAAAAAGATCATGGAGCGGGGCTGGCGTTTCCCCTAACCCCGGCCGAAGAGATGCCCTCGGTATGGGAGCGTCCGGCTTTGAGGGCACGGCTTCGTGCCCGTCTGTGTTGATGAAGCCCCTACGGCGATTTGGCCCCGGTGTTTTCGCTGCCCTGACTGCTGGGTGGTGTGATAACGCAGACTGCCGAGGTCCTCGGCATGGCCAAACGCTTCTATTACGCCACCCGCCTCGGCGCACTGGCCCTGGTCACCGGAGATATGGGCAGCGGGAAATCCACCGCCTTGCGCTGGACCGCCAGCAGGCTGCGCCTATCCGAGTGTCAGATCATCTGGGTCACCGCCTCACAAGGCTCCATCCTGGAGCTCTACAGGCAAATCTGCGTCGAGCTCGAAGGGGACACCGCCAGCTTCTCAGGGGCCGTCCTCATCAAGCTCATCCAAAAACAGGCCCTGGAGATCGCCCAGGATTACAAGAAAAAATCCGTCCTCGTCATCGATGAAGCCTCCTTCCTCAGGCTTCAAGTCTTGGCCGAGTTGCACACCATCACTCAATTTCAGGGAGACTCCAAGCCAATCCTGCCCATCATCCTGGCTGGCCAGAACAATCTCGCCAACCTCTTCATATACAGAGCCTCCCTTCCCCTGGCCTTCAGGGTCGTGGCCAAAAGCCATCTGGCCAGCGTCTCCCTCCAGGACATACAGGCCTACCTCCTGCACCACCTCAGAATCGCAGGCGTCAAACAGGACCTCTTTTCTGATCCGGCCGTCACCGCCATACAGCAGGGCTCCGGCGGCCTCTTCCGAAGGG
>CBCOTF020000026.1:0-1036 GCA_965112955.2 Desulfarculales bacterium
GCTCCCGCCAGCGCCACTGGCTCAAGGGCCTGCTGCGGCAGGTAAGCCTATACCTGGGATCAAGCTGATCGGGCGACCTGCTTGCCCCCTTCGATTGGCTCAGTGGCCGAGGCTTGGCCGCGGCCAATCGGCCAGCGCAAAGCGAGAGCCCTTTCCCTCCCTGAGCCACCTACCCAATGTTGCCGTTGTCCTGGCCCGGCCCCCCGGGCTACAACGGCGAGGACCAGAAAACACTAGTAGCCACCTTCCGTTTCGGCGTCTTCAGCGTTTTTTTGCCATGGACTACATGAAGCGTGGTGAACGGGAGAGGTTACTGCGGGACAAGTGCGCCCACAAGTGCGCCCAGCGGTGGCAAAGCCCCTTCTCCAACCACATCAGGCTATCGCACTCCACCATCCTGGGATGGGTCAGGCCTAACGCCAGGGCGACGGAAAGCTGAGATTACTCTACCCCATGGACAAGAAAGACCGGTGCGGCAGCAGTGCCTTGGGCGAGGCAACCGCCCAGGCCCTAGTCCGCCTGCGCAGGGAACTGCCCCCTGCGTCAGTGACTACCCTCATCAGCGAGATGATACGCCGACGCTTGACCTGGCTCGACGTGATCCTCAAGGCGCTCGCCGGCTACGCTTCCTGCACCAGCAGGGGCTGATGGGCAAATAGGTCGCCCCACCTGTCGACCGCAGGCGCTGCGAGGCCGAGTTGCCCAACGACATTTGGCAGAGTGACGCCATGCATGGGCCGATGCTCCTGATGGACGACAAACGGCGCGAGACTTATTTCTTCGCCTTCGTCGACGACATAAGCCCCCTGACCGCCCATGCCTAATTTTACATCTCCTAGGGGCGGGCCACTTATCTATAGGCCTGGCGCCAGACCCTGCTCAAACGAGAGGCTACCACTTGGAAGAGATCACCGCCTCCCTGGGCATCGCCCTGGTCCACGCACCCCCCTGCGTGCCCCAGGGCAGGAGCAAGATCGAAAAAGTCTTCCGCACCGTCAGGTCCCAACTTCTCCCTGGCTTCAAGAGCGACACCCTT
>CBCOTF020000027.1:0-7655 GCA_965112955.2 Desulfarculales bacterium
GGCCGAGGGGATCATGAGCCGGCGGGCGCATCCCCTGCAAGGCTTCAGGGCCTGCATAGGCCTGGTCATCTTGACCAAGAAATATGGTGAGGCGCGAGTGGAGGCCGCCTGCCTGAGGGCCTTAGCCTATGGGACCTTCAGCTCCGAAAGCGTAGAGCGTATCATCGACAAGGAAAAGGAACTGGACGAAGCTCCTTTGCTGACGCCTGCCCCGGAATCCAGCCCCATCCTTCACCTCAACATCCACGGGGCTGGCTATTTCTTGACTGCCAGCGGAGGAAGCCATACTGATTAATCCCATCCTGGACAAGCTCCGCGCTCTGGGGCTGGAAGGCATGCTCAAGGCCCTAGAGGAGCAGCTAAGCACCCCCGAGGCCCAGGAACTGGACTTCGAAGAAAGACTGGGCCTGATGGTGGACAGGGAGGCCATCCACAGAGAAAAGCGCCGGTTCAAAAATAGGCTGGCCAAGGCCGAGCTCTGGCATGACGTCGGCCTGGAGGACATCGATTACCGGCAAAGGCGCGACAGGGACAAGTCACTCATCATGGCCTTGGCCTCATACCGATGAATCGCTAAACACCACAACCTGCTCATCAGCGGGCCCACCGGTGTAGGCAAAAGCTTTCTCGTCTGCGCCCTGGCCCACAAGACTTGTCTGGAAGGCTACTCGGTCTACTACAAGAGGGTGCCCGCCCCCCTGTGCGATATGGTCGCGGCTCGAAAGGATGGCAATTATCAAAAAATAATCGTCGCCAGTTCCAAGATCAACCTGCTCATCCTGGACGATTGGGGGCTAGAGAAACTGTCACGAGAGCAGGGCCTGGAGATGCTCGAAGTTCTGGAAGACTGCTACGGCCGAGGCTCCACTATCGTCACCGCTCAAGTGCCCATAGACCAGTGGCACGAAACCATCAACGATTCCACCCTAGCCGATGCCATACTCGATCGCCTGATCCATAACGCCTATAAGATAAACTTGAAAGGAGAGTCCATGAAAAAGAAGCGGGCAAACTTGGCCGGCGACAAGGCCCCTGTGGCATAGTGCAGACACCAGCGGCGCCGTGCCCCGGCCACCAGCCCCACATCACCGGATTAGGTGCCCATCTTTAAATGAAATGCATGACTCACTTCCCTAGAAGCCACAGGCTAAGGACGCCCTCCCCGATCTTTACCAGCGAAATATTGACACACTGGGGCCATTGCACCGTGATCTAGGATTACACCGCCCTGAGCCACCCCCCGGCGGCGGCTATCGCCAGCCAGTCCCTGGCCGGCTGGCTGGGTCGAGCCCTGTAGCAGGACCCCGGCAACCTGCTGGTCGCCATGGGACAATAGGCCTTCTGGCCTGGTCCATATCCGGCACTTCTACTCCCTGGAGCACAATCTGGCCGCCGGGCTGTCCAGCCTTTGCCTGCTGGGACTAAGCCGATGGGGGCTCTTGGCCGAGCAGGGACCGGGACAGGAGCGCATCCTGGGTTGAGACCGTAGTGCTGTTGCAGATGAACTTGTGCATGCTCTCCTGGGCCGACTAGGATGGCCACTTCCTGGCCCGTCTTACTCCGGCCATCTTGGGCCAGACCGCACCCGCCCCTCTTCTGGAAGGCTCCAGGCGCTTCAAACACCTCTGATCTCCCACCAGACCCAAGCCCGGCTTTGCCAGGGGGGCGGGGCGTGCTAGAATCCCCACAATCAGCCCCTTACGAATCCTACAACGGCGAGGTTCAGCCCCTATGAGCGATCCCCTGCTGGACATCCAGGACCTGCTCATCGTCTTCCCCGGAGCCAGGGGCGAAGTGGCGGCCGTAGACGGCCTGGACTTGCAGGTGCTGCCCGCCGAGGTGCTAGGCCTGGTGGGCGAGAGCGGCTGCGGCAAGTCAGTCACCGCTTTGTCGGTGATGGGCCTGGTGCCGCCGCCGGGGCGGGTTATGGCCGGCCGGGTGCTCTTCGAAAAACAAAACCTGCTGACCCTAGAGTCGGCCCAGCTACGCGTCCTAAGGGGGGCCAGCATCTCCATGGTTTTTCAGGAGCCCATGACCAGTCTCAATCCCGTCTTCAATGTGGGCAGCCAGGTAGCCGAGCTGGTACTGGCCCACCGCCAAGTCTCGCCTCAGGCGGCGTGGGACCTGACCGTGGAGATGTTTACCAAGGTAGGTATCCCCGAGCCGGCCATGCGGGCCAGGGCCTTCCCCCACCAGCTCAGCGGCGGCCTGCGCCAGCGGGTGATGATCGCCATGGCCTTGGCCCTTTCTCCGCGTTTGGTCATCGCCGACGAGCCCACCACTGCCCTGGACGTGACCATCCAGGCTCAGATACTGCACCTAATGCAGAAGCTTCAACAGCAAAGCGGGGCTAGCTTCTTGCTCATCACCCATAACCTGGCGGTGGTGGCCCAGATGGCCTCTCGGGTGGCCGTGATGTACACCGGCCGCCAGGTGGAGCAGGCCCCGGTGGGCCAGCTGTTTCAGGAGCCGCTGCATCCCTACACCCAGGGGCTCTTGGCCTGCCTGCCCTCGCGAGCCGCGGCCCGTGGCCAGCACCTGCCCACTATTGCAGGAATCGTGCCCCTCCTGGACGCCCTGCCGCCGGGTTGCACCTTCAGCGACCGCTGCCCCCAGCGCTTCGCGCCCTGCCAGGAGGCTGAGCCAGCCCTGGTAGAGGTGGCGCCTGGCCACCGGGTGCGTTGCTACCTGCACCATCGCCAAGCCCGCGTTATCCGGAAAGCCGCGGTATGAGCGTCACCGCAGGCCAGGAGCTGGTCAGGGTAGAGGGGCTGACCAAGCATTTTCAGGTGGGCTTCTGGTTCCTGGGCGCCACCCGCCAGATGCTCAAGGCGGTGGATCAGGTCAGCTTAAGCGTGGCTGTTGGCGAGGTTTTGGGTTTGGTGGGCGAAAGCGGCTGCGGCAAATCCACCCTGGGCCGGCTGATCTTGAGGCTCATGGAGCCCACCGCTGGGCAGGTCTTTTTTCAGGGACAGGAGATCAGCGGCCTGGGGCGCTCAGAACTCAGGGCCTTACGCCGCCAGATGCAGATAGTATTCCAGGACCCGGTGACCAGCCTTAACCCCCGGCTCACCGTGGGCAGCATCTTGGCCGAGCCTTTACGCATCCACCGCATGGGCACCCAAGCCCAAATACAGGCGCGGGTGGAGGAGCTATTGCACGAGGTGGGCTTAAGGCCCGAGCATGCGCGGTGCTATCCCCACCAGTTCAGCGGCGGCCAGCGCCAGCGCATCGGCATCGCCCGAGCCCTGGCCCTGCACCCCCGCCTGGTGGTGGCCGACGAACCGGTTAGCGCCCTGGACGTCTCCATCCAGGCTCAGGTGATCAACCTGCTCATGGACCTAAAGGAACGCTTCGACCTGACCTACCTGCTGGTGGCTCATGACCTGTCGGTGGTCAGCTGCCTCTCCGACCGCATCGCGGTGATGTATCTGGGCAAGATCATGGAAGTGACCCCGGCGGCTCTGTTCGCCCGGCCGCCCCGGCATCCATACACCGAGGCCCTGCTCTTGGCCGCGCCCCTGGCTGACCCCAACAAGTGCCTGCCCCCGCCGGCCTTGAAGGGCGACGTGGCCAGCCCCATCAACCCGCCGGCCGGCTGCCGCTTCCACACCCGTTGCCCCGAGGCCCGGGGGGTCTGCCAGCTTCAGGTACCGGAGCTAAGGGAAATCGAACCCGGGCACCTCTGCGCCTGCCATTTTCGGTAAGCAAGCTGTCGAAAAACAACCTGCTCGCGGGCCATGGATGGCCTGCTAAAAAAACAGGCTTTACAAGCCAAGTTATTTGAAGGCTTCCCCGAATTTACTTCGGCTAACTTGAGTTGAAAAAGTCCATGGCCGGACTTTTTCAACGTTCGGCTAATGCATGCCCAACTGCTTATAGATGAATCCGGCTACCTCGACGGCAGGGCGGAAGATCCCGTAGTGCCCCTCGGCCAGGATGTCGCAATCCAGCTCCAAAAGGGCCTGCATGCTTAGACGCCACCGCTCCAGGTCAGAGCTGAAAGAGGGCGAGAATGGCCCACGTACGTCCTGGCCGAAGAGCACCTTCAGCCACTTAGCCTGCTGGCACCAGGCACTCAGGGAGCCGGGGTTATGGCCGGGGGCGTGCAGGATGTTCAGTTGCATACTCTGCCCCAAGCCCAAAACATGGTGCTGATCGAGAATCGCGTCAACAGCCACCGGCTTCAGCTTCAAGCCATACCACTGAGCAACGCTGCGCAAGGGGGTTGCCCTAGGCCAGGGTTTGGGCGTCGGCCTGGTGAATGAGGACCTGGCAGCCGCAGAGCCGAGTCAGTTCGGCGGCCCCGCCGGCATGGTCGATCTGGGCGTGAGTGATCAACAGGTGGCTGGGGGGTGGCCGCTTGCAGGGCCAAATCCAGTATGCGCGCAGCGCTGGGGCTGGCCCCGCAGTCGCGATGAGCATGAGCACCCGGACCTCGCTGCCCAGCACCAGATAGCAAAGGCAATCGCGGGGATCGGAGAGGTCCGGTCTGCCCACCACGAATACGCCCTCGGCGATGCGGCGTGGCGAGGTGTTGAGGGCATGTTTGACCATTAAGTCGCTCTCGTCAAAAAGCCTGTCCCGGCGTCGGGTCGCTTCCGTCAAAGAGCCTGTTTCGGCGTCGGCTGGTGACTGACCCACGGGGCCTTGGACAAGGGGCAATAGGCTGGCAGTGAAAAATATCTACCTATAAAAGCACAAATGAAAGCTCATGGTCGTCGCTGGCTAGACCCCGCGGGGATAAAGTCCCCCTGTTCCAATAGTATGAAGCCGGGGTGTTGATGAAGCAAGAAGGGAAACGGGACGGCGGGATATAAAAATCCTCGAAGCCTTGGGGTTAGTTCCATTGGTTATCTAATAGTTTATAAGGTCGTTCCCAGCACATATCATTGAGCGGTGGAATTTTTGGCCCCTGCATAGCTTCCAACTCGGGGCCGCCAAGTTCCGCTAATCCCAAGGAATCACCACGAGCACCTATTACGATTCTTAAAATCTACCCCATTTTGCCGAAATCGGCCAGCAAGCGCCGGAGGCTGGCCAAAATTTTTTCGCCTACTATGAAGCGATCTTTGCCGAAGGCGAAGTGAGCGCCTGCGAAAAATCGCTAATCGCCCTGACCATGGCCCATGCCCTGCAATGCCCTTACTGCATAAACGCCTACACCCAGTCCTGCCTGGACAAGGGCTCCAGCCTGACCGAGATGACCGAAGCCCTGCACATGGCCTGCGCCATCCGGGGCGGGGCCGCCCTGATCCACGGCGTGCAGATGCGCAAGCAAGCCCAGAAGATCTCCCTCTAATCTCCCGGCCGACATGTCCGCCCTAGCCGCCTTCAGCCACACCCTGCGCAGCCACCAACTGGAGCTAACCCGCGATCAAACCACGGTCTTTTAGGTCAATGTGGGCTTGTTTTGCAACCAGGCCTACCGCCATTGCCACCTGCAGGCCGGCCCTGACCGCCCCGAGGCCATAGACGCCGCCACGGTGGAGGAGGTGCTGGCCTATACCCGGCGCGGAAGCTTTCAGGTGGTGGACATAACCGGTGGAGCCCCGAAGCTCAATCCACACCTGGAGCGCTTGCTTGAAGGAGCCAGCGTCCTGACGCCCAGTGTCCATTCTGCGAGCCAACTTGACGGCCCTAGCCAAGACCGGAACACCGAGGCCTAATCCAGACCCTGGCCCGCCGCCATGTGGTGGTAACAACATCCTTCCCCTCGCTGAACGCCCAGCAGACCGAGGCCCAACGCGTAACTGGCGTATTCGAGCACTAGCTTGAATGCTTATGCCTTCTAAACCAAGCCGGTTACGGCCAGCCCAGCTCGGACCTAGAGCTAGACTTGGTGGTCAACCCCGCCGGCGTTTTTCAGGCCCCGGAGCAGGCCGCCACGGCCAAGTGCTCTCCAGACACTTTAGTTTGAATTTCAACTATTTACATACATTAATCAACGCATCCCTGGACCGCCTCAAGACCTGGCTCTTGGACTCTAGCGGCTACGAGGCCTATGTGCAGCGCCTGGCCCAAGGCTTCAACCCCCTGCGCCGTAGCGGGTATGATAGCCGGGGCCTGGTCTCAGAGTGGCCTGGGACGGCTATCTCTACGACTGCGACTTCAACCTAGCCACCGGCCTGCCTCTGGCTGGAAGGCGCGTGCGTATATCGGAAATGCCCAGTCCGACGCCGCCTGGGCAGGCCATCGCCGTGGGCGAGCACTGCTACACCTGCACCGCCGGGCCCGGCTTTACCTGAGAAGAGGCCATCGTGGCCTGAATTCAGGCATTTGCCCATCCCTTAGCGCCGCATCGTCTTCACCCACCACCCCTAGCCGGGGCACGCCAAGGCCCATCTCATACCCGCCCTGGGGCCGGCGGGTGCCACCGACCTAGCCCGCCGTCTAGCGAGGATACCCTGGCATGGGCCCTAGCCCTGCTGCGACGGGAAACGATACGTCGGGAGGTACGCTGCGAGGGTGGCGGTGCGGCCAGCCTGTATTCCTGGCTGGACAGCGCCTCCCTGTACCGCGTCCCCAAGGCCCGGCAGCTTGGAAACGCGCATGGCCCGCGCTTTGCGTCAGGGCCCTAACTGAAGAGGAGGAATGCATAGTGCTGGTGGGCACCGACTGCCCCGGGCGCGACGACCGCCTGCTCTCCAGGGCCTTCCAAGCCCTGGCTGACCATGACCTGGTGCTGGGTCCGGCCCAGGAACGGCGGCTACTACCTGGTGAATCTGAGCAAGCCGACTCCGGCCATCTTTCAGGGCATCGCTTGGGACGGATCGGAAGTTTTGGCTCAAACACTGGCAGCGGCCAGCCGCGCCAGCCTGACAGTACACCTACTGGAGACCCTGCCGGATATCAACCAACCCGGTGATCTGCCCTTGCGAGAGTTGGCCTCGCGCACTCCCCTGCCAATCTGGGACCCCGGGCTCATCACAGTGGTGGTGCCGGCCCTGAACGAGGCCGCCAACCTCGCGGGCAGCCTGGGGCCGCTTTTGGCCGAGCCAGGGGTGGAGATGCTGGTGGTCGACAGCGGTAGCCAGTATGGAATTTACGAGCTGGCCCACTCCCTGGGGGCCTCGCCACTGCTAAGCTTTAAGGGCCAGGACCGGGTCCTGGCCCTTCTCGAGGTAGTCCTGGGCTGCTTCCGTTTCGCACTGGATTCCACCGGCCCAGGGGCAGGCCTGATGGAAAGGATGCTGGACTAACGCACCCGTCTATGCCAGCTGCCCTATGGCGACCAGGGGCTCTTCCTGACGGTGGAGCGCTTCGCTCAGGCCGACGGCTTTGCCGAGCTGCCCACCATGGAGGACTATAAGCTGATGCACCGCCTGATGCGCCAGTGGCGCGTGGTTCAGGCCAGTCTCGAGGCCCGCGTCCCCGGCCGGTGCTAGCGCCGCTTAGGGCTTTTGCGCACTACTGTGGTTAATCTGTTGATCGTGCTGGGCTTCCAACTGAGTGTGGCGCCGGAGGTGCTGAGGCGCTGGTATCAGCGAGCCCTGGCCCGCCGCAGCTAAACGGCGGAGGGGCGGCCAGCCATCATTTCCGGCAACCGCCTTTTATTGCCTTTTTGCCATCATGAGTGGAGTTGGTGTAGCTCCGGTGTCATGATGCAGCGATCCGCATGGCCGAGTTGGAGCAGGAGACAATCGTGGACACCG
>CBCOTF020000028.1:0-1340 GCA_965112955.2 Desulfarculales bacterium
GGTGGTTGGCCCTTCGGAAGAGGCCGCCGGAGCCTTGCTGTATGGCGGTGACGGCCGGATCAGAAAAGAGTTTCTGTTTGACGCCTGCGATTTTGAGGTGGTGCAGGAATTAAGCCTGCATATCCTGGCGGGAGACGTCGGCCAGATGGCTTCTGGCCATACCCCTGGAGAGGCCAGGGGCAGGGAGATTTTGTATATGAGGAAGTCGGCGAGATTATTCTGGCCGGCCAGGATGATAGGCAAAATTGGCTTGTAGTCTCCTTAGAAACTGAGTGATGGCGTGCAACTCGGCCAGGATTTGAAGCCTGAGGAGGGACCTTTCATCGATGATGATGAGGATGGGGGGGGCGGTCCTGGGCGACCTCTAGGACCTATTTTCTGATAAGCTTGATGCGGACAGCCCTGGAGAAGCTGGCGGTGTCCCCTTCGAGCTCGACGCAGACTTGCCTGTAGAAATCCAGGATGAAGCCCTGTGCGGCGGTGACCCAGATGAACTGATACTCGGATGGGTGCCGTCTGCTGGCGGCCCAGCGCACGGCGGTGAATTTCCCGCCACCCACATCTCCGGTGATTAAGGCCAGTGCGCCGAGGCGGAGGGCATATTCGAAGCGTTTGGCCACGCCGAGGACCTCGGCGGGCGGCATTATTTTCTTGAGCGCCCTGTCAGAGCCGAATGGCTCCCTAGTAAGGACAAAGAAAGCGCAGTAATTTGGTTGCATGAATTGTTGACCTCCGGGTCTGGTTTTTGCGAGAAAAGGGAGCCTCCCGTGGTGGCTGTGGTGGTGGAGCTTGATCCCACGGGGTCATGGTCGTTCGTAGTAGAGGAGGATGATTTGTTTGCTCATCAGAGGTACTGGGGCTTCGTATAGCCTACCGGCCAGGGAAACGGTGCCGTCCAGGGCCACGTGACGCGTGGCCTTTTTCCTAAAGTAGCTTCCCAGGTCGGCGGGGGCCGGCCTGACGCACTCCATTTTGCTGGTGAAGCGTTACAGGGAGGCCTGTCCGGTGCCCAGATGCTTGCGCTAGTGGTAGACGTCCTTGATCTAGCACTCCAAGGCCTCATTGATGTCCCGAAGGGTATCGCCGCCCTTAAAGCCGGAGAGAAACTGGGACCTGACGGTGCGGAATAATTTTCGATCTTGCCCCTGCCCTGAAGCACGTAGGGCGATGCGTGGACTAGGGCGATGCCCAGGGAGGCGGTGATCTCTTCCAAATGTTGGGAGCGGAAGGCGGGACCGTTGTCGAGGTAGAGCTTGAGTGGTAGCCTCCGTTTGAGCACGGCCTAGCGCAAGGCCTGTAGATAAGTGGCCAGACCCTCGGAGAGATAAAACTCGGCGTGG
>CBCOTF020000029.1:0-32092 GCA_965112955.2 Desulfarculales bacterium
ATGGTGGAGGAGTCCAGGCTCAGGAGCTTGTTCTTGAATTTGAACTTGCCCTTTTCCCTGTCCAGGGAGCCTTGGCACGGAAGCGCTCTATAGTTTTGAAGAACAGGGCTCGAAACAAGATTGAGGGCTTGTGCTGGTTGGCGTAGGGCAGTGTGGACCTTTTGGGGGCCGCGCTTACCCCAAAGTGGGACAGCTTGCCCGGGTAGACGGAAAGACCCGAGCAGCTCTCCCTTGGGAAATCGGCCCGGGCCAGATGACAGAAGAGCATGGCTACGAAATGGGTCCAACAAAGAGATCCCTTGGTCCTGACCTCGGTACCGTGCTCCTTGCCCAAGGCGGCGAATTCAGTGCGGAGAATAGTGATGCGCAGCTGACTGAACAGGCTAGCTGTTCGCACCATGGCCTTGCCCTCTCTTCGTCGCGGTATTGTTGGCTTTTGGTAGAACCAAATTGCTACTCTGAAATGAAGGCATCTCGTTTCGATCACTTAACCGATTTTTGAGAATCTATCTTTGAAAAGACTGGATAAAAATTTCTACATTGTCAAGCCAATCTAAAAGGTTCCCTTATTTTCCGATCAGAACAAAGCAAGAACCAACAGTGGCCAGCAGTCATCTGGCCGGCGTCTCACGCCAGGACATGCAGGCCTACCTCCTGCACCACCTCAAAATCGCAGGCGGCAAGCAAAATCTCTTATTTGATCCGGACGCGTTACCGCCATACAGCAGGGCTCCGGCTGCCGCTTCCGAAAGGCCAACCATCTGGCCCGAGGCGCGACTATAACTGCCGTCGAGGAGTAGGCTCAGGTCGTCTCCCCGGAGCACGTCCGCATCGCCGCAACAGAATTGATCTGATTAAATGAAAATGGAAGGATCCGTCCAGGATAATCAGAGGCCTTTCGTCAAATTAATCCGAAAATAACAACTGTCCGCCTTTGGCTCAGTTCGTCCAGGGCCGCCGCGATGCCTGCCTGGTAGTGAGCGACCACACCCGGCCGGTGCCCAATTGTTAGCTGCTGCCGCCCATCCTGGAGGTCCTGGCCCAGGCTGACCTAGAGCCCCCGATCGGGTGACTATACTGATGGCCATCGGCATGTCCCCCCCCAGGGGCCCCAGTTGATGGAGATGCTGGGATCGGAGCTCGTGGCGCACCATCCCGTGCGCAATCACGATTGCCGCCGTGGCAACGCCCTGGTGGGGCGCCTAGAGGGGCAGGTCATCGAGATAGCCCAGCTTTTCCTAGCCGTTGATCTCAAAATACTCACAGCCCTGATCGAGCTGTACACTTTTGCCGGATTTTTTGGAAGCGGCAAGACGGTGCGGCCCAGCCCGGCCAATCTCAAAACCATGGAGCTCATGCACTCCTACCGGCTGGTGGCCGAGCCTGGTCTGGCCAGCGGGCGTTTGCATGATAACCCCTTCCAGCAATACATCAGGCGCGTGGTAGGCGGGCTGGGAGTGGATTGCTTGATCAACGCGGTCATCGATTACCAACAGCGATTCAACGGGGTCTTTGCCGGGGATTGGCTGGCAGCCCTCCAGGCTGGCTGCCGGGCCTCGGAGGCCCAGTCCCTGGCCCGTCTGGACCAGCCGACGGACTTGGTGATCACCAGCGGCGGCGGCCATCCTCTGGGCCAGGCCTTTTTTCACGCCAATAAGGGCTTTATCACAGCCCGGGGCCACGGTGCTGTTGGTGGCTGGCTGCAAAGACGGCCTGGGCGGCGTCGAGTTCGTACCAGTCCTGCGGGAAACTTCCACTCCGGCCAACTTTGCTGCCCAGCACTGGGGGCTTCGTCAAGGACCAGTGGGGCGTCCCAGCGCTTTTTTCAGGCCAAGGAACATTTCAGCTACATGCTGCTCTTCGCCCCCGACCTGACCGCCCAGGACTATGTGCTGCTGGGTATGACCCCGATTAGCGACTTGCAAGTCGCCGTGGATGAGCTGTGCGGCAGGGCTGTCCGGGTGACGGTGATCTCCGAGGGATCCTACCTGGTCGAGGCGTCTCCGGCCTGAGCCCTGGCGGGCATTGCCGGAGCCCTTTTTTATGCCATACTATTTAATTATGCCCAACCGACCAGAATGGCCTCTCTAACTGGTTAACAGGCGGCTCAGGCCGTCGGAAAATCGCCATGTTTCAGCCCGCGCTGACCGTTAGCGACCCCCAGCAAAGCCCCGATTACGTTCGCCTTTCCCTGGCCGCCGCCATGACCCTGGGCCTTGGCGGCGGCAGCTTTTTCCGCGGTGCTCGCCTGGGCTGCATCAATTTGTTCTTGACCTATTCCGGCGGTTGCCGGGCCAACGGCTCCTTAGGGTCTCCTGGAAGTCCTATGCCCTGGCTGAGGTGCTTGAGCGCTGTGCCTCCGCTCCGTCCTGGGTGGAGCTGGTTTGTGTCTCCATGATTACCCACCCCCAGGCCAAGGCCGACACTTTGGAGGTTTGCCGCCGGGCGCACGCGGCCACCAACCTGCCGGTGAGCCTCTTGATCGCCCCCATCCTGTTGGCCTAGGACGATCTTAGGTATATGCGGGAAGCCGGGGCCGACAGGGTTAGGCGTGGCTATCGACGCGGCCACGCCGGAGCTGTTCGAGGGGCTGCGGGGCCGGCTCGTGGGAGGCCCCCACCGCTGGGACCACTACTGGAGCCTCTTTGAGAGGGCCTTGCAGGTCTTCGGCCAGGGCATGGTGGGTATACATTTGGTCCACGGCCTGGGCGAGACGGAACAGAAGCTGATCCTGGCCATGGACCGCGCCAAGGGCCTGGGCGGCTGCACCCATCTATTCTGCTTTTTTCCGGAACGCTTCAGCGTCTTGGCCCTGCGTTCCCAGCCCCCAGCTAGCGGCTACCGGCGGGTGCATATGGTCCTCTGGCTCATCGATCAGGATCTGGCGCGGGCCCGCGATATGGAATTTGACCAAAAGGGTCGGGCGATTGATTTCGGTGTGGCTCCAGCGGTCCTACAACAGGCTCTGGTCTCGGGCCGGCCCTTTATGACCTCGGGTTGTCCGGGAGCCTCGGGGAAAGTGGTCTGCAGTCGCCCCTTTGGCAACGAGAAACCCAGCCCCGACTTGCGCAACTATCCTTTTACCTTAGAAGGCGACGACCTGGAACTGGTGGCCGCGCAAATCAGCCAGTATTGATTGAACTGGCACATTCCCAGGGTATAGGCTGCAAAAGCCGCTGCCAGGCATACCTTTTGTATGAATGACCACGCGTGCCAGTCCGGGTGGGCGTAGCCATGGTCCGCTGAAGAGCGAATTTTCGTCACAGCGGCCGGTTTGCGGACAGCCGGGGGCCTTTATGAGGGCGGTTTGAGGAAGCGAGGGTTGCAGCGCTGGCTTACGGGTGATATAAATTTAAATTTTTAGATTACCTCTATTAACCGCATATTGTCCAAGGATTAGGACTCATGAAAGTCAACGTGGAAGAGCTCAGTTCGGTGCAGCGTAAGGTGACCGTGGAAATCCCGGCCAAAGATGTGGATAAGACCGTGGACACCTTGTACAAGCGTCTGTCCCGCCAGGCCAAGATCAAGGGGTTCCGCCCTGGCAAGGTGCCGCGCAGCATTTTGGAAAAGTACTACGCTCCCCAGGTGGCGGTCGAATCGGCTGAGAACCTCATCAGTGACCGCTATCCCGAGGCCCTGAGTGAGACCAAGCTGGAGCCGGTGGCCCGCCCGGATTTCGATTTCGGTATTCCGGTGGCCGGTCAGGACTTTATTTTCAGCGTCACCCTGGACGTCAAGCCCGAGTTCACCCTGGAGACCAGCGTCTATAAGGGCCTCAAGCTCAAGGAGCCTCAATTGCAGGTGAACGAGGCCGAGGTGGGTATGCGCCTGGAGGCCCTGGCTAGCCGCCAGGCTGTCCTGGCTCCCTTGGAGGAGTTCCGCCTGGCCCAGGCCGGCGACGTGGTGATCATCGACTACCAGTCCTTCAAGGGTGAGGATCCGGTGGCCGGCGGTCAGGCCGAGAATGTGGAAGTGGAGCTGGGCAAAGGCCAAGTGCAGACCGAAATAGAGGTGGCTCTGCTGCGGGCCCAAGTGGGTGATTCGGTAGAGACCACCGTGCATTACGGCCCTGAGGCTAACAATCCCGAGCTGCAGGACCAGGACGTGCGCTTCGTCATGCAGGTCAAGGATGTCAAGAAGAAGCTCCTGCCCGAGATCGACGACGACTTTGCCCGCGCTCTCTCTCCGAAGTTCGACAGCCTTAAGGCCCTCAAGGACCGCATCATCGCCGACCTGGAGGAGTCCTACCAGGTTCAGCGCGACATGGCCTTGCGCAACCAGATACTGGACCAGCTGCGGGACCAGGGCGAGTTTGAGGTGCCTGCTTCCCTGGTGCGCGCCGAGGCGGAGGGCATGGTGGAGAGTTTCAAGAACCGCATGCGCCAGCAGGGCATGGACCCCCAGGTCATGGGCTTGGAGGAGGACAAGCTAGCCGAGGGGTTCAAGGAGCAGGCTCAGAAGAAAGTGCGCGCGGGCATTGTGCTGGGGCGTATCGCCGAGCAGGAAAGGGTGGAGGTCAAGGTCGAAGATATCGATAAAAATATCAATAAAATGGCCGTGAGCATGGGGCAGCCGGTAGGAATCATTAAGGAAATGTACATTAAAAACAACATGATGCCCACACTACAGGCCCGCATTCTAGAAGAAAAAACGTTGCAGGCCATTACCGTCGATGCTATCATTGAAAAAGTGGACCCGGCTGAATTGGCCAAGGAAACCAAGGCGTAAACCATTTAATTCAGCTGCCAGCAGCAAGGTATGCCATAATGACGCTTATTCCTTTTGTCATCGAGCAGACCAGCCGCGGCGAGCGCTCCTACGATATCTACTCGCGGCTGTTAAAGGATCGCATTGTCATGCTGGGTCAGCCTGTGGACGACACGGTGGCCAATGTGATAATAGCCCAGTTCTTGTTCCTGGAGGCTGAGGACCCCACCAAGGATATCCACCTCTACATCAACTCCCCCGGAGGAGTGGTGACCGCCGGCTTGGCTATTTACGACACCATGCAGTACATCAAACCCAAGGTCAGCACTTTGTGCCTGGGCCAGGCCTCCTCCATGGCCGCCCTGCTCTTGGCCGCCGGCGATAAGGGCATGCGCTACAGCCTGCCCCACTCGCGTATACTTATCCATCAGCCCATGGGCGGTTTTTCGGGCCAGGCCACTGACATCGACATCCACGCTCGCGAGATCTTGAAGCTGCGCGAGGAACTTAACCAGATTTTGGCCGACCACACCGGCCAGCCTCTGGACAAGATTAGCCAGGACACTGAGCGCGACTACTTCATGAGCGGCGAATCGGCCCGCGTCTACGGTTTGGTGGACAAGGTCATCACCCACCGCGAGGTGATCTGAGAATTTAAGCATCCTGGTCAACCAGGGAGGCCCCATCAAATGACTAAAAAAACCAACGGCAAGGGATCGGATCTGGTCTGCTCCTTCTGCGGCAAGAGCCAGGATGAGGTGAAGAAGCTCATCGCCGGCCCGTCGGTGTACATCTGCGATGAATGCATTGAGTTATGCAACGAGATCATCGAGGAGGAATACCAGAAGGAAGAGGTCGCTAGCCGGGTCTCCATCCCTAAGCCCAAGGAGATCAAGGTCATCATCGATGAATATGTTATCGAGCAGGAGCGGGCCAAGAAGATTTTGGCGGTGGCCGTGCATAATCACTATAAACGCATCGACGCCCGGGTGGAGATGGGTGGGGTAGAGTTGCATAAGAGCAACATCCTTTTGATCGGCCCTACTGGTAGCGGCAAGACACTTCTGGCCCAGACCCTGGCCCGCATTCTTAACGTGCCATTCACCATCGCTGACGCCACCACGCTCACAGAGGCCGGCTACGTGGGCGAGGACGTGGAGAACATCATCCTCAACCTGTTGCAGGTCGCGGACTACGACGTGGAGCGCGCTCAGCGGGGCATCGTCTACATCGATGAGATCGACAAAATAGCCCGTAAGAGCGAGAATCTCTCCATCACTCGCGACGTTTCGGGCGAGGGCGTGCAGCAGGCTCTGCTTAAAATCATCGAGGGCACCATGGCCTCGGTGCCGCCCAAGGGCGGGCGCAAGCACCCTCAGCAGGAGTTCGTCAAGGTCAACACTACTAATATTCTGTTCGTTTGTGGCGGGGCCTTCGTGGGCCTGGACAAGATAATTAAAAATCGCGTGGGCGCCAAGACCCTGGGCTTCACCGCCGACGTGCGCGATCGCAGTCAGGAGTTGCCCCTGGGCGACGTGCTGGCCATGTGCCAGCCTGAGGACCTGATCAAATTTGGTCTTATTCCCGAGTTCGTGGGACGTTTGCCCGTGGCTGCCACTTTGGATGAGCTTTCTGAGGATGCCCTAATCCGTATTTTGCGAGAGCCCAAAAACGCGCTGACCAAGCAATACGCTAAGTTTTTTGAGTTCGAGGGCGTTGAGTTAAAATTTACTGACGAGGCCTTACAGGCCGTGGCCAAAGAGGCCTTGAACCGCAAGAGTGGTGCCCGCGGGCTGCGTTCTATCCTGGAGTCGGCTATGCTGGATATCATGTACGATCTGCCTTCTTTGAAGGATGTGCAGGAGTGCTTGGTCGGCGAGGAAGTTATAACTCGCGGCGAGCAGCCTCTGCTCCTCCTGGCCAAGCAGGTCGCCGAATACGCCTAGGCCAGTCGCCAGATGTTTAGGGATTGCTTCGGGTGTGAAAAAATCAGGGGCATCGCGCCGTTGGCGGCGTGATGTTTGTTTATTTTTAGGCGGTTCGGGGAAACCATCATGTTTCCCGCCAAGTTATTGCGCTTAACCCGGACGCTATGCTGCTAGGAGAGGCAGGCAGACCTCAAGGAGCCCAGGTGTGCGGATGTGTCGCGGGCTTATATTGTCAGGCAGCTGAAAAACAGCCTGTTGGCGGGTTATGGATGGTTCGCCAAAAAGCGCAGGCTCGAAGAGCCAAGCTTTTTGGGAGAGTTAGCCGAATTCATTGCGGCTAATTTGAGTTGAAAAAGGCCATGGACGGACTTTTTCAACATCCTGTTAATGGTTAACCCCCTCCCAAGGAGAGAGGCTCCTATATGCACGCTCCCCTGTTGCCCCTGAGAGACATAGTCGTTTTTCCGCGCATGGTGGCGCCACTATTCGTGGGCCGCGACAAATCCGTTGCTGCCCTGGAACATGCAATGGAACACGACCGCACCATCTTTCTGGCCACCCAGCGCGACGCCCGCGTGGACGAGCCCGGCCCCGGCGACATCCACGGCATTGGCACCGTCAGCACGGTCCTGCAGCTCTTGCGCCTGCCCGACGGCACGGTCAAAGCCCTGATCGAGGGCAAGGAGCGGGCCCAGATTAAAGCCTTCCTGCCCAGCGAAGACCTCTTCCTGGTGGAGCTGGAGCCCCTGAGCGACATCTATCCGGTCGACCTGGAATCAGAAGCCCTGATCCGCTCGGTCAACGCCTCCTTCGAGCAGTTCGCCAAGCTGCACAAGAAGATCCCCCAGGAGGTCCTGCTGTCGATCTCGGCTCTCTTCGATCCCGGCATCTTGGCTGATACCGTGGTGGGGCACTTGCCGCTGAAGCTGGAGGATAAGCAGCAGCTCTTGGAGATCATCGAGCCCAACCGCCGCCTGGAGCGCTTGTTCGAGCTGATGCGCGCCGAAATCGAGATATTGCATATCAAGCAGCGCATCAAAAGCCGGGTCAAGCGCCAGATGGAGAAGACCCAGCGCGAGTACTATCTCAACGAGCAGATGCGCGCCATCCAGAGGGAGATGGGCGACAAGGACGACAGCAAGAACGAGATCAAGGAGCTGGAGGAGAAGCTCAAGGCTAAGCGCTTGCCGCGGGAAGCCGCGGAGAAGGTGCGCCAGGAGCTTAAGAAGCTCAAAATGATGTCGCCCATGAGCGCTGAGGCCACGGTGGTGCGCAACTACGCGGACTGGCTTCTAGCCATCCCCTGGAACGAGCGCACCCGGGACAAGCTGGACCTGAGCGAGGCCAAGCGCATCCTGGACCAGGATCACTATGGCCTGGAAACGCCCAAGGAGCGCATTCTGGAGTTCTTGGCCGTACAGGTGCTGATGCGCAAGATTAAGGGCCCCATTCTGTGTTTCGTGGGTCCTCCCGGCGTGGGCAAGACCTCCTTAGCCCGCTCCATCGCCCGGGCTATGGGGCGCAACTTCATTCGCCTGTCGCTGGGCGGCGTGCGCGACGAGGCCGAGATCAGGGGACATCGTCGCACCTATATCGGCGCTATGCCCGGCAAGATTATCCAGTTCCTGCACCGGGCGCGCACTGTTAACCCGGTCTTTTGCCTGGACGAGGTGGACAAAATGTCTACCGACTTTCGCGGCGACCCTTCGGCGGCGCTGTTGGAGGTCTTGGACCACGAGCAGAACTTCGCTTTCAACGACCACTACCTGGACGTGGACTACAACCTTTCGGAGGTGATGTTCATCACTACGGCCAACACTCTTTACTCCATCCCGGCGCCCTTGCAGGACCGCATGGAGATCATCCGACTGTCCGGCTACACCGAGTTGGAGAAGCTCTCCATCGCCAAGCAGTTCCTGGCGCCCAAGCAGGCCAAGGCCAACGGCCTCAAGCCCAGCCAGGTGCAGATAAGCGACAGGGCTATCTTGGAGATCATTCAGCGTTACACCCGCGAGGCCGGTGTGCGTAAGTTGGAGCGCGAGATGGCCAGCATTTGCCGCAAGGTGGCCAAGAAGTTGGTGAGCGAGGGGCAGCGCGATGGTCAGTTGAGCGTGGCGGTCAGCGCCGTGGAGGGCTATCTGGGCGTCACCAAATTCCGCCATGGGCTGCCCGAAGATCGCAACTACGTGGGCCTGACCAACGGCCTGGCCTGGACCGAGGTGGGCGGCGAAGTGCTCACCACCGAAGCCATGATCATGCCTGGCAAGGGCAAGCTGATCATCACCGGCAAGCTGGGCGAGGTGATGCAGGAATCGGCCCAAGCCGCCTTGAGCTACGTGCGCTCGCGGGCCCGCTCTCTGGGGCTGCCCGAGGACTTTTATCAACGTGTGGACATCCATATCCACGTGCCCGAAGGCGCCATCCCCAAGGACGGCCCTTCGGCGGGCATCGCCCTGGCCACCAGCCTGGTCAGTGTGCTGACCCGCATACCCGTGCGCGCCGACGTGGCCATAACCGGCGAGATCACCCTGCGCGGCCGCGTGCTGCCCATCGGAGGCCTGCGCGAGAAGATCCTGGCCGCCCACCGGGCCAACATCAAGAAGGTCCTCATTCCCAAGGACAACGAGAAGGACATCAAGGAGATTCCGGCCAAGGTGCTCAAGGTGGTGGAGCTTGTGCCCGTAGAGCACATGGACCAGGTGCTCAAACTGGCCTTGGCACTCACAGACCCCGAGTGCCTGTTTAAGGCCCCGGACGAGCCTTATTGCATCCCTCTCGCCGCTGCTGGCGAGCCGGTGGCCGACGTGGTGGCCCACTGTTGATTCTTGCTTTGTTCTGATCGGGAAGTAAGGTAATTTTTGGTTCTTCGTCGTTAGCTGTGGAAATTGATGAGTTCCCCCAGTGGTGCGGCGATGAAGTAGATCATGGCCATGAAGGTGAAGATATTACGGTAGCCGGTGGCTCTTGCCCTGGCGGCCTAGAAGATGCCGTTAAGCCCCTCCAGGCAGGTGTCGGAATGGTTGGAGGTCTAGCGGCTTAGGATCACAGGTGGGCATGCTTTCCCAGAACCATGAGCGCCTTAAGGATAGGGGCCAGGGTTTTGGTGTCAGGCGCTATGCACTTCAGGGCATGGCTGGTGAAGTGGGTGATGCGCCACTGGGCGGCTCGTACAGAGATGGCCTTTCTTGATCCAGCGCAGCATCTCCTTGAGCCGTCAGGCGGTGGCGGTGGCGAAGCCGCCGGTCTCTAGTTCGGTCAGGGTTTGCTGCTGTTTTTCGGTTAAACTGCCGCCGTCAGCAGCCTTGAGCACGGCCCAGCTGGTGGCCTTGGGCAGGTTACGCTCCTTAGCCTCGGCCTTTCGGACCTCGTCCACGACGGTGGTGAAGAATTGGACTACATGGAACCAGTCCATGGTGACGTTGGCGCCGGAGAAGCTTTCGCCGATGGCGGCTAGGAAGGCTGGCGGCATGTCGTAGACCACCTCGGCGATTATTGTTGTGATCGCCGCCATGCTTACGCAGGAAGCGGCGGAGCAGGACCAGACAGCCCTTGCCCTTGCCGGGGGTAACGAAGATAATCGGTGTTGTTTTTGGATTAATTTGCCGAAAGTCCTCTAATTATCCTGGAATGGTTCTCCTTTCTCATTTGATTAGATCAATTCTGTTGCGTGGATGCGGACGTGCTTCGGGGAGACGACCTGAGCTTGCTCCTCGGCGGCAGCCATGATCGCGCCTCGAGTCAGGTGGTTGGCCCTTCGGAAGAGGCCCGCCGGAGCCCTGCTGTATGGCGGTGACGGTTGAATCAGAGAAGAGGTTCTGCTTGACGCCACGATTCTGAGTTGGTGCAGGAAGTAGGCTTGCGTGTTCTGGAGGGAGACGCCGGCCAGATGGCTTCTGGCCACGATTCTGGAGGCCAGAGGCAGGTAGGTTCTGTATATGAGGAGGTCGGCGAGGTTGTTCTGGCCGGCCAGGATGATGGGCAGGATTGACTTGGAGTTTCCCTGAAACTGAGTAATGGTGTGCAACTCGGTCAGGATTTCAAGCCGGAGAATGGGGACTTCATCGATGATGAGGACGGGTTGCTTCTTGCGGTCCTGGGCGATCTCCAGGACCTGTTTTCTGATAAACTTGGTGAGGACGGCCCTGGAGAAGCTGGCGGTGTCCACTTCGAGCTTGACGCAGAGTTGCCTGTAGAGTTTTAAGATGGAGCCCTGTGAGGCGGTGACCCAGATGATCTGATACTCGGATGGGGCAGCCTGCTGGCGGCCCAGCGCAAGGCGGTGGTTTTACCGCTGCCCACGTCTCCGGTGACCAGGGCCAGTGAACCGAGACGGATGGCGTACTCGAAGTGTTTGGCCACGCCGAGGACCTCGGCGGTCTGCCTTATTTTCTTGGGCGCCAGGTCATAGCTGAAGGACTCCCTGGTGAGGGCAAAGAAGGCGCCGCTCCAGCTCCATAATCTTCTTAACGCAGGCTGCAACGAAAAACACGATGGCAACAACCAGATGGCAGGGAGTTATTCCCGTCTCGCGGGGTCTGGGGTGCTCTACCACCTTCGGCCACTTCCTCATTCCTGGACCCACATCCGAGGTCCAGGATAATGGAATAAAAGCCTTACCTGCCAAGCCAATATGAAAAATTTCCTTACTTCCCGATCAGAATAAAGTAAGAATCAACAATCCAAGAGGCTGCCCATGTAGTACCCTGGTTGGCGCGTCGCCCTCCCCGTTCGGGGAAAGGAGGCTTCCGTTCCTGCTAAAAGGCGCGGCATTTGGAAGTCATCGACCTAGCCCTGGACCCCCTCCTCATCCTGTTTTATCGCTGGCTGAGCGACCCGGTTTGGGGCTGGTGACTGGGCACTTAGATGGTGATTATTTTGGGCATCAGCCTGGGCGAGCTGACCCTGCGCCTGGGCACACACCTCAACTGCGCCAGCCTGGCGGAGTTGGACGATCAGAGCCTCAAAATGCAGGACGGGTCCATGCAGGCCCTGCACCATGGCGACAAAGAACTATATAGGGCCATGAATAAACTGGCCAACGAGACCTTCGGGCGCGAGGCCTTTCTCAAGGCTGCCATGGGCAGGGCTTCCCAGTGGCCGGCCTTTCTGGCTGCCGGTTGGCTGGGTATCCGTTTCGAGGGACTGGTTATTTTCCTGCCGAGGTAAGGCTTGGGCCTGCTGGGCGCCGGGAAGCAGCCCCGGAGGACGAGCTTGTGCAAGAATACTTTAATTTTGGCGCCGAAATCGGGCAAAACTTGGTTGTCCACTTCCTTGACAGTTGCTAGTATTTTGATCGTTGAGGGTAGCGGTCGCTAGCTTTTGGGGCAGGGCGTCCGGCCTCCTGATGTTGGCGGGCTCTTGGATGGGCAAGCCGTCTCGTGATTGCCTGGGGTTGATCCCAGGGCTGTGGAGAAGAGAGTGCCGGTAAATGACCACTGGCGGATTGAAAAAGAAACAGGAGGAGAGGGTAATCATGAAGAAGACTTTTTCGATTATGGTGGCGTTGGTTGCCTTGGTAGCCTTCACCGCTCCCGCGTGGGCGGCTGATGAGGCCCCTGGCCCCAGCTTTACCGTTCAGGGCCGGTTGCTGACCGACGTGGGCTACCACAATGTCAGCAAGGAGTTAACCAACAATAAGAAGGATGACGTTACCAGCGCTTTCGTCAGCCTGGGCAACACAACCTACCTGCGGGCCAGCTTCGCCAGCCAGGACAAAACCACCGGCGGCATCGTTGAGCTGTCCATGTCCTCCAAGATCAACAACGCCGAGTCCGTGGGCCTGCGCTTCGCCTACGGCTGGTGGAAGGTTGGCAACTGCAAGCTGTATGCTGGCCAGACCGACAACTGGCTGGGCAGTTCCGCGTTTGCACCCAAGCAGAATTTCGGCCAGACCGAGGGCGGTAAGAACGAGATGACCAACTGGGGCCACATCTACGGTGGTCGTAACCCCCAGGCTGGCTTCCAGTGGGAGTCCGGTATGTTCGGCTTCCAAATCGCGCTGGTGCAGCCTGGCGCTGAGAAAATCGCCACTCTGCCCGCCACGGTAGATGCCTACGCCAACCTGCCCCGTTTGGACCTGGCCCTCAAGCTGAACGCTGGCGGCTTCCTGGTACAGCCCGGCTTTGGCTGGTCCCAGCTTAAGGTCCAAGGCGTGGCATCTGGCGCCGACGACAACTACACCAGCATGATCTTCATTCTGCCCGCCAAGTTCGCCGCCGGTCCCTTCACCGTCAAGGTGGAAGGTCATTGGGGTAAGAACATCGACGGCGAATGGAGCGGCGGCCGCCTGGCCTCCCTGGGCACCGGTCTGAGCTCCAACCTGACTAGCACCGTCAAGCAGAGCATGCCCGAGATCAATAGTAACGGCAAGATCGAGGACACCACCAAGATTGGCGGTATCGTTTCCGCCGAGTTCAAGATCCTGCCGGTGTGGGAGATAGCTGCCGGCGTCGGTATGGAGAAGCTGAACAACGACGCCTGGAAGCAGACCGTGGCTAATGGCGGCTTGGGTGGCAATGACGATAACTACACCCGTATGGGTTACTTCGTTGCCCTGCCCTACGGAGTCACCAAGAACTTCACCATCCATCCCGAGTTCAGCTACTACAAGTACGGCGACAACCCCCTTACCGGCAAGGACTACGGCACCGAGTGTTTGGCTGGCCTCCAGCTTCGCTTCGTTTTCTAATCCCCTGATCTTTTAGATCCCCCGGCGGGCCGGAGCTAGTCTCTGGCCCGCCTTATTTAATCAATCCTTGCCTGACGTTGGCGTACCGGCTACCCGGTGGGGCCAGCCGCCGCACAAAGCCCTTGACAATATGCGGTGTTTGCCATAGACGAGTGACACTCGGAGTATGCTTGACGCGCCGGCCCCGCCCCACAAGGCGGGCCGTTTTGCTTGCAAGCGAGATAGGTTAGTCTGAAAACAGGCCAGAGGGCAGGGCGGTCGGAGCCAGGCCTGTGCGGCTTCACCATCATTAGTAAGGAGCGTTCGAAAATGAAAAAGGTCTCTCTGTTGGCGCCCGGCCCCACGCCGGTACCTCCCCGCACGCTGCTGGCCATGGCCCAGCCCCTAGTCTATCACCGTTCCGCGGATTTCCAAGAGGTGATTGGCAAGGTGCGCGCCGGCCTGAAGGAGCTCTTTCAGACTCAGAACGAGGTTCTCACCTTCTGTAGCAGCGGTACGGGCGCCATGGAGAGTTCGGTAGCCAACCTGCTTTCGCCCGGGGACAAGGCCGTGGCGGTGCGCGGCGGCAAGTTCGGCGAGCGCTGGTCACTGATCCTCAAGGCTTACGGCTGCACTCCCGTGGAGCTGAACGTGCCCTGGGGCCAGGCGGTCAAGCCCGAGGCGGTGGCCAAGCTCCTGAAGGACGACTCCTCCATTAAAGCCGTGTACGTGCAGGCCCTGGAGACATCAACTGGCGTGGACCATCCCATAGAGGCGCTGGCCCTGGTGACCAAGAACACCGGCGCCGTCCTGGTGGTGGACGCGGTAAGCGCCATGGGCGCCTACCCCATCCCCGTGGACCAATGGGGCCTGGATGTGGTCCTCGCCGGCTCCCAGAAGGCGCTCATGCTGCCTCCGGGCCTGGCTTTTGCCAGCATCGGCCCCAAGGCATTGGAAGCCATGAAAAAATCTTCCTGCCCCAAGTTCTATTTCTCCTGGGCCAAGGAACTGAAGAGCCAGGGCGAGAACAAAGGTTCCTTTACCAGCCCGGTGACCTTGTTCATGGGCCTTTTGGACATCTTCGCCTTGTTGGACGAGTGGGGAATGGACAAGGTCTATGCCGAGACCGTAATCCGTTCCAAGGCTTTCAAGGAGGCGGTCAAGGTCTGGGGCCTGGGTCTGTACTCGAAGGAACGATCCTCGGTAGCCCTGACTGCCGTGGAATGCCCGGAGAGCATCGACGGCCAGAAGGTGGTCACGTGGCTCAAGGATAAGTACGGCATCTTCATCGCCGGCGGCCAGGACCAGGCCAAGGGCAAGATCTTCCGCGTAGCCCACATGGGCTACATTAACGAGTTCGACACCCTGCAAGCCATCAGCGCCATTGAGATGGCCTTGAAGGGCCTGGGCTACACCTTCGAGGTGGGCTCTGGTGTGGCTGCGGCTCAAAGAATTTTCGGGGAGAATTAAGATGAAAATACTCATCTCCGATCCCCTGGCTCAGGAGGGGATCCAGATATTCAAGAACGGGGGCTTCGAGGTGGAGATCAAGACCGGTTTGAAGCCCGAGGACTTGAAGGTGGCCATCAAGGGCGTGCACGGCCTGGTAATCCGCAGCGCTACCCAGGTCACGGCCGACTTCCTGGCTGCGGCTGACAGCCTCAAAGTGGTGGGCCGGGCCGGCACCGGCCTGGACAACGTTGACATCCCCGCGGCCACGGCCGAGGGCGTCATCGTCATGAACACCCCGGGGCAGAACTCCAACGCCGCCGCCGAGCTGGCCATGGGGCACATCTTCGCGCTATCCCGCTTCATCGCTCGGGGACACCGCGGCATAAAGGAAGGCAAGTGGGAGAAGAAGCAGCTGAGGGGGCGTGAGCTCAAGGGCAAGACGCTGGGCATCATGGGTATGGGCAACATCGGGCGCATCCTGGCCGAGCTGGGTCACGGCGTCAAGATGAACGTCATCGGCTATGACCCCTACTTCAAGGCCGAAGAGATCAAGGTCCGGGGCGCTGAGCCGGTGAGCTTTGAGGACCTGTTGGTCCGCGCCGACTACCTGTCCATACACGTACCCAAGACCAAGGAGACGGCCGGGCTGTTCAACGTTCAAAATATCTCCAAGATGAAGGACGGCGCCTACCTCATCAACTGCGCCCGCGGCGGCATCGTGGACGAGGTGGCCCTATGCGACGCCTTGGCCCAGGGCAAGCTGTCTGGCGCGGCCCTAGACGTCTTCGAGCGGGAGCCTTTGCCCGCCGACAGCCGCATCGTTTTCGCCGACAACGTGGTGTGCACGCCCCACCTGGGGGCCAACACCCACGAGGCCCAGATCAATGTGGCCGTGGCCGTGGCCAAGCAGGTGAGTAAGTTCCTCAAAACCGGCGAGGCCGAGTTCGCGGTCAACGCGCCCAAATCAATGTTAAGTCCACCCGCGACAAACCAAGGCCCGGGCCCCCGACTCAAGGCAAGCTGCGATCAAACTAAATAGTTTGGTCGCAGCTTGCTTTGCGTGCCAAGCATCCACCCCAAGCAAACTTCGTTTGCTCGGGGACCCCGGATTGGCCCGGCCGATTGGTAAGCAAAGCCATGGATGGCTTTGTTTGCCAATTGTGATTATAATTCAAGATCCTGTACGCTTGCGGCCGGGGAGACAAATACTTATAATTATGGTGTATAATTCGGGGGCTTGTCCCCTAAACATCCGTCGGGAGTTGTTGACATGAGCCAAGAGGAACAGGGTTTCACCGTAAAAGACCGCCGCATTTTTAGCGAAGACGGCTCCGCCCGCCGGGGCCAGCCCCAGGAGCCCGCCGGACAGGCAGTCAAGCCTCAGGCAGAGGTAATGTCCCCGCCCCAGGAGGAGCAGGCCCCGCGCTTCGAGCACCTGCCGCCGGTAGATTTCAGCGGTCTGATCGTCTCTCTGAGCCATGCCGCCATGACGCACCTGGGGCATATACCCGACCTGGCCAGCGGCCAACCCCGCCTGGAGCCGGTCTTGGCCCGGCACACCATCGACACCATCGGCATGCTCAAGGAAAAAACCCAGGGCAACCTCACCCAGGACGAGCAACGGCTCATCGACAGCGCTCTCACCGAGCTTCGTCTGGCCTACGTGCAGGCCACCCCCCCGTTGGGTCAGTCGGCCTAAGCCGACCGCACCCCCGGGTAAGACGCCGCGGGTGGGGGTATAGTTGCGGATGCAGGGTCTCGGCGCATCTGGCTGGGGTTGCTTTTGTGGTTTGAGCAGAGGGTTTTTTGGCGGAAGCTGGCGGGCCGCGCGGCTTTGGGGGCTGGCGCGGCTCAGCGTGGCTGGCCGGAGCTTCCGGCCTGTACGACACACGCGGCGGTCCTGGGGGCTGCTACCCGGAGTTCGCAAGATCTAGGAGGAATCGCACATGCAACCAAGACAGTTGCCCCGCGCGTTGGCCGGCCTGACGGCTCTAGTGGCGGGGGGTTGCCTTCTGGCTTCTATAATCACGGCTCAGGCCATGGGCCGTCCCGATAGCTTCGCCGATCTGGTGGTGCAGGTGTCGCCGGCGGTGGTCAACGTGCGTACGATTAAGACCTTCAAGCGTCCGGTCATGCGCGACCTCTTCCAGTTTCATGGTCGCCAGGGTGCCTCTCAGGGCGGCCCCCAGGGAACACCAGACGATGAGACGCCTGACTTGTACGAGTCCTTCCGCCGCTTCTTCGGCCCCGGCGGCCAGATGCCCAAGGAACTTAAGCAGCGTTCCCTGGGTTCCGGGGTGGTCGTGGACCCGGCAGGCTACGTGTTGACCAACAATCACGTGGTGGCCGAGGCCGACGACATCATCGTGGCCTGGAAGGGCGGCGAGGAGCTCAAGGCCGAGATAGTGGGGCGTGACAAAAAGACCGATTTGGCTCTTATCAAGATCAAGGCTCCCCGCGAGCTGCCCTTCCTGTCCCTGGGCGATTCCGACAGCGTGCGCGTGGGCGACTGGGTGTTGGCTGTGGGCAATCCCTTCGGCCTGGAAAACACCGTTACCGCTGGCATCATCAGCGCCAAAGGGCGCATCATTAGCGCCGGCTTCGATGATGACTTTTTGCAGACCGACGCCAGCATCAACCCCGGCAACTCCGGCGGACCACTGATCAACCTCAAGGGCGAGGTGGTGGGCATCTACACCGCCATCGTGGCTCAGGAGCAGGGCATCGGCTTCGCTATCCCGGTGAACTTGGCCCGCGAAGTGATGCAGCAGCTTCGTAACAAGGGCAAGGTGGTGCGCGGTTGGCTGGGCGTCTACATCCAGCAGGTGACCAAGGAGCTGGCCGAGAAGCTCAAGTTCGACAGCACCGAGGGCGTGCTGGTGGCTGACATGGTCCAGGGCGGCCCGGCGGACAAGGCCGGCATCAAGCGCGGCGACGTTATAGCCGAGTTCAACGGCAAGCTCCTTAAGGACGGGCACTCCCTGCCTCGCCTGGTGGCCGAGGTGCCCGTGGGCCATGAGGTTAAGCTCAAGATTTTCCGCGATGGCAAGGCCCGCACCATCACCGCCGTGGTGGGTGAGCTGAAGGATGATGCCCCCGAGGGCAAGGTCGAGGACCCGCCCGAGCAGGGCATGCTGGGCTTAGCCCTGCAACCCTTGATCCCCGATCTAGCCAATCAGCTGGGCATCCCCGGCAAGAAGGGCTTGGTCATCACCGGCGTGGAGCCCGGAGGCCCCGGCGAGGAGGCCGGCCTTAAGCGCGGCGACGTGCTTCTGGAAGCGGTGCAGAAGCCCGTGACCAGCCTGGAGCAATTCAGCGCCCTGGCCGGCAAGCTCAAGCCCGGCGAGGGGCTCTTGCTGCTGGTGCAACGCAAGGATGGCACTATCTTTGTGGTGATCAAAGCCGCCAGCGAAAAGTAGGCCGCGACCGTGGCGGGCATATACGGGTCGATTGAGGTGGTGGCGCTCACATGGGCTGGTAGCTCCCGTTGGGTGGCGGTCCTGATAAAAACAAAGCACGGGCGAGGATCAGTGTTGTTCAAGATAGATTCTCAAAAAATGGCTAATTGGTCGAAGCGAGATGCCCTCATCCCAGCGTAGTAGTGTGGTTATGCCAAAAGCCAACGATACCGCGACCAAGAAAGGGCAAGGCCATGGCACGAATAGCCAGCCTGTCCAGTCAACTATTGCATCACTTCCCCCGCACTGAGTTCTCCGCCTTGGTCAAGAAGTACGGTGTCGAGATCAGGAGCAAGGGATTTTCCTGTTGGACCCAGTTCGTGGCTATGCGCTCCTGTCATCTGGCCAGGGCCAACTCTCTAAGGGAGATCTGCCAGGTTCTTTCCTGTTGCATGGGCAAACTGTCCCACCTTGGGGTGAGCACGGCCCCTAAAAGATCCACACTGTCTTACACCAATCAGCACAGGCCCTCGTCCTTGTTCCGTGTTCTGTTTTTCAAGGCCTGGAGAGCTTCCGTGCCCCAAGGCTCTCTGGACAGGAAAAAAGATAAGTTCAATTTTAAGAACAAGCTTCTGAGCCTGGACTCCTTCACCATCACCATGTGCCTGAGCTTATTCCCTATAGGCCGAGTACAAAACGGGCTAAGGGCGGGGTCAAGGCTCACATCATTCTGGACCATGACGACTCCATGCCCAGCTTTGTCCTCCTCACCCCGAGGCCACGGTGCCGATGTCACCGTGGCCCAGGGGCTGCCTCTAAACCCTGGCTCCATCCTGGTCTTGAACCGTGGCTACCAGGACTATGCCCTGTTTGGTAAGGGGATCAGCTAGGGCGTTTTTTTGTCACCTGCCTCAAATTTAGCGCCGTTTTCTAGGTGATGGCCAATCGGCTAGGGCCTAAGGCCCAAACCGTCTTGGCCGATCAGACCATACTTCTCATCGGCAGCCTGACCGATTGTCCCTACACCCCCTGCGTCGCTTGGTGGTGTGAGACGAGAAGAATCAAAAGCAGGTCGTGTTTTTGACCAACCACCACGAGCTGACGGCCTCCTTTCCCTGACCGCATGGTTATTGTCCAAACTGGCCGCCATGCTGCGCCTAAATTTTTTATATACAGAGAGCTGCGCGTTTGGCTTCAACATCCCTGTTACACTTCGTCCTTCATGCCCGAACAGATCCAGTTACTGCTCTTGCCCTGGCTTGGACAGGCAACCGCCAATGAACCAAAAAACACCAGCCCAAAAGCGGCGGCCTTATCTTAAAAACTGTTAATTTTATAGATAACTGACCGTTTTTATAAGATCGTTTTTAGCAGCTACGCCTGTTTTGGGCAGCACTGGTATTTAGATATTGATGGTTCCAATGGTGAAAAAACCTTAAAGAATCTAAAAGAAAAAGTACGGTTTCTTACCATCAATTGCTGAACAAAGAACTAGAGGCGGAGGCAGGTAGTTATTCTTTGCTCTACCCACAAATGGATCGCCATTCAGGAATAGCGTTAAGGACATTAGCCCTTGACTTGGACGTGCGCGGTGAGGGCGGTTATGTGATTGTACCACCCAGCCTACATTCTGCCGGCAATCGCTATACCTGGGTTCCCCTTTTGGCCACGCCCCGGGTGAGCTTTGCTGAAGCCCCTCACTGGTTGCTGACTCTAGCCAGATCTTAAGCTTCTTCAACTATTTCAGCCTTAACTTAGTTTTTGGTACGTCCGATGGTGTGTGGGGGGGGGGTACACACAGTTGTCAGTTGGCCAAGACACCAGTTTGGATCAACTGGTGGATCTCTTCCTTTCTGAAGCCCAGCGCCCCCAATAGTCCCTGGCCCTCGGTATTGTCGGGGGCCGTAACGAAGCTAGACGCAGCGGTGGTGGCAGAGAACTTGATGGGTGAACCTAACTGGCGTAGCCGTCTGCCTTCCGGCCCCTCCAGCTCCACTATCATTTTTCGCGCTCTAGTTTGGTCCAACTCTAGGGCTTGCCCTAGGCTCAAAACTGGCTCTACGCAGGCGTCGATATTCTGGAAAATTTTCAACCAATGACTCAGCGGCTGTCCGGCGATTATCCGTCCTATCTCGGCCTTGGCTTGGACCAGATCGTCCGGGGCATCAGTTTCGCTACCGGCTTGGCTTGCCAGGCCGGAATAGCCTAGAGCTTCGCAGAATGTCTGAAAAAATTTAGACTCTAGGGCTCCCACACTAAGATACTGCCCATCGCTGGTGCGGTAGTAATCATAAACCGTGCCGCCATTGAGCATCTGCCCCTCAGGGGTGGGTTCGCGGTCGTCAATCAGGAAGCCCGCGGTGGCTAAAACGTTGAGGGCCAGGAGGCCGTCGAACATGGCTACATCCACGTGTTGTCCTTGGCCGCTGTCCCTGCGGGCGATAACCGCTGCCAGAATGCCGATAACAGCGTTGAACGAGCCGGCGGCTATATCGGCCACCTGGATGCCCAGGGGTGGAGGCCCGGTTTCTCTGCGGCCAGAGTGGGACATGATCCCGGACAGAGCAAGGTAGTTAATGTCATGGCCGGCTTTCCGGGCCCAGGGCCCGTTCTGACCGAAACCGGTTAGAGAGCAATATATCAGGCAAGGGTTAGTCTCACGCAAGTCCTCGTACCCCAGCCCCAAAGAGCTCATCACGCCCGGTCGATAGCCCTCCAATAATATGTCGTAGGTAGCCAGCAGCCGCTTGACTACCCCTACTGCGGCGGGAGCCTTGAGGTTTAAGCTTAGACGACGCTTGCCGCGGCCTAGATAGGCCCCGGCGGCGGAGATGGCAGTGCCGGGGAGGAAGGGAGGTGTTATCTCTACCAGATCCGACCGGCCAGTCCAGACTATACGCAGCACCTCTGCCCCCAGATCGGCCAGGTAAAGGGTGGCGGCAGGGCCGGGCAGCAGGCTGGTGAAGTCCAGTACCTTCAACCCATGCAGGGGACCAGGCATGGCGCGTACTCCAATAATGAGGCCTCGCCGCTAGAGGCCTAACTGCTTGGCGGCTATAATTTTCATGATCTCATTAGTGCCGGCGAAGACAGACATAACCCGCATGTCGCGCCAGGCCCGAGCGATCGCGTACTCCTCGCAATAGCCATAACCGCCGTGCAGTTGCACACAGCCGTCAATGACACGCATAGCCATGTCCGTTACCCAGAACTTAGCTAGAGAGATATCTAGAACCGTGCTTGCGCCTTCCAGGTGATCGGCAATGAGCTTATCTACGAAAGTCCGACCCAGCTTTACCTCGGTAGCCATTTCCACGATCTTGAACTGGCTATGCTGGAACTTGCTGATAGGCTGACCAAAGACCTTGCGTTCCCGGCAGTACTTCATGGTCAGACTCAGCATCTCTTCGGCCATCGCTACAGCCATGATGGAAATGACCAAACGCTCCTGTTGCAGCTTCTGCATTAGCATGCTGAATCCGTCGCCTTTGGCACCCAGGCGGTTAGTCAGGGGCACTCTGCAGTCGCTAAAGTATAGCTCGGCGGTGTCCTGACTGTGCCAGCCCACCTTTTTGATTCGCTTGCCCTTATCAAAGCCGGGTGTGCCGGCCTCTACCAGGAAAAGATCCACTGCCCGGTGAAAGTTTTCCACCTTGGGATCCCGGACGGCTAGTACCACCAAGTCGCAGTTGATGCCGTTGCTAATGAAGGTTTTTTGGCCGTTTATCACCACGTGATCGCTCTTCTCGACCGCCGTAGTACGTATAGCGGCGAGGTCGCTCCCCGTATTGGGCTCGGTCATAGCCACGGCGGTGATGATGTCGCCTGCCACGCATCCCGGGAGGTAGCGTTTCTTTTGCTCCTCGTTGCCAAAGGAAAGAAGGTAGGGGACCACAATATCGGAGTGTAAGGGGGCCAGGAGACCGAGTTGCCGCGTGCGGATCAACTCCTCGATAATAATGACCGAATATAGAAAATCGGCCCCGTAACCACCATATTTTTCCGGCACCTGCATGCATAAAAAGCCCTGTTCGCCCATTTTTTTCCAGGCCTCACGGGGCACGATGCCAGCCTCCTCCCATTCATCGGCGTGAGGGATGACCTCTTTGGCAAAAAATTTCCTCAATGACTTCCGAAAAATATTGTGTTCTTCATTATAAAATAGAATGTTCATAACGTTTTCTTTACCCCGGAGACAGCCACGCTTGAACCGGCCGAGTTATTTAGATGAGCCCCCGATCCACGCCACAGGCGAATAGCCGTTCAAACTCTAAGGCCGGCTTATAGTAGGCCAAGCCAAATTTCTCATATATCGCCCACAGGCGCTTGGCGGTGGCCCTAATGCCCTTTTGGCTAACATAGCGGGCCGGGCCGTGCCAGCAATCTGGAAAGCCAATACCTAAAACCGCGCCGATATCCATGCTGGGGTAGTCACGCAGCACGCCTTCATCCAGGCACTGGAAGGCCTGGTTGACCATACTCAGAAGGAGCATCTCCTTTGCCTCTTCCCGACTTGGGGTAGGTAGGGAGCCGTCGCGGGCTAAAAATTGCTGGGCCGACCGGTCAGGTTCAAGGCGCTCCTTATAGAAGCAGGGGGTGCCCGCTCCCGCATAGCCGCCTTCGTACATATTAATAACGGATTGGGCCAAGGGTAGGTCAGGTTTGCGCGACTGCATGGCCTTGCCAGCATGATATATCACACCACCACCAGCTGTGCCATAGACATGCAGCGGGCCCTGGGGGAAGCCGGCCTCCAGGGCTAGGCGGTCCACTTCCCAGGGGTCCAGACCCATTTCAGCCAGCAGGAAGCCAGTCATGACATAGACGCCGAAGGTACGGCTGGTGTAGAAACCGGGGCCATCCCCCACCACGATGCAGGTTTTGCCCTGTCGGCGTCCGGAGGTAACGGCCGTGGCCAGGGCCTCCGGGCTGGTCCAGGGTCCCTCAATGACCTCCAAAAGGGGCATGAGGGGCACTGGAGAGAAATAGTGCATGCCCACTACCTGCTCGGGCCGGAGGGCTTTTTCGGCGATTTCGGCCAGTGGTAGAGTCGAGGTGTTGCTGGCAAAAATTATATTAGGGTTGACCTCCTGCACCTGGGCCAAAATGCGGCGTTTTAGATCAAGATCCTCGAACACAGCCTCGATAACCAAGGGCACCTTGGCAAGCTCCTGGTAATCGATGGTCGTGCGGATGTTGTCCATCACCACGCGTATACGCTGGGGACGCCAGTGGCCTTTATTGATCAGGGGTGTGAGTTTCGTTTGTATTTTGTCTTTGGCGACCTGGGCTGCAGCTTTGTCCACGTCGATGAGCAAAACCTTGATTCCGGCGTTAGCGCACACCTGGGCTATGCCCTGGCCCATGAGCCCGGCCCCGATGATGGCCAGTTCGTGGACGGGCAGAGCGGCCTTTTTGTCTATCCGGGCTAGCTTGGGCCCTAGGCTGGTGATGGTGAAGAAAAGGTCGATTTTGTTCCTTACGTTGAGGTCTACGATAAGAGAGGCGAATATTTCGGCGTGTTGGCGGGCTGCTTGCTCCAAAGGAAGCTCCAAACTCACCGCAAAGGCCTCCAGGGCAGCATGGAAGTAAGGCTTTTGGGGGCAGAGGACATAACGCGCGCGTGCCTCGTCTAATAGAGCGCCGCAGGCCTGGACGTCTAAGGCCTCGGGCTCAACCCAGGCAGGATCGTAATTGCGGTTGATCTGGCTAGCGTGATCTATTAGCCACTGCCGCGCTAGTTCCAGTCCATTATCCACCTTCACGATGGTGACCAGGGGATATCGGGCGAAGAATTCGGCGGGCAGAACCTTGCCTCCCATGACAATATCTAGCGCCTGCTTAAATCCCACCACCCGCTTGAGGGTCTCCGGGCCGCCGGCTGCAGGAAAGAGCCCCACGTTAATCTCTGGCAGACCTATATGCGAGCCCGGAGTGGCAAAAACTTGGTCACAGACCCATAGAAGGAGCTCAAATCCACCTCCTAGGGCGATTTGGTCCTTAAGTAATGCTACTACCGGGAAAGGGCTAGTGGCCAAGGTGCCCAGAGTTTCCTGGAGCTTAAGTATTAGGTGCTTGATATTTAGGAGTGAATGGTTATCAATTATTTCGGCTAAGCTTGCTCCATTCAGGAAGCTTTTGGACTTAGTCGATACTAGGATAACTCCATTGACCTTGTCCTGGCGTGCCCGGATAGTGGCTGCGTTTAGCTCCGCGATGAAACGTTCGCCGATAGCGTTGGCTGGACCAGCGTTGTCTAGGATAAAGGTAGCCAGACCCGTGGCCTGGTCCAACGAATAAACAACTTCTTGCATGTTTAGTCCTCCGCGAGAAGCTTGGAGCGTGGTATTAGGCGACGCGAACGATCACAGCTTCGCCCTGGGTCAGTCCACCGCAGATGGCAGCCACACCCTGCCCCCCTCCGCGCCGCCGCAGCTCATACATCATGGTCATGGCTACCCTCAAGCCTGAGGCGCCTACGGGATGGCCGATGGCGATGGCCCCGCCGTTGACGTTGGTTTTGGCTAGCAGACTGTGCCACTTGGTTTCGTCCTCTCCAGCCAAAATTTTGGTGCTTACCAGGGGCATAGCGGCGAAGGCTTCGTTGATCTCGATAAGGTCCATATCGTCGATGGCCAATCCGTTCTTATGCAAAACTTTATTTATAGCTAGAGCTGGTATCCAGGATATGCCATGGGGCTGATCGGTATGTCCGGCCTGGTCCACTATGGTGGCTAGGATCCTCAGCCCCAGCTCTTTGGCTTTGGTCTCGGTCATAATCACCATAGCCGAAGCCCCGTCGCTCAATCCCGGGGCGTTGCCGGCGGTAGTGGTCTTAGAGCCAAAGATCGGCGGCAGCATAGCCGTAGTGGCCACCGTGGCCTGGGTCCGGGGCGATTCATCCTGGGCGAAGATAAATTTGTTCTTGCCTTTTCTAACTTTAAGTGGGACGATTTCATCAGTGAACTTGCCTGCCGCCTGGGCATTGGCCCATTTCAAATGCGAGCCGACTCCCATGTTATCCAGCATCCGACGAGAAACCCCGTACTTTTTAGCTCCATTGGCGGCATCTACTGCCACTGGGTTATAACCAGCGTAGGCAATGGGGAAAATGGGGTCGTTCAGATTGACCTCGCCAATACGCACTCCGGATCGCAACTGTCGACTGAGGTGGGGGATGCGGCTCATAGCTTCCACCCCAATAACCAAGGCTACTTGGTACTCGCCTAGGCGTAAACCCCAAAGGGCCATACGCAGAGCCGTTAGCGGCGAACAGCAAGCCGTGTCGAGGGTAATGGTAAAGACGTCCAGGCCAATCTTGAGAGCGATTTGTCGACCGGTTATCGAGGCCGTCTCAAAGGCGGTGGCGAAGCAATTGCCCACGAAAATTTGCTCGATGTACTCGCCTAGGTCCTGGCCAGTTGCAGTCAGGGCGGCCCGGGCCACTTGGCTAGCAACCTCCAGCGGCTCAATTTGGGAAAGAGAGCCCAGGTACTTGCCGAAGGGGCTCCTCTTAGCGCTGACGATCACATATTTTCCCGCCATGTATAATCTTCTCCATGTAACCGCGCATCCTTAATATTCTGAAATTATTCGAGATTACGCGGCTGACATCGTATCTTATCCTTGTTTTAATCTTCTAACGAAGAAATACTATTTCTTCACGCTAGCGTTTCATGATCCAACGTTACTTAGTTATAGTTCTACATATCTAACCTTAACCCTTGATTAATATCGCAAGGAAGTTTGTCGTTTGTGGTCTATGCATTATAGTAATTTTATAATTATTATATTGTAATATTTTCGATTCTTCGTCGTTAATGGTGGAATTTGATAAGTTTTCCCAGTTGTGCGGTGATAAAATAGGTCATGGCTCAGTGCTGTCCAAGACAGGCGGAGCGGCTAAAAATGATCTTATAAAAACGGTTAGTTATCTATAAAAGTAGCAGTGTAGGTGAATAGATTTAGGCGCAGCATGGCGGCCAGGTTGGACAGTGACCATCCGGCCAGGGAAAGAAGGCGAAGCCCCTTGAGCAAGGGCAGGGCGATCAAGGCTATCCAAATCTGAATTTCCAAGGCGTTGCTGCTGGTGCCCACGAAGGTTTTGACCTTAAAGTTTTGTTTAAGCGCCTTGAAGAACAGTTTGATCTTCCAGCGGTCCTTATAGATGTCAGCCACGATGGAGGCCGTCGGCTTGTGGTGGTTGGTCAAGGGCTCGACCTGCTTTTGATTCTTCTCGTCCCACACCACTAATCGACGTAGGGGGTAGGAACAATCGGTCAGGCTGATGGTGAAGAGTATGGTTTGATCGGCCAAGACGTTTTGGGCCTTAGGCCTTGGCCGATTGGCCAGCACCTCAAAAACGGCGTTAGATTTGAGGCGGGTGACGAAGGAGACGCCCTGGCTGGTCCACGTGCCAAACAGGGCATAGTGTTGGTAGCTCTGGTCAACAACCAGGATGGAACCAGGGGTTAGGGCCAGCCCCTGGGCCACGGTGGCATCGGCCACCTTGGTCTCGGTGAGCAGGACAAAGCTGGGCATGTAGTCGTCGTGGTCCAACATGATGTGAGCCTTAACCCCGCCCTGGGCCCGCTTATATTCGGCCCAGGGGAACAGGTTCAGGCGCAGGGTGATGGTGGAGGAGCCCAGGCTCAAGAGCTTATTCTAGAATTTAAATGTGCCCTTTTTCCTGCCAGGGAGCCTTGGGCACGGAAGCGCTCCATGGCTTTGAAGAACAGGGCTCAGAACAAGGCCTAGGGTCTGTGCTGGTTGGCGTAGGACAGTGTGGACTTTTTTGGGGCCGCGCTCACTCCAAGGTGGGACAGCTTGCCCAGGCAGCAAGAAAGACCCTGGCAGATATCCCTTAGGGAGTTGGCCCTGGCCAGAGATAACAGAAGGCCATGACCACGAGCTGGGTCCAACAGGGAGACCCCTTAGTCCTGACCTCGGCACCGTGCTCCGTGACCAAGGCGGTGAATTCAGTGCGGGGGAAATTATGCAGCAGTTGACTGAATAGGCTGGCTACTCGTACCATGGCCTTGCCTTCTCTTGGTAGCGGTATTGTTGGCTTTTGGAAGGACCACATTACTACGCTGGGATTAGGGCATCTCACTTCGATCACTTAACCGATTTTTGAAAATCTATTTTGGACAACAGTGATCATGGTTGTTATTTTTCGGATTAATTTGACGAATTTTTTCTGATTATCTTGGACTGATTCTTCCTTTCGCATTTGATCAGATCAATTCTGCTTCGGCGATGCGGACGTGCTCCGGGGAGGCGACCTGAGTCTACTCCTCGGCGGTAGCCATGATCCGCGCCACGGGCCAGGTGGTTGGCCCTTCGGAAGAGGCCGCCGGAGCCCTGCTGTATGGTGGTAACGGCCGGATCAGATAAGAGGTTCTGATTGACGCCTGCGATTTTGAGATGGTGCAGGAGGTAAGCCTGCATGTCCTGGAGGGAGACGCCGACCAATTGATTTCTGGCTATAACCCTGGAGGCCAGGGGCAGGAAAATTCTGTATATGAGGAGGTTGGCGAAGTTGTTCTGGCCGGCTAGGCTGATGGGCAGGATTGGCTCGAAATCTCCCTGAAACTGAGTGATGGAGTGCAACTCGGCCAGGACTTGACGCCTGAGGAGGGAGGCTCCATCGATGATGATGACGGGTTTTTTCTTGCGGTCCTGGGCGATTTCCAGGACCTGTTTTCTGATGAGCTTGGTGAGGACGGCCTTTGAGAAACTGGCGGTGTCCACTTCGAGTTCGACGCAGATTTGCCTGTGGAGCTCCAGGATGGAGCCCTGTGAGGCGGCGACCCAGATGATCTGATACCCGGGTGGTGCAGCCTGCTGGCGGCCCAGCGCAAGGCGATGAATTTTCCGCCGCCCACATTTCCGATGACCAAGGCCAGTGGGCCGAGGCGGATGGCGTATTCGAAGCGTTTGGCCACGCCGAGGACCTCGACGGTCTGCATTATTTCCTTTGGGGGCGCTAGGTCAGAGCCGAAGGGCTTCCTGGTGAGGGCGAAGAAGACGCGGTAGTTTGGTTGCAGGAGTTGCTGACCTTCGGGTCTGATTTTTGCTAGAAAAGGGAGCCGCCAGTGGGGGCCGTGGTAGAGCTGGATTTCAAGTGCAGCAGATGGTGGTTGGGCTTGACCCTGCAATTGACGGCGAGGTCCAGCGGCCTGAGCAAGCCGTGGGAGTGACTTTCCAGTAGGGCCTCTACGCGGTCGTGGTAAAGGAAGGTAATTTGCTTGCCGATCAGAGGTATTGGGGCCTCGTATAGTCTGCCGGCCAGGGAGACGGTGCGGTCCAAATAGTCTTCCAGGTCAGCGTGGGCCAGCCTGGCGCATTCCATCGTGCTGGTGAAGCGTTGCAAGGGGGGCCTGTCCGGTGTCCAGATGCTTGCGCTGGTGGTAGATGTCCCTGATCCAGCACTCTAGGGCCTAATTGATGCCCCGAAGGGTATCCGCCCTTGAAGCCGGAGAGAAATTGGGACCTGACGGTGCGGAAGAATCTTTCGATCTTGCCCCTGCCCTGGGGCACGTAGGGCGGTTAGTGGATCAGGGCGATGGCGGTGATCTCGTTCAGGTGGTTGGAGCGGAAGGCTGGGCCGTTGTCGAGGTAGAGCTTGCGTGGTAGCCCCCGCTTGAGCAGGGCCTGACGCAAGGGCCTGTAGATACGTGGCTGGGCCCTAGGAAAGGTAAAACGCGGCATGGGCGATCAGGCGGCTCATGTCGGCGATGAAGGCGAAGAGGTAAATCTTGTGCCGTTTGTCGCCCACCAAGAGCAACGGCCCTGGCATGGCGTCATTCTGCCAAATGTCGTTTGACAGCTCGGCCTTCGAAGCGCCTGTGGTCGACGGATGGGGCGACCTGTTTGCCCATCAGCCCCTACTGGTGCAGGAAGCGATAGACGGTGGCGCCTTGAGGATCACGTCGAGCCCGAGGTCAAGCGTCGGCGCATCATTGGGCTGACGAGGATCGTCACTGACGCAGTGGGCAGTTCCCTGCGCAAGCTGACCAGGGCCTGGGCGGTGTCCTCGTCCAAGGCCCTGCTGCTGCACTGGTCATTCCTGCCCATGGGGGATAGGGATTCCAACTTGCCGCCGCCTTGGCGGTAGAGCCTGACCCATCCCAAGGTGGTGGAGCGCAACAGCCTGGTGCGGTTGGAGGAATGGGATTTGCCACCGCTGGGCGCATTTGGCCCGCAGCAACCTCTCCAGTTCATTATGCTCCATGTAGTCTCTGGCAAAAAAGTCGCTGATGACGCCGAAACGGAAGATGGCTACTCGTTTTTTCTGATCCTCGTCCATGTCGGTCCTCCACGGAGGTGTTTCGCCCATGTGTAGACCGGGGGGCCGGGCCAGGACAACGGCACCCTTGGGTAGGTGGCTCAGGGAGGGAAAGGGCTCTCGCTTTACGCCGATCGGCTGGCCGCAGCCACGCACCGGTTACTGAGCCAATCGAAGGCCCCAAGCAGATCGCCCGACCAGCTTGATCCCAGCTATAGGCTCACCTGCCGCAGCGAGCCCTTGAGCCAGTGGCGCCGGCTAAAGCGCGGCAGGCCATGGGTCCCATCTGCCCCGGGCTAGTTTATTAGAAAGGCCTTGCCGAATGGTCCCCACCAGGGCCTGGAACGGACTCAAGTAGCCCCGCGGCCGCAGCCGGATCACCGCCCGGCAGTCAGGGCAGAGGAAACGTCGAAGCCAAATCGCTGTAAGGGCTTCATCAAAATAAGCAGACAACGAAGCCACACCACCAAAGCCGGATACTCCCACGCCGTGGCACCTCTCCGGCCGGGGGCAGGGGCAACGCCACTCCAGCTCAATAATCTTTTTGACGTAGGCTTCAACGAAAAGTACGACAGCAGCCAGATGGCAGGGAGTTATTCTCGTCTCTCGGGGGCAAGGGTGTTCCACCACCCTCGGCCCCTTCTTTATTTCGGGACCCACATCCAAGGTCCAGGATAATGGGATAAAAATCCCTACCTGGTCAAGCCAATTTGAAAGGCTTCCTTACTTCCCGATCAGAACAAAGCAAAAGTAAACAGTAGCGGTCTGCGCCAGGGATTCACGGGCCAGGGAGGTGACGGTTTTCATCTACGACGGCGTGTCCGGCGGGGTGGGGCTGGCTGAGCGGGTCTTTGAGGTCATCGAAGGGCTGTTGGAAAAAGTTGCTGATTCTAGGGAAGTGGGCTATGCATTCCATTTAAAGAGGGCCACCTAACCCGGTGATGTGGGCCGGGTGGCCGGGGCACGGCGCCGCTGATGTCTGCATTATGCCACAGGGGTATTGTCGCCGGTCAAGCTTGCCAACTTCTTTCTCACGGGCTCTCCATTCAAGTTTATCTTGTAGGCGTTATGGATCAGGAGATCGAGGATGGCATCAGCTATGGTGGGATCGCTGATGGTTTCGTGCCACTGGTCCACTGGTCATTTGGGCGATAACGATGGTGGAGCCTCGGCCGTAACGGTCTTTCAGAATTTCGAGCATATCCCGGCTCTGCTCCCGTGACAATTTCTCCAGCCCCCAGTCGTTTAGTATGAGCAGGTTAGTATTGGAACTAGCGACGATCATCTTTTGATAGCTACCGTACTCTCGCCTAGGGCCGCGACTATTTCGCGCAGGAGGGCTGGCACCCTCTTGTAGGAGACCGAGTAGCCTTCCAGATAAGTCTTGTGGCTCAGGGCGCAGGCGAGAGAGCTTTTGCCTCCGCCGGTGGATCCGTTGATGAGCAAGTTGTGGGTTTCAGCGATCCATCGGCATTAGGCCAGGGCCATGATACGTGATTTGTCCATGCCGTGCCCTTGCCGTTAATCGATGTCCTCCAGGCAGGCGTCATACCGGAGCTTGGCCTTGGGCAACCTGTTTTTGAGCCGGCGGTTTTTTTGTGGATGGCCTCCCTGTCCACCATCAGGCCCAGTCTTTCTTCGAAGCCCCGTTCCTGGGCCTCGGGGCTGTTCAGCTGTTCCTCTAGGGCTTTGAGTATGCCCTCCAGCCCCAGGACGCGGAGCTTGTCCAGGATGGGATTAATGCTTTTTCGTCGTCATAAGTGGAATTGGTTTAGTTCCGGTGTCATGATGCCGCGATCCGCATGGCCGCGTTGAAGCAGGAGGCAATCATCGCCTGGGAGCTTCTGCTGGCCCTTGGCCTGGCGTTGCAACCGCCCTGGCGGCTGATGGGACAACGTGTGGACACCGATAAACAGAGTCCCATGAGGTCTTTTTGGAGGTTGCCGCCGACCGGGGAGCCGAGTACCCCAATCTTTTTCAGTATCATTGCTACGTAACCGCCCGGGTGCCCCGGGTGGACTGCTCCGACCACGGGACTAAATAGGTCAAGATGCTCTACACCCGCGAGGGCAACCGATTCACCTTGCTGTTCGAGTAGGTGACCATGACCATGGTGCGGGAGATGTCCGTGCTAGCTGCGGCTCGCACCATCGTGGTCAGCGATACGCGATTTTGGCGGGTGGTCCAGTTCTACGTGGCCCAGACCTTGTCCAAAATCAGTGCTGTCGAAGACAGGAGCAGCGGCTAAAAATGATCTTATAAAACAGTTAATTGTCTACCAGATTAGCAGTTTTTGAAATAAGGCCGCCGTTTTTGGGCTGGTGTTTTTTGGTTCATTGGCGGTTGCCTGTCCAAGGCAGTGTAAGAGTGGTAACTGGACCTGTTCGGGCATAAAGGGCTGGGTGTGATAGGGGTGTTGGAGCCAGGCGCGCAATTCCCTGTATGTGAAGAAATTTAGGCGTAGTATGGCGGCTAGGTTGGACAGTGACCATGCGACCAGGGAAAGATAGTAAAGCTACTTGAGCAAAAGCAGGGCGATCAAGGCTGTCCAAATCTTGACTTCCAAAGCGTTGCTGCTGGTGCCTACGAAGGTTTTGACCTTAATGCTTTGCTTAAGCGCCTTGAAGAACAGCTCGATCTTCCAGCG
>CBCOTF020000030.1:0-2484 GCA_965112955.2 Desulfarculales bacterium
CCATGGCCTTGCCCTCTCTTGGTCGCGGTATTGTTGGCTTTTGGCAGAACCACACTACCACGCTAGGATGAAGGCTTTTCGCTTAGATTACTTAACCGATTTTTGAGAATCTTATTTTGGACAACACTAGTTCTTTGTAGACGTGCGGGTAATTACCAACCCGCTCGGGGCAAGTTAGAATAGCCCCGTGTGGCCCTTTACTCCAACAAGCTCCTGGGATTGAGGCTCCCCCAGCACGCGGCGGCTAGATAACCCTTGACACTGCAGTCAGGGGTGTATAAAATTATACCGGTTTTGGAAGGTCGAGATTTTTAGCGAAATAGCCCCAGAAGGCGGCGTAGCCAAGTGGCAAGGCAGCGGACTGCAAATCCGTTATTCATCGGTTCAAATCCGATCGCCGCCTCCAAAAAGTGCCTCTTTGTCGTCATAAATGGCATTAGTGTAGTTCCGGTGTCATGATGTAGGGATCCGCATGGCCTAGTTGAAGCAGAAGGCAATCATGGACGCCGACTAACATTCTGGCCCTTGGCCTGGGGTTGCAACCGCCCTGGTGGTTAGTGGGACAGCGTGTGGACACCGATAAACAGCCCCACTTTCCCAACATCATTGCTACGTAACCGTCCGGGTGCCCCGGGTGGACTGTCCCGGCCACGGGATCAAACAGGCCAAGATATCTTGGACCCGCGAGGGCAGCCGGCTCACCTTGCTGTTCAAGCAGGCAGCCATGACCCCTAGTGCGAGAGATGCCCGTATCGGCGGCAGGTGGTCTAGTTCTACGTAGCCTAAGGCCCTGTCCAACGTGAGCTGAGCATGGCGGTGATCACAACAATATCGCTGAGGTGATTTGCGACATGTCGCAAACCTCTCGGCTGCCATCGGCGCAAGCTTTCCCGGCGTCGACGTCACCGTGGACTGGTTTTATGTAGCCCAATTCTTCATCACCGTCGTGGACAAGGTCCGAAAGGCCGAGGCTAAGGAGCATAAACTGCCCAAGGCTACCCGCTAGGCCGCTAACGGCGGCAGGCTAATCGAAAATCAGCAGCAGGCCCTAACCGAACTGGAAACCGACGGCGTTGCCACCGCCATCGCCTGGCAGCTCAAGGACATGCTGCGCTGGATCAGATAACCTCGAGAGACGGGAATAACGCTCTGCCATCTGTTTGCCAGCATATTTTTCGTTGCAACCTGCGTTAAGAAGATCGTGGAGTTGGGACGGCGTTTCCCCTGGCCCCGGCCGGAGATGTGACCCCGATGTGGGAGCGTCCGGTTTTGGGGGCACAGCTTCGTGCCTGCCTACTTTGATGAAGCCCCTACAGCGATTTGGCTTCGGCGCTTCCGTTGTCCTGACTGCCGGGCGATAGATCCGGTTGCGGCCGCGAGGCTACTGGAGCCGGTTCCAGGTCCTGGTGGAGACCATTTCGGCCAAACCTTTCCAATAAGCTAGCCCAGGGCAGATGGGACCCTGGTCTATTGCGTTTTCGCCAGCGCCACTGGCTCAAAAAATACCAGTCCAAAAACGATGGCCTTATCTTAAAAGCTGCTAAGTTTATAGATAACTAACCGTACTGGATATAACAGCAGATAATTACAAAATTTTGATGCTGTCAAATTTACAGCTATGGCATGGGGCTGTTTCTTCTCGCCGCTGATGGCCTCCACCGGGCACTTCCTGCGGCACACGCCACAGCTGTTGCAGGCCTCCTGGTCTATCTCATAGTGGTACAGGGCTTTGCACACCCCGGCCGGACACTTGTGGTCCCTTATGTGGGTTTCGTACTCCTCGGGGAAACAGCGCATGGTGCTAAAAATCTGGTTGGCCGCCGAAGTGCCCAGGCCGCACAGCGAGAAGCCCTGCATTAAGTTACCGATCTCCTGCAGGGTTTCGATGTCGCCCTCGTGGCTCTGGCCATTGGTGATGCGCGTGAGGATCTCCAACATGCGGATGAGTCCCTCGCGGCAAGGGGTGCACTGACCGCAAGACTCCTTCGTCAAAAAAAGGATGCTGTTGCGGGCTTCCTCCACCATGCAGGTGTCCTGGTTCATGACGATTATGCCACCGGAACCAATCTTGGCGCCCGCCTCGGCTAGCTTGCCGAAGCCCACGTTGACGTCCCGAATCTTGATGGGTATGGGCAAGCATCCGCCGGAGGGGCCGCCGATCTGTACGGCCTTCAGCTGTTTATTGTTGGGGATGCCATCGCCGATGCCGAAGACGATTTCGTGCATAGAGATCCCCATGGGCACCTCTATCAGGCCCACGTTGTTCACGTTGCCGGTTAGCGAGAATACCTTGGTGCCGGTGGAACGGTCGGTGCCTAAGGAGCGGTACCATTCACTGCCCTTGCTGATGATATGGGGGATATTGGCTAAGGTCTCCACGTTGTTTATCACCGAGGGGCTTCCGCGGAAGCCATTCTCCACCGAGCGGATATACTTGGGCCGCGGACGCCCCACCTTGCCTTCCAGTGAGGATATCAGCGCGCT
>CBCOTF020000031.1:0-1853 GCA_965112955.2 Desulfarculales bacterium
GGCCGGATCAGAGAAGAGGTTCTGTTTGACGCCTGCGATTTTGAGGTGGTGCAGGGGGTAAGCCTGCATGTCCTGGAGGGAGACGCTGGCCAGGTGGCTTCTGGCCACGACCCTGGAGGCTAGGGGAAGGGAGGTGCTGTATATGAGGAGGTTGGCGAGGTTGTTCTGGCCGGCTAGGATGAAGGGCAGGGTTGGCTTGGAGTCTCCCTGAAACCAAGTGCTGGTGTGCAAAACTCGGCCAGGACTTGAAGTTTGAGGAGGGGGGCTTTATCGATGATGATGAGGGTTTCTTCTTGCGGTCCTGGGCGACCTCCAGGACCTGTTTTCTGATGAAATTGGTGAGGGCAGCCCTGAAAAAGCTGGCGGTGTCCCCTTCGAGTTCGGTGCAGACTTGCCTGCAGAGTTCTAGGATGGAGCCCTGTGAGGCGGTGACCCAGATGAGCTGATACTTCGGATGGGTGCAGTCTACTGGCGGCTCAGCGCCAGGTTGTGGCTTTCCCGCTGCCCACATCTCCGGCGACCAGGGCCAATGCGTCGAGGCGGATAGCATATTCGAAACATTTGGCCACGTCGAGGACCTCGGCGGTCTGCATTATTTCCTTGGGTGCCAGGTCATAGTGGTTTGGTTTTATGAGTTTCTGACCTCCGGGTCTGGTTTTTGCTAGAAAAGGGAACCGCCAGTGGGGGCCGTAGTGGAGCTAGATTCCAAGCGCAGTAGATGGTGGTCGCGCTTGACCCTGCAATTGACGGCTAGGTCCAGCGGCCCCAGCAAGCCATGGAAGCGATTTTCCCGTAGGACCTCTACAAGGTCGTGGTCATGGTCGTGGTAAAGGAGGATGATTTGCTTGCCGATCAGAGGCACGGGGCCTCGTATCGCCTGCCGGCCAAGGAGACGGTACGGTCCAGGACCACGCGGCGCGGGGCTCTTTTTCTGCAGTAATCTTCCAGATCGGGGTGGGCCAGTCGAACGCACTCCATTTTGCTAGTGAAATGTTGCAGGGAGGCTTGCCCGGTGTCCAGACGCTTACGCTAGTGGTAGACGTCCCTAACCCAGCACTTCAGGACTTTATTGATGTTTCGAAGGGTCTCGCACTTGAAGCCGGGGAAAAATTGGGACCTGAGGGTGCGGAAGAATTTTTCGATTTTGCCCCTGCCCTGGAAGATGAGTGGACCAGGGCGATGCCCTAGGGAGGCGATGATCTTTTCCATATGGTGGGAGCGGAAGGCTGGGCCGTTGTCGCGGTAATGCTTGAGTGGTAGCCCCCGTTTGAGCAAGGCCTGGCGCAAGGCCTGTCGATAAGTGGCAAGGCCCTAGGAGAGGCAAAACTCGGCATGGGCGATCAGCGGCTCATGTCGTCGATGAAGGCGAAGAGGTAGGTCTTGCCCCGATTGTCGCCCACCAGGAGCATGGGTCCAGGCATGGCGTCACTCTGTGCCAAATGTCCTTGGGCAGCTTGGTCTAGAAGCGTCTGCGGTCGACAGGTGGGGCAACCTGTTTGTCCATCAGCCCTTACTGGTGCAGGAAGCGATAGACGGTGGACGCCTTGAGGATCACGTCGAGCGAGGTCAAGTGTTGGCGCATCATCTCGCTACTGAGGGTAGTCGCTGACGCAGTTGGCAGTTCCCTGCGCAGGCGGACCAGGGCTTAGACGGTGTCCTCGTCCAAGGCCCTGCTGTCGCCCCGGTCATTACTGCCCATGGGGTAGAGGGATTTCAGCTTGCCCCGCCGCCTTGGCGGTAGAGCCTGACCCCTCCCAGGATGGTAGAGCGCGACAGCCTGGTGCGGTTGGAGAAGGGAATCTGCCACCGCTGGGCGCACTTGCCCCGCAGTAACCTCTCCCTTTAACCATGCT
>CBCOTF020000032.1:0-2918 GCA_965112955.2 Desulfarculales bacterium
CAGCGCCACAGGCTACCGTACTGTCTTCCCCTTCATGACCATTATCTACTTCATCGCCGCACCATTGGGGGAACTCATCAAACTCTACAGTTGACGGCAAAGAACCGATTTATTTTGGCTCCTCGATTATCTCAAGCATCTTGTAGCCATAATCTCCAAAAAGCGGTAACGTAGCCCAACCCGTTTATGCCCCGCCAGGGGCATCCGGCCCGATTCGTTATTGGGAAATCAGGCACTCGGCCCCGATATTTCTCCGAAGGGGCAACCCTCCTGGCCTTAGCTCACATCCCTCTTGTACTTGCAGTCCTTGGCGGGACAACGGATGGCCTTGCCCTGCTTGCCGATCTTATGCACCAGGAAAGCGTGGCCACAGTTGGGGCAGGCCTCGGGCAGGGGGCGGTCCCAGGAGGCGTAGTCGCATTTGGGATAATTGTCGCAACCGTAGAAAATCTTGCCCCTGCGGGTGCGCTTCTCCACCAGCTCGCCGCCGCACTGGGGGCAGCTCACTCCCACGGGTAGCCCCCGGCTGAAGCGGCACTTGGGATAGCCGGAGCAGGAGATGAAGCGCCCGCCGCTGCGCGTGGGCTTGATCACCAGCTGGCCGCCACACTTGGGGCACTGCTCGCCGGTAGCCTGGGGCTGCTGTTTTTCCACCGGCTGCCCTTCGGCGTCCACCTCCAGTACGTTCTTGCACTTGGGGTAAGCGCTGCAGGCCAGGAAAGGCCCATACTTACCTTTTTTGTGCTGCATGAGCTGGCCGCACTTGTCGCAGGTTAGGCTGGAATCCGGGTCCGGCTCGGCCATGGTCAAGCGCCCTTGCTCGTCGCGGGTGAAGTCGCGGGTGGTTTTGCAAGCCGGGTAGGCGTTGCAGGCCAGGAACTCCCCGTGCTTGCCCAGGCGGATGGACATGGGCCCATTGCAGTCGGGACACTTGACGTCGGTGGGCAGGCCTTTGCCCTTGATCTGGCGCATGTTTTTGGCCGCGGCCTTGAGCGCAACGACGAAAATCGCGTAGAAATCGCGCAGGAGCGCCTTCCACTGCTGCTTGCCCTCCTCCACCTGGTCCAGGGCGCGCTCCAGCCCGGCTGTGAAATTCACCTCCATCACCTGGGGAAAATTTTCCACTAAGAGGTCGCTGACCACCATGCCCAGCGGCGTGGGCACCAGGTGGCGGCGGGCCTTGGAGAGCTTTTCCGAGGCGCTCTTAGCCACGTACTCCTTATCCTGGATGGTTGAGAGGATGGCGGCGTAGGTGCTGGGCCGGCCGATGCCCTTCTCCTCCAGTTCCTTAACCAGGCTGGCCTCGGTGAAACGCGGCGGGGGCTGGGTGAAATGTTGCTTGGGGATGATGGTCCCCTGCTTGAGCTCCTGCCCCTGCCCGAGCACCGGCAGGAGCCCCCCCTGGGGCGTCTCCTCGCCGTTGCCGCCGCCCGCGCCGTTTTTGGCCCCTTCGTCCTTGTCCTCAACATAGACCGCGGTGAAACCCTTGAACCTAAGCGCCTGGCCGCTGGCCTTGAGCATCCCTTGGCCGGCAGCTATGTCGGCCAGAGTTTGGTCGTGAAGGGCTGGGGCCATCTGGCAGGCCAGAAAACGATTGTAGATCAGGCGGTAGAGTGAGAGCTCGCTTTTTTTCAGATAGGACGCCAGGGCCTCGGGGGTGCGGAAGGCTGATGTGGGGCGAATGGCCTCGTGGGCCTGCTGGGCCGTGGCCCGCGATTGGTAGACATGGGGCTTTTCGGGCAGGTACTCCTGGCCGAAGCGTTGGGCGATAAGCTGGCGCGCCTCCTGCACAGCTTCGTCGGCCAGGCGGGTGGAGTCGGTGCGCATGTAGGTGATCAGACCCATGGTCCCTTGGTCGGTTTCCATGCTCTCGTAGAGGCGCTGGGCGATGGACATGGTCTCCTTAGGGGCCAGGCCCAGCTTGCGGAAGGCCTCCTGCTGCAAAGTGGAGGTTATGAAGGGTGCCGGTGGCATTTGCCGGCGCTCACGGGTGATGATCTTTTCCACCAGGTAATTTTGCCCCTCGATGGTTCGCACACCGGCCAAGGCCTCCTCCTCGTTCTTGGTATCGAACTTGTGATCGCCAAGGAGGGCCAGGCGGGCCAGGAAGGGCGGCGGGTCCTCGGCGCCCAGCTCGGCGGCCACCGTCCAGTACTCCTGGGGTACGAAGGAGGTGACGGCGCGCTCGCGCTCTACCACTAGGCGTAGGGCCACCGACTGCACCCGCCCGGCCGAGAGCCCGCGTTTGACCTTATCCCACAGGATGGGGCTGATCTGGTAGCCCACCAGGCGGTCCAGCACCCGGCGGGCCTGCTGGCTGTCGTAGAGGGCTGAGTCCAGGCGGGCCGGCGTGGCCACGGCCTTGGTGATGGCGCCTTTGGTCAGTTCGTGGAAGAGCACCCGATGATAGCGCTCCGGCGGGCCGCCCAGCTGCTCGGCTATGTGCCAGGCGATGGCCTCGCCCTCGCGGTCGGGGTCAGGGGCCAAATAGATGTTCTCGGCTTTGGTGGCGGCCTTCTTCAGGTCTTTGATCACCGTTTCCTTACCCTTGATCACCTCGTACTCGGGCTGGAAGTCGCCCTTTATGTCCACGCCCAGGCGGTTGGGGGGCAGATCCACCACATGCCCCACCGAGGCCTTGACCTCGAAGTCGGGGGTTAGGTATTTTTTCAGCGTACGGGCCTTGGCCGGCGATTCCACTATCAAAAGAGATTTGGACATAATCATCGTCAATCCGGCAGCCTAGGGGCACGCCTTATCTTTGCCGGAGCTTGCGGCATCCCGGGACCGTTAAAGTGTTGCGGCCCCATTTTTCTGGAGCTTAGCTACGAATATAATGCTTACCCGGCCTTTGGTCCACTAGTCCAACCATTTTCAAGTTAACCAATAGCGCGGTGATCTCCTGGGGCTTGAACCAG
>CBCOTF020000033.1:0-4684 GCA_965112955.2 Desulfarculales bacterium
ACCAAAACCCTGGCCCCGGTCCTCAAGGCGCTCATGACTCTGGAAGAGCATGCCCCCCTGATCCTAAGACGCCGGACCTCCAACCATAATGTGTATTCACCTTGATGACCATGATCTATGGCATCGCCGCACCACTGGGGGAACTTATCAAAATTTACAGTTCATGACGAAAAGCTTAGCTATATTATAATTATCTCGCCCAACTCCCCGGACTTTGTCAAGCTAAAAAAATGCGCCCAGCCCGTTGGGCCGTGGGCCTGAGCGGAGGTATTTTTCGTCTCCCCGGCACAGGCGGCACTTGCCAAACCGGGACGAAAAGTTGTAATAGAATAAAGGCATCACAGGGCTGGCAGTAGACTCGGCCCGTGGCCACGGCAACGCAGCAGCCCCAGAGAAATCGCATGGACCCCCAACAATCACCCCCACCGGACGCCCCGGCCCCCGCCCCTACCCCGGAGCCAGCCCATCCCCACACCCCCTCCTGTTGGCCCTGGGTGGTGATCCTACTCCTGACCGCAGGGGGCATGTTCATGCTCTGGTATTCCCTGGGCGAGCCGCCCTCGCCCTCGGGGCTGGCCAAGTCGGTCGCGGCCCCGGCCGCAAAGAACGAGCTGGCGCCGGCCATCCTCCCACCGGCCCCCAGCCAGCAGGGACCGGTGGTGGGTGTAGCCCCCGAGGCGCCAGTCGAACAGCCAGCCATCCCATCCTCGGAGCAAGTGCAGCGCAACGAGCCCTACGGCTCGGAGAAATCCCTGAACGCCGTGGTACGCTTCTACGAGAGCATCAAACTGAGCGACAAGACCGTGCCCATCGCCGAATTGGAACGAAAGCCGGTGGTTGAGGGGCGCGGCGTTCTGTTGGACAAGCCCCTGGGCAACAGCCAGCAGATAACCGCCTGGGGCGTGCACGCCCTAAGACCCAGCGACAGCCTGTGGAAGATTCATTACGCCCTGCTTCGCGAATACCTGGCTCACCGCAAGCAGACCTACGCCGACCAGCCTACCCGCCAGGGCATCTTCTCGGGGGTGGGCAAGGTGCTCAAGTTCGCCGAGCATATGGTGGGCATGTACAATCTCAAGATCGGCCATATGTCCTGCGATCTAGACCTCTTGGAGCCAGGTGAAAAAATGGTCGCCTTCAACCTCAGCGAGATCTTCGATCAGCTGCCCCAGATCGAACCCAAGGACCTGGACGAAGTCATATACGATAGCCGGGTGCTGCTCTTCCCCAAACGGGAAAAGCTCCCGGCCCAATCCAAGCCCTAGGAGCCTGTCGGAGCGATCTTCGACAGACTCCCAGACGGGCTCATGGACGGCCCGATCGAATTTGTGCCATATGGCAATTGGCACAATTTTTAAAGCTTGCCAAAAATTACTTTTGGCAAGCGCCAAAAGAAAAAAGCCATGGATCCACCACAGAGATGGTTTTCTCCGATATACAGAAGAAACAGCGCAGGGCCGACCCCAGGAAGGAGCACCATGCCCATCGGACTAGTCCACGACCCCATTTTTCAGGAGCATGATCCGGGGGCCTATCACGTGGAATCGCCCCAGCGCCTGGAGGTTCTGGAACAGGCGCTCAAGGCCTGGCCCGGCCTGGAGATGGCTCTGCGCTTGCCCCTACGCCCGGCCACCCATGAAGAGGTCGCCCGGGTGCACACCGTCAGCCACATCCAGCGCATCACCTCCACCGCCGGTCGGGTGGCCAGCCTTGACCCCGACACCGGCACCTCGCCCCAGTCCTACGAAGTGGCGCTACTGGCCGCCGGCTCGCTCATCGATTTGTGCGACGCCGTCCTGGAGGGACACGTGCAGCACGGCATGGCCCTGGTGCGCCCGCCGGGGCACCACGCCACCCCGGAGCGGGCTATGGGCTTCTGCCTGTTCAACAACGTGGCTATCGCTGCCGCTCACCTGCTGGAGGCCCGGGGGCTGGAGCGGGTGCTGGTGGTGGACTGGGACGTGCACCATGGCAACGGCACCGAGGACTGCTTTTACCGCGACGAGCGCGTCCTTTACTTTTCAATCCATCAGTCGCCCATGTATCCCGGCACCGGGCCAGCGGCCATGGTGGGCTCCGGCCCCGGCCTGGGCTACACTATCAACGTGCCCATGACGGGGGGCCATGAGGACTCGGACTACCTGCGTATATTCCTGGAGCTGCTAGACCCCGTGGCTCGGGCCTTCGCCCCCCAGTTCATCCTAGTCTCGGCCGGTTTTGACGCCCACCGCGAGGACCCCCTGGGAGACATGGGGCTGCGCAAGGGCGGTTACGCCGGCATGACCAAAGTGCTGTTGGACATCGCCCAGGATTATTGCCCCGGGCGGGTGGTGCTCACCCTGGAGGGTGGCTATCAGCCGGCGGCCCAGGCCCGTTCGGTACTGGCGGTGCTGGCCACCCTGCAGGGCGACACCATGCTGGCCGACGCCTGCCTGAAGGCTGCCCGCAAGGCCGAGCCGCCGGCCGCCCTGTACCGAACCAAGGCCATCATAGCCAAGTACTGGATGGTCTTCGACGGCCTGTAGTTGCCAGCCCGCGAGGGGCGTGATAAAAAATCTTTGCCTTTAATTTAACCGCTTGCTCAAAGGTGCTGCCATTGAAAATCACCCCCGAGGGAGTGGCCCACGTGGCCGTTCTGGCCCGGCTTAGGCTGACTCCTGAACAGAGCGCCAAGCTCACCGGCCAGCTCAACGACATCCTCACCCACATGGACAAGCTGAAAGAGCTGGACACCAGCGGTGTGGCCAGCACCAACCACGCTCTGGAGTTGATCGGTGTCATGCGTCCCGACCAGGTTCGCACCTCCCTGGATCGCCAGGCCGGCTTGGCCAATGCCCCGGCTAGCGACGGCGTGAGCTTCATCGTCCCCCGCGTGATATAGGCGCTTAAAAAAACATGGAACTACACCAACTATCCCTGGCCGAGGCCCACGATCTGCTGCGCCGCCGCGAGATATCATCGGTGGAGCTGACCCGGGCCATGATCGCCCGTCTGGAGGCCACCGAGCCCAGCCTGCACTGCTATCTGGCCCGCACCCCCGAGCTGGCGCTTAGCCAAGCCCAGGCCGCTGACCAGGCCCTCAAGGACGGCTCCGCCGGCCCGCTCACCGGCATTCCGGCAGGCATCAAGGACGTCATCTGCACTAGAGGGGTGACCACCACCGCCGGCAGCAAGATATTGCAAAACTTCGTGCCCCCCTACGACGCCGCCCTGGTGACAAGGCTAAAGGCCGCGGGCATGGTCATGCTGGGCAAGCACAACATGGACGAGTTCGCCATGGGCAGCTCCACCGAGAACTCTGCCTATGGCCCGACCCATAATCCCTGGGACCTGAGCGCCATCCCCGGCGGCTCCTCTGGCGGATCGGCGGCCTCGGTGGCGGCGGGCAGCGCCTTCTACGCCATCGGCACCGATACTGGAGGCTCCATCCGCCAGCCGGCCAGCCATTGCGGGGTGGTGGGCATGAAGCCCACCTACGGCCGGGTCAGCCGCTTCGGCATCATCGCCTTCGCCAGCTCCCTCGACCAGGCCGGCCCATTTGCCCGTAGCGTGGCCGACCTAGCCGACGTGCTCCAGGTCATCGCCGGTCACGACCCGGCCGACTCCACCAGCGCCCCCACTCCGGTGCCCGACTACGCCTCTGCCCTGGGACGGGGGATAAAGGGCCTTAAGCTGGGCCTGCCCAAGGAATACTTCGGCGAGGGCATCGACTCCCAGGTGCGTCAAGCGGTTGAGGCCGGCATCAAGATGCTGGAGACCCAGGGCGCCCAGCTCAGGGAAATCAGCCTGCCCCACACTGAGTACGACTTGGCCGTGTACTACATCATCGCCCCGGCCGAGGCCTCCAGCAACCTGGCCCGCTACGACGGCGTGAAATACGGCTTGAGCCACCGCACCGAACACGGTAGCCTAATAGACATGTATCTGGACACCCGCAGCCAGGGCTTCGGCCCGGAGGTGATCAGACGCATCATGCTGGGAACCTATGCCTTGAGCACCGGTTACTACGACGCCTACTACGGTAAGGCGGGCCAGGTGCGCACCCTGTTGATCAAGGACTTCCAGGAAGCTTTCGCCCAGGTGGACGCCATCATCAGCCCCGCGGCCCCCACGGCGGCCTTTGACCTGGGGCAGAAGGTGGACGACCCCATGCAGATGTATATGAGTGACGTCTTCACCCTCTCCACCAACCTGGCCGGCCTTCCGGGCATGAGCGTACCCGCCGGTTTCACCGCCTCGGGACGGCCCATTGGCCTGCAATTCATCGGACCACACTTCGCCGAGGAGACACTGCTGGCCCTGGGACAGGCCTTCCAAGAGGCCACCGACCACCACCTGCGGCGCCCGCCCCTCTGAGCGCCACCCCAGACCCAGAAGCATAAAGGTGGCCCTCCCCACGTAAAGCCAGTGTTGTACAAGATAGGTTCTCAAAAATCGGCTAAGTGATCGAAGCGAGATGCCATCATCACAATGTGATAGGGTGGTTCTGCCCCGTTATTTTTCGGATTTAATTTGACGAAAGCTCTCTGATTACCCTGGACGGATTTTTCTTTTCTCATTTGATTAGATCAATTCTGTTGCGGCGATGATGCGGACGTGCTTCGGGGAGACGACCTGAGTTTGCTTCTCGGCGGCAGCTATGATCGCGCCTCGAGCCAGGTGGTTGGCCCTTCGGAAGAGGCCG
>CBCOTF020000034.1:0-3272 GCA_965112955.2 Desulfarculales bacterium
AGACGGGACTTGATCTCCTGCTTAAAGGCCGGCACTTCCTGAGGCGCTAGGGCGCCCTGGGGCTCGCGCCCCTGGATATTTAGATAAATGCGCGCCAAGTAGCCCCCCTCGGACCAGGCGCGGGTGGCCGGCCAGTTCACCAGCTCGGGCTCTAACGGTCCGGGTCGGTCGGGGCGCTGTTTCAGCTTGAGCCAGCCCTGAGCGATAAGCCACTCATTGACCGCCAGGTTGCCTTGGCGACTCTGGCAGCCGTGGTCGCTTACCACCAGTACCAGGGTGCCCGGCTCTAAGAGGGCCAGCAAATCCCCCACCAGGCTGTCCAACAGCCGGTAATGCCCAGCGATGGCCTTCTTTCCCGGGCCGTGTTTATCCCAGTAGGCGTGCTGCACCCGGTCAAGGGAAATTTCCACCAGCATCAGCACCTCTGGTTGGTACTGGCGATAGAGCCCCCTGGCTACGGCAAAACGGCGGCGGGCCATCTCCCCGGCCCGCGCCAGCAGTTGCTCGGGGTCCAGGTGGCGGAAATCTTCCAGGTCGGCCAGATAGGGGCCGCCGCCCCAGCGCTCCAGCAGGGGCCCCAGGCTCTTGGGCCAGGCTAGCGCCACCTCGGCCGGGGCCGGAAAGCCGGCCACCATGGCCCCCTGCATGGGCTGGGGGGGATAGGTGAGCGGCACACCCAGCACCGCCGAGGTGCGCCCGGCGGCGCCGGCTAGGTCCCACAGGCAAGGGGCGTTCAGATTCTTCCGACTGGCCAGGGCCGATTCGCCGTAGGCAAACCCCCGGCGGTTGTGGAAGCCATAAAGTCCTAGTTGGCCGGGGTCGCGTCCGGTAGTCATGCAGGCCCAGGCCGGCACGGTGATGGGCGGATGGCACGAATCCAGGCGGCCCCAGCGTCCCCGGGCCATAAGCCGCGACAGGTGAGGCAGCTCCGGCCGCAGGGCATCGAAAACCAGAGAGGGCTCGGCGCAGTCCAGGCCGATGATGGCCAAACGCCGGGACATTAGTCCCCCCCCCGGCTCGGCCTGGCGGGCGGCCTCCGGGACGCGCCGGCGTTGCACATGGTAGTAGTTTCCCCGAGTCTGGGGGCGGGCGGCCCGGCCCGCCAGCGCCGCAGCCACAGTCAGGCTAGGCTGGCCGTTTTGCAGGTAGGCCTCGGTCAGGGTGTCCCAGATGTGGGCGCGAGGGGAGCTGGTTGCTGCCATCAGGGCCAGATGCAAGGCCTCGGCCGGCGAGCGTAGGCTGGCTTGTCGGGCCGTGGCCAGCACCCAGGCCAGAAAGTTCTGCATCTCCGGGTCCTAGGGGACCAGGGCCAGAGCCAGGCGTAACTCGCGCAAGGCCCCGTGTTCGTCGTTTTGCTCGAAGCGTAGGGTGCTCAGATCCAGGTGGGCCTGGGCGTTCTGGCCGCCCTGGTGCAGGCGTTCCTCGAAGATGCGGATGAGGATGGACTGCCGCAGGCCCTGCCCCAGGTCCTGGGCCTGCAGGCCCCAGCCCAGGCCGGCCGGAACAGCCACCCCCATCAGATACACGGCCAGACCCCGGCGCAGCACCCTGCCCTGCACCCGCGCCGCCTGGGGCGTGCTGGCTATGGCCCAAAGGGCTTCGCTGCGCTGAGCGGTGGAGAAATGATGCCAGGAGGGCTTCCGGCGGCTATTGCCGTTAAGCCAGCCCACCCGCTTCAGGGCTCCGGCGATGACCTGGGGGTTGCTCATCAGGTCCAGGGCGAAGAAATCGGCCTGACGCTCGAAGTGGCGCATGGAAACTTTTATAATATAGCGTATGTAGAGTACCAGCACCATCACTAGAGGTAGGGTTAGAAGCACGCTGAGCCAGCCTTGGCCCTGGGTCTGGCCGGTAAGAAATTTCAGCCCCCAGACGTTGCCGGACAGGGCGTAGATCAGGGCGTTGGACAAAAGGGTCAAGGGCTCGGTCAGGGCGTAGGCCAGCACGAAAAAGCCCAGGAAAAATAGCAGGTAGGAGAAAAGATGCCGGTGGCGTACGTGGATGGCTTTGTGGGCTACCACCCCGGCCAGCTTCTCGGCGGTGAGCGCCTCGGCCAAGGCCGGAGTGATAAGCAGGTAGGACAAGCGGGGCAACAGTCCTAGGATGCCGGTGATGAGCATGAGCCCATCCATCAGCGGCCAGTAGAGGATCTCGCCTACGCGTACTCCAGCCTGTTGCAGCACCGCCTCCACCAACTGGCGTCGAGGCCCGGCGGGCAGAGGTTGGCAGCTCCACCAGTGGCGCATCAAGGGCAGGGCCACCATGGCCGCCCCCAGGAAGACCAGGTCGCCTAAGCCACTGTCCAGCCAGCGGGCCGCCGCCTCCGGCCAGACGAGGATGCGCAGATCGCGGACTAGGACCACCCCCAGCCAGGGGAAGGCCACCGGCGCCGCGAAACGCAGCTGCCCGCGCACGTAGGCCCCCAGGCCCAGATCCTGGCCCAGGGCCGCCCGCTTCACGGGGTGAGCCGTAGACCACACCACGGCCAGATGCAAGAAGTATAGCCCTGCCGCAACCAAGCCGCTCAGGGCCTCGGAGCCGGCCAGAAGGGGATCTGTCTGCATATGGGCCTTGAGGTCTAAGGCGGTAAGCATGCCCAACAGGCTAATCAGGCCGGCCAGTTGTAAGTTGAAGAGCAGGCGGCATGCGGCCCGCGCCGGGTCGCGGGGGGGCTCAATCCTAGCCAAGCGGCGTAGCCACAAGGAGGCGGCCAGACGGCAGCCGGCCCACAGCCACAACAACAGCGTGGCCGAGGTCAGCAGGCTCTCTCCCAAGTTTATGGCCGGTGCTCCGGGTCGATAGGCTTCAAAGACAGCCATGACCAAGATGAAGGCCACAATCTGAGCGAAGAGCAAAAGGCCTCCGGGTGTCGCCTGACGGCGACGGGAATGGCGAAGCTTAAAAAAAACATAAAACCCAGATGTTATGCCCGGGCCGCGTCTGTGCGGGATCTAAATGTGGCGGAGAGAGAGGGATTCGAACCCTCGGTAGAGCTGTATGACCCTACACTCGCTTAGCAGGCGAGCACCTTCGGCCTCTCGGTCATCTCTCCTGATAGGTCGGTCCTGCATGTGCTTATGTCTGATCCGCGGCCACCAAACCTTGTAATTACGGCAACTTCTAGCCAACGGAACCACCGTAACAATAGCGTATGCCCGAGGGCCCTGCAAGGTATTATTCTCCCGTCCAGCATGGCTCCGCGGTGGGTACCGGCGCCAATACAGCCGGGGCGGAAAGTAGGTGCTTCTAAGTCGTTATGAGTGGCATTGGTG
>CBCOTF020000035.1:0-8669 GCA_965112955.2 Desulfarculales bacterium
GGCCGGCTTAGCCATGGATGGCTTTGCCGCCTACATGATATTATAATTATAATTATACTTTATTCTGGTCGCCCATCAGGCGCAAACCCTTGGCCACGAGAGATAGCCATGACCCAAACCCCCGGTCTGCCCAAAACTCCCGCCTGGATAGAGGTCATCATCCTGGCCCCCGAGCCCCAGGCCGAAGCCGCCGCCGATTTTTTGATTACCCTCACCGGCCGAGGGGTGGAGGTGGACGACTTCGTCGACCCTCCCAGCCCCGTGCAAGTCAAGGGCTTTTTGCCCGCCGGCGGCAACCTGGCGGCTCAGAAGGCCACGCTAACACGCTACGCCTGGGAATTGGGGCAGGAGGCGGGCCAGGAGGTGCTGGTCAGCTTCCAGGATCTGCCCGGCGAGGACTGGGGCCAAAATTGGAAGAAGCACTTCAAACCCCGGGCGGTGACCCGGGGGCTGGTGGTGGCCCCACCCTGGGAAAAGGCCGAGCCCGGCCCCGAGCAGCAAGTAGTGACCATCGACCCCGGCCAGGCCTTCGGCACCGGCCAGCACGAGTCCACCACCCTATGCTTGGCCCGCCTGGAGCGCTTGGCCGAGCGCGACCTCTTGCCGCCGCGCCTCTTGGACGTGGGCTGCGGCACCGGCATCCTGGCCCTGGCCTTTCTGCTCTTCGGCGGATCTAACGCTCTGGCCATCGACCTGGACCCCGAAGCGGTGGCCGCCACGGAACACAACACCCGGCTGAACAGCCTGGAAGGGCGCTTAGAGGTGAGCGACACTCCTCTGGAGCAGATTGAGGAGCGCTTTCCCCTGATCGTGGCCTACCTAACGGCCAAAGACCTGGAAGCGCAGGCCCTGGCCCTGGCCGCCCGCCTGTCCCCCGGCGGCGAGCTGATTGTTTCGGGGTTCTTGGTCATGCGGATAGAGGCCGTTCGCGCTGCCCTGGAGGCCCAGGGACTTGGTCTGTTGGAGCAGGATTCCCTGGCCGGCTGGGCCGGCCTGGTGATGGGGTGAGGGCTTGAGCCGGCGGCGCTTTCTGGTGGCGCCCGGCGACCTGGACCTTGCGGAGGTGGAACTGGCCCCCGAAGAGGCGGCCCACGCCCACCAGGTGCTGCGCCTAAGACCCGGCGACGAGGTCTGGCTGTTGGACGGCCAGGGCGGTCAAGCCCGGTCGCTGATCAACCGCTGCGACAAATCCAGCGTGGCCTGCCAGGTGCTGGAGGTGCTGCATCACGCCCCGCCCCTGCCCCACCTGGTGCTCTGCCCTGGCCTCCTGAAAGCCCCGGCCATGGAACTGTTGGCCGTCAAACTCTGCGAGCTGGGCGTGGACGAGGTGCGCCCCTTCCTGGGGCCACGTACGGTGCCTAAGGCTGGCGACCCAGCGGCCAAGCGCGGGCGCTGGCAGCGCCTGGCGAGTCAGGCCCTCAAACAGTGCGGGGCGGTCCAGGCCTCACGATTTCACGATCCCATCCCCCTAGCCCAGGTGCTGGCCCAGGCGCCGTTGGGGGCGCTCAAAATTATGCTCTACGAGGACGAGCGCCAGACTAGCCTGGCCCAGGCCCTGGCCGCTCGCCCCGGGGCTGCCGAGGTCTGGGGCCTAATAGGGCCCGAGGGAGGTTTGGTTCCCGAGGAGGTCGCTGCGGCCCAGGTCACCGGCTTCATCGCCTGCGGCCTGGGGCCGGTGGTCTTGCGCGCCGAGACAGCCGCTCTGGCCCTGGCCGCCGTGGTGCGACTGGGGCCGAGTGCCTCGGCTGCCATAAACGGATAGGCTGAAGCCGTCCCCTAACCTGCCTTGAGACTCCCGTGGAAACGCTGTGGTTAGGCTGAGATGTTGAAACCAGCTTCATTCCTTGGCCAAATTTAGCCATAGCTGTCATTGCGAGAAGCATCCTCGTAGGAGTGTGACGCGGCAAGCTACCCTGATTTAGTGGCTTCTTACGCTCTCTGCCGGCGGTGGGGGTTAAAAAATAACGGAATGTCCCAGATTAAGGTAGAAAAAATGCTTAACAGGATAGGATATGGGGAGCATTCTAATCTTTGTCCCAGAAAGGGGTAGAGGTTATGAACATCATACAAGTTTAAAAGCAGTTCCCCTCTGAGGTGGACTGTATAGACCATTTTGAACAAGTCCACTGGCATAACAAGCCAACCTGCCCATACTGCCATTCCACCAATGCCAGCCCCCAGAAGGACGGCAAGCGCCGGTATCATTGTAATAGTTGCAACACCAGCTATTCAGTGACCGTGGGCACCATCTTCCACCATACCCATCTTGACCTTCAAAAGTGGTTTCTGGCAGTAAGCCTGATTCTGAACGTGAAGAAAGGCATCTCTTCGCGCCAGTTGGCCCGTGACCTGGAAGTGAATAAGGACACGGCCTGGCGGATCAGTATGAAAATCAGGGAAGCCATGAACCAGGCTCACCAACGGGAGCTATTAACTGGCCTGGTTGAAATGGATGAAACTTACATTGGCGGGAAGCCGCACAAGGGCGGCCCTGGTCACGGGGATACTTCAAAGAGTGGCCGAGGTACCGCAAGAAGGGGGCTTTACACTCCAAAATGCTATCGGCCTTGGTCCGCAGCCATGTTGACATTAAGAATGCCACACTCATTACCGATGAATTTTCTGGCTATATCCGCATCAAAACCTTCATGCCCGAGGATTGGGGGTACAAGCATGAAAGACAATATTCCCAAAGCTATTAAAGAAGGGGTTCTCAAAATAGGAGAAGTAAATTTGCCTTGCGCTGTCTTAGAGGATGGCACTAGGCTGATTTCTGAACGCGGTGTTATGAAGGCCTTCGGGATGAGCAGAGGCAGCGCCCACTGGAGAAGGAAAAAACAACAAGAAGATCCCAGCGCCAAGTTGCCTCTTTACGTGTCAGCAAATAACCTAACACTCTTTATTGACGATTCTTTTGCCTCGGCGCTAAAAAGCCCAATCGTTTATGAAACCGTCCATGACTCCTTCAGAGATAACGGGCTAGAAGCTAACCGCTTCCATGAGGTATGCGAAGTGTGGCTTAAGGCCAGAGACGCCGGGGTATTGCATGATACCCAGATGCATGTAGCGGCCCAAGCTGACATATTAATGAGGGGGCTTGCTCATGTAGGAATAATAGCCCTTATTGATGAGGCTACGGGCTACCAAACGGATAGAGGCAAGGAAGAGCTGCAAAAGATTCTCGCGGCTTATATCAACCCTGAATTGCTTCCTTGGGCGCAAAGATTCCCTGATGATTTTTACCTCCACATGTTTAGGCTGTGGAAGTGGCCCTATCCCCCAGTCGGGCAAAAAAAGATTGGTGCCCCCAAGGGACCACGCTATGCAGGCAAACTGACAAAAAAGTTTGTGTATGAGCAACTACCGCCAGGAGTTATACAAGAACTTAAGAGGGTAAATCCTTCTAATACAAAAGGGCGAAAGAAGTCAAAGTACCACATCTCAAATTTTTTCAGCATTATTGCTACGTAACCACCCGGGGCCCCCGGGTGAACTGCCTCGACCACGGGACCAAATAGGTCAAGATGCCCTGGACCGCGAGGGCAGCCAGTTCACCTTGCTGTTCGAGCAGGTGGTCATGACCCTGGTGCGGGAGATGCCCGTGCCAGCTGCAGCCCGCATCATCGGGGTCAGCAACATGTGGCTTTGGCGGATGATCCAGCTCTACGTGGTCCAAATCCTGTCCAAAATGGACTTGGGCGGGGTCAAATCCAGATTCCAGGGAAGTGGGGCATGCCTTCCATTTGAAGAGGGCCACCTAATCCGGTGATGTGGGCCGTATGGCCGGGGCACCGCGCTGCTGGTGTCTGCATTATGCCGCAGGGGTCTTGTCGCCGATCAAGCTTGTCAGCTTTTTTCTTATGAACGCTCCTTTCAAGTTTATATTATAGGTGTTATGAATTAAGCGATCGAGGATGGCACCGGTCAGGGTGGAATTGCTGATGGTTTCGTGCCACTGGTCCACGGGCACTTGGGCGGTGACGATGGTAGATCCTCAGCTGCAGCCGATCTTCCAGGACTTCGAGCATATCCAGGCTATGCTCCCGTGACAGTTCCTCCAGCCCCCAGTCGTCCAGAATGAGCAGGTTGGTCTTGGAATTGGAGACGATCATCTTTTGATAGCTGCCGTCCCCATGAGGCTAGGGTCATGCCGCGCCTTTGCCGGTAGTCGATGTCCTCCAGGCAGGCGTCATGCCGGAGCTTGGCCTTGGCCAGCCTGTTTTTGAGCCGGCGATTTTCTCTGTGGGTGGCTTCTCTGTCCACCATCAGGCCTAGTCTTTTCTCGAAGCCCAGTTCCTGGGCCTCCGGGGGTATTCAGTTGTTCATTTAGGGCCTTGAGCATGCCTTCCAGCCCCAGGGCGGGGAGCTTGTTCAGGATAGGATTAATCAGCATGGCTCCTTCCTTGGGTGGTCAAGAAGTAGTCGGCTCCGCGGATGTTGGGGTGAAGGATGGGACTGGCTCCCGGGGCCAGCGTCAGCGAAGGCGCTTTGTCCAGTTCCTTGTCGATGATGCGCTCTACGCTCTTGGAGCGGAAGGCCCCATAGGCCAAGGCCCTCAGGCAGGCGGCCTCCACTCGCGCCTCACCATGTTTCTTGACCAGGGAGACCAGGCCTAGGCAGGCCCTGAAGCCTTGCTGGGGATGCGCCAGCCAGCTCATGATCCCCTTGGCCAGCTTGGCGGTGGCCTAGCCGATTTTATGTGTCCAATTGGTGATTCTTTCGAGGGCCCACTTGGCGTGCTCCTGGTGAGAGCGGGGCATGTGTTCAGTCAAGGTGGTGAAGCCTCTTTGCCCCAGAATATGACGGTGGCTGGCCACCCGCTGGCCCTTATGGAAGCATTCCACCGTGCGCTCCGTGTAGCGGATGTCCAGCTTCTTGCCCAACCATTGGTGGGGGACCGAGTAGTAGTGGCGGTCCACCTCCACGTGGTAATCGATGTAACCCTTGGCTTTCTTCCATTGGGCATACTGGTAGGCCGTAGCGGGCAGAGGTTTTTAAGCGCTGGTTTGTCCAGGGACTCGTACATGGAGTGCCGGCTGCCGAGCAGCTTCTTGAAAGGCCGGTTGTTGAGCCGGTCTAGAAGCCCACGGATCGCCTGGTTGAGCTCAGCCAGACTGAAGAAGGACCTCTTGCGCAGGGCGGCCAGTATCCACTTTTCCACCAGTTGCATCCCCACCTCGGCCTTGACCTTGTCACAAGATTTTCGTATCCGAACGGGCAAAACCGCCGTGCCGTAGTGGGCGGCCATCTCCTGGTAGGTCGGGTTGATGTCGGGCTCGTAGCGGCAAGCCTTGCTTACCCCTGACTTGAGGTTGTTGATCACCATCAACTCCGTCATCCCGCCAAAAAACTGGAAGATCCACTGGTGGGAGCCGATCTAGTTGGGCAGACCCTGGGTCCACGTGGCCTCGACAAAAGGATAGCTGCTGACGCCCAGAACCGCCACGAAGATCTGGGCCGCCCTAATCTCACCCGCCAGGGGACCACCACGTCCCGTTGCTCCTGGCGCATGATTCGCTCCAGCTTGCCCGACCATTCCCGGTAACGCTCGCAAAACCAGCTTTATTGGTAGCCCAAGGCATGGACCGCATTGTATTGTTCCCATAGCAGCGCCAGGGTCATACCCTTGCGCCTCAGCTTTTGATGGACCTGGGACCAGTCAGGCTCCGGGCGAAAAACCGTAGACGGGTATGGGTGGAAGTGGAAAGAGCAGCTGCTCAAACTGCGTCTCATCCATGTTGGTGGTGGGGGGCCACGACAGACAGGAGCGCGCGGTTCGACCCTATCCCGCAACTCTTGGCAATGTCCCGGTTGCCATAGCTGGTCTCGTGCTTCAATTGAAGTCAATCCTTGATCTTACGCATAGATAACCTCTCCGCCGGCATCTGCGCCTTCCGTGTTGGAGCGGCGTAGCATAACCAAGCAAATGTTACCCAACGTCGCCTACTACTCCAAATGGCCCACATCCCATGGGATGGGTGGCCCACTTGCTGTGGAATCGGTGGGCCGCTTGAAACGAAATTCGCACATGATGGCTACGGTGTCCATCGCCCAGGCGCGCTCGGCAATCCGCGAGCTTTACCTGACCGGCGGCGACAGCCGAGAGCTGGCCGAAGCGCTCACTGACTTCATCCCCCACTACTGGCCCTGGCCGCGGACATTTCCGGCCTACCGCGTCAACTCCCGTTGCACCTGGATGGCGTGGCCATCGATCCCCTGGAAGAGTTGGTGCCGGTGGAGCTGTGTTAGCCCATGGGTTACCCGTGGTGCAATTAGACAAGGACGACGTGGAGGCCCCGGAGCTGATCAAAATGGACCTCTTAGGCCTGCGCAGACATTCAGCCATCACCGCCTCGCTAGAGGCCTTGGCGCGAGCCAGGCAGACGCTGGATCTGGAGCGAGTGCCCCTGGACGACCCGACGGTCTACGAACTGCTCTGCTCCACCGACACCCTGGATATCTTCCAGGTGGAGTCCCTGGGGCGCGGGGGCTGTTGGGCCGCCTGGAACCACAGCGCTTCTACGATCTCATCGTGGAGATAAGCCTATTCCGCCCTGGCCCCATGCGCGCGGACTTGGTCAACCACCCCCTACGTGGAGCGTCACGCCGGCCGCCACCTGGTAGTTTACGCCCATCCCCTAACTGGAGCCCCTTCTGAAAGAAACCCTGAGGGGATGGTCTCCCCGGAACAGGTGTCAAGATCGCCCACGCCCTGGCCGGGCTAAGCTACAGCCAGGCTGGCGGCTTGCGCCGGGCTATGACCCTACGCCTACCCAATTTCAGTCCACGCGCGCCCACTTCATGGCTCGTTGTGGGACTAAGTTCTAGTCCTTCGTCTCCTATGGCTTCCCCAAGGCCCACGCCACGGCGTTTTGTCTTTATTGCCTATCAGTCGGCCTGGCAGCGCGCCCATTATCCCACGGAATTTTGTTGCCTGGGCCTTTTGAACGCCAGCTACGTGGGGGTTATTCGCCCAGGATGCTGCTCAACGAGGCTAGGCGCCAGGGCTCAGCCATCCTGGCCCCCGACATAAACTTAAGCCGCGACCTCTACTCCTTGGAGGGCCGAGCCATCCGGGCGCCCCTAATTGTGATCCGGGACATGGGGCCAACCGGGGTGGCCAAGATATTGGAGGCCCGCGACCAGGAAAGTCCCTTTCAGGAGCTCTTCGACCTGGCCAGGGGCAACCCCGCTTAAACCGTGCCCAAATGGAAGCCCTGGGCCAGGCCGGAGCCCTGGACGGCCCTGCGCAAGCTTCACTGCGGTCGAACCACATAGGCGGCCTGATGGATTGGAGGGAGAATCGGCGCAAATTCTATAGTGAACGCCATTTGCTGAGTCTCAACGTCAGCCAGCACTCCCTGGCCGTACTGCGCCCCTGGCTGCGCCAGTGAGGCTTCATCACCGCCTAGGACCTTAAGGCGTTGGCCCGCGGCGCGCCGGTGCGCCTGGCTGGGGAGGTGATGACCGTGCACCCCCCGCCCAGGCGCGACGGCAGCCTGGCCTTCTTCACCACCATCGAGGACGAGATCGGTCTGGTAGATTTGACGCTGTCTCCCCGCGACCAGACCAGGAACGCCCAGACGCTGCTAGACCACCCTATCGCAGGAACGCGCTGATCACCGCGCGCTGGGTCAGCGTCCCGTCGCTAAACCTGCCGGGCCGCGCCAAGGCCACACCCCGAGAAGATATAGGTGCGGTCGCGTGAACCAGTGTGCCCTAGCCGCCGGAACGCAGGATGCCCCGCACGCAGGCGCTGGGGATGGAGTAGCAGTTTCAGGGCCACCACAATGCCCGGCGCTAGCAGGTCGGCAGCCATTAGCGCCGCCTGGACCACGCCCTCCGGCCCCAGCACCGCGATGCCCAGATCCGCCTCTTACAGCATGAATCGTTGCGGCCGTTGCCCAGGCAGACGCAGGAAAACTCGCCCAATTGCCGCACGTACTGCAGCTTGGCCTGGATTTCGTCGCCCGGACCCAAAAGGTGGACCTGGCAGAACAGAAGGACCAGGCGCTGGGCCGCGGTGTCATGGTTGTGGGTGGTGACAACGTGCAGGTTTAGGCTGGGGGCCAGGGCCGCCAGCAGCGGCTCCACCCCGAGTGACAGCTCGCCGTCCAAGGCGAGAGTGCCGTTGTAATCCAGGATCAGATGCTCAAGCCTGACCCACCCGAATCCGGATATGTCCACCTCGATTATTGCCACCCCCCAGCGTCAACAACTGTCATTAATCAAAAAGATCGCCGCCATTGATTACCATAGCCGTGAATGTAAACAGCCACGTCCTCGCAAAAACGGCACAAACTAAATGGTTCTTCGTCGTTAACTGTGGAAGTTGATGAATTTTCCCTGTGGCGCGGCTATAAAATAAAGCATAGCCATAAAGGTAAAGACATTACGATAGCCTCTGGCGCTTGCCCTGGCGGCCTGGAAGATGTCGTTAAGCCCCTCCAGGCGGGCGTTGGAATGGTTGGAGGTCCAGCGGCTTAGGATCAGATGGGCATGCTCTTCCAAAGTCATGAGCGCCTTGAGAACCGGGGCCAGTGTTTTGGTGTCAAGCGCTATGCCCTTCCTAGCATGGCGGGTGAAGTGGGTGGTGCGCCACTGGACAGGCCCTTACAGAGATGGCCTTTCTGATCCAGCGCAGCATCTCCTTGAGCCGCCAGGCGGTG
>CBCOTF020000036.1:0-1025 GCA_965112955.2 Desulfarculales bacterium
CATTTCTCGAAGCACCCAGCCCACCAGGCCTTGGCTCACCGGGAAGGAGCGCCCCCGGAGGGTGCTCAGGGATGGACCTCCCACCGCCTCCACCGTGAACTGCTTGCGCCCAGGGTGCAGCAGGCACAGAAAACCCATGGACAGACCGATATAGCGCCGGCCGGCGTCCAAAGCTTGGGCGTAGTAGTCGCGGGGATCGCCGAAGGCCGTGGTGGCGTTTTCGATATCGTAGAGCAAATCCAGGATGCGGCCATACATGACCTCGCGGCTGCTGGTTTCCTGGTGCATGACTAGATGATTGAAGAACTTGGCGAAGTCGCGCACGACCTTTTTTTCGCGCTCGCCGAAAACCTGGCGGTTCTTGGTATCCACGACCAGCACGCCAACCTCGCCCACTGGCATAGCCAGGAAGGCCTTGATGCCTTCGTCCTCGTCGTAGAGACGGGTGGCCGTAGCCCCCTGCTGGTAGCGGTCCACGTCTACGATGTGGCCGGACTTGATGACGTAGCCCACCAGCCCCTCGCCGGGGCCGATGGGCGCCTCGGCGCGAAAGGAGCGGCTCAGCGTGTACCAGGCCACGGCCTTGAGGTTCTGGCCGCCGTGCTCGCGTAAAAAAAGCGCCGCTGTGAAGGCCTCGGTCAGATCGGCCAGCAGGTTGATGGCATCGGTTAAGTCGTGACGTTGGTCCATGTACACCGGGTCCGCGGGATAGTGCAGTTTAACAGCTGTCGCCGCAGAACTTGGCATAGGACCGGTCATAGGTGCGTTCGTCCTCAGGGCTGAAGAAGCACCCGGGGATTTGCCGCATTTTGCGGTGATAGGCCACGCATTGGCAGCACAGGCCCTGCTTGTCGCAGGAGGAGTAGGAACAGGTGCAAGCGTCCAGATTGGCCTGATGGTTGGGGCAACCCCTTTTCATGTTTTGGTAGTCGGGCAAAAACCCTCTCTTCCTGTTGTTCTGGGAAAATTAATCACTTGGCCTTTCTTCCTCGCCAAAAATACTGTATATAGGTTTAAAGTTAGTG
>CBCOTF020000037.1:0-1244 GCA_965112955.2 Desulfarculales bacterium
CGGAGGAAACTATTCGGCAAAACTTTTCCAATAAGCTAGCCCGGGGTAGATGGGACCCTGGGGCCCGCCGCGCTCCCACCAGCGCCACTGGCTCAAGGGCCTGCTGCGTCAGATGAACCTATACCATGGGTCCAGCTGGTCGGGCGATCAGCTTAGGGCCTTCGATTGATTCAGTGGCCGCGGGCAGTCGGTCGGCGCAAAGGGAGAGCCCTTTTCCTCCCTGAGCCACCTATCCAAGGGTGCCGTTGTCCTGGCACGGCCCCTCGGTCTACATATGGGCGAAACATTCCCATGGAGGAGCGACATGGACGAGAACCAAAAAAAACGGATAGCCACCTTCCGTTTCGGCGTCATCAGCGACTTTTTTGCCAGGGATTACATGGAGCGTGGTAAACGAAAAAGGTTACTAATTGACAAGTGCGCCTAGTGGTGCAAACCCCCTTCTCCAACCGCACCAGGCTGTCGCGCTCCACCATCCTGAGATGGGTCAGGCTCTACCGCCAGGGCGGCGGCAAGCTGGAATTCCTCTACCCCATGGGCAGGAATGACCGGGGCAGCAGCAGGGCCTTGGACGAGGACACCGCCCAGGCCCTGGTCAGCCTGCGCAGGGAACTGCCCACTGCGCTAGTGACTACCTCATCAACGAGATGATGAGCCGACGCTTGACCTCGCTCGACGTGATTCTCAAGGCGCCCATCGTCTACCGCTTCCTGCACCAGCAGGGGCTGATGGGCAAGCAGGTCGCCCCACCTGTCGACAGCAGGCGCTTCGAGGCCGAGCTGCCTAACGACATTTGGCAGAGTGACACCATACATGGGCCGATGCCCCTGGTGGGCGACAAACGGCGTGAGACTTACCTCTTCGCCTTCACCGACGACATGAGCCGCCTGATCGCCCACGCCGAGTTTTGCCTCTACGAGGGCCTGGCCACTTATTATCTACAGGCCTTGCGCCAGGCCCTGCTCAAACGGGGGCTACCACGCAAGCCCGACCTCGACAACAGCCCCGTCTTCCGCGTTCCCAGCATCTGGAAAAGATCACCGCTTTCCCGGGGCATCGCCCTGGTCCGCTCACCGCCCTGCGTGCCCCAGGGTAGGGGCAAGATCGAAAGATTTTTCCGCACCGTTAGGTCCCAGGTTCTTTCCGGCTTCAAGGGCGACACCATGCGGGGCATCCATGCGATCCTAGCGTGCTGGATCAGGGACGTCTACCACCAGCGCAAGCATCTGGGCACCGGACAGGCC
>CBCOTF020000038.1:0-23408 GCA_965112955.2 Desulfarculales bacterium
ATAGGCCCCTGACCGGCCCGAGGGCCGGTCTGCAAATACAGTGCGGGAGTTTCCTCATGATAACGAATCAGAAGATCCGCATTCGGTTGAAGGCCTACGATCATACGCTGCTGGATCAATCGGTTGCGGAGATCGTGAAGACTGCGCGTCGCACTGGGGCTAAGGTGGCGGGACCTATACCCCTGCCAACGGTTATCAACAAATTTTGCGTGCTGCGTTCGCCGCACATCGATAAGAAAAGCCGTGAGCAGTTCGAGATCCGGACTCACAAGCGTCTCTTGGACATCCTGGAGCCCACCCAACAGACGGTGGACGCCCTGATGAAACTTGACTTGTCCGCCGGAGTGGACGTCGAGATCAAGCTCTAGGCTTGGGCGAGGGTTACGGTCATGTTAAAGGGTTTGATCGGTAAAAAGGTGGGTATGACTCGCCTGTTCATGGAAGAAGGCCGCGCGGTACCGGTCACGGTGCTGGAGGTTGGGCCTTGCACAGTGGTGCAGGTCAAAACTCCCAAGCGCGAACAATACTCAGCGGTGCAGCTGGGCTTCGGCCAAAAGAAGGCCAGCCGGGTCAACAAACCGCTCACCGGGCACTTCAAGAAAGGCGGTTCGAAGCCCCTGGCTATTTTGAAGGAATTCAAGGTGGCCGAGGACGCTGGCCTCCAAGTGGGACAGCAGATAACCGCCGAGATGTTCGCGGTGGGCGACAAGGTGCACATTACGGGTACCAGCAAAGGCCACGGCTTTACCGGCGTGGTCAAACGCCACAACTTCAGCGGCGGCCGCAAGACCCATGGTTGCACAACCCACGACGCCCCTGGCTCCATCGGCGCCAGCGCCTACCCCTCTCGGGTCGTGCCGGGCAAGAAGATGCCGGGGCAACACGGCAACAAGCAGCGGCAGGTCCGCAACCTTAAGGTGGTCGACGTGCGGCCGGACATGAACTTAGTGCTGGTCAAGGGCGCCGTTCCCGGCGCCAACGGCGATATCGTCACCCTGGAAAAGGCCTAAAGCGGCCACACCCGACAGGTGAGCAAAATGCCTACGGTTGAGGTATACAACGCAAATATGCAAAAGGTAGGGGAGATCGAGCTGTCGGAAGCGGTCTTCGGCGCCGAGATCAAGCCTTACCTGTTGCACGAAGTGGTGGTCTGGCAGCTGGCCAAACGTCGCCAGGGCAACGCCTGCACCAAGAGCCGGCACGAAGTGCGCGGCGGAGGCAAGAAGCCCTGGCGCCAGAAGGGCACCGGCCGGGCGCGCTCGGGCAGCAGGCGAAGCCCCCTATGGCGGGGCGGTGGCGTAGCCTTCGGCCCTAAACCTCGGGACTACAGCTACACTCTGCCCAAGAAGGTGAAGAAGGCAGCCCTCAAGGTGGCCCTGTCCGACAAGCTCAAGGAAGAGAAGCTCACCGTGTTGCGCGATTTCGACCTGAGCGAGATCAAGACGAAGGCCTTTGTGGAGGTCTTGGGGCGCTTTGCCACCAATAACGCACTAATCGTCACCGCCGGGCCGGATTTGCATTTGGAAAAAAGCAGCCGCAACGTGCCCAAGATCAAGGTTCTGCGGGTCGAGGGGCTTAACGTCTACGACATACTGCGCTATGATCGCCTGCTGCTTCTGGAGCCGGCGGTGGTGAGAATCGAGGAGGCGCTGTCGTGAAGGACTTGCGTCAAGTAGTCCGTCGCCCGCTCATAACCGAGAAGAGCACGCTGGCCAAGGAAGCGAACAATCAGTTAGTCTTTGACGTGGACCGCCGCTTCAACAAGGTGGAGATACGTCAAGCCGTCGAGCTGGTGTTCAAAGTTAAGGTGCTCAAGGTTCGCACGGTCAACTGCGAGGGCAAGAAAAAGCGCATAGGCCGCATTCTCGGCAGGCGCAGTGACTGGAAGAAGGCCTACGTGACTTTGGCCCCCGGCCAGAGCGTGGAGTTCTTCGAAGGGGTCTAATGCCTAGCGGTAAGCGAGTGTGAGAGAGAGACGTTCCTATGGCCATTAAAAAATTTAAGCCGACCTCGCCGGGCCGCCGCTTCGCCACTCAGTTGGTGCGCGAGGAGGTCACCCGCACCGAGCCCGAAAAGAACCTGCTGGAGCCCCTGCGCAAGACCGGCGGCCGCAACGCCCATGGCCGCATAACCGCGCGCCATAAGGGCGGTGGGCACAAGCGCCAGTACCGCGTCATCGACTTCAGGCGGGAAAAGCTGGACATTCCCGCACGGGTGGCCAGCGTGGAGTATGACCCCAACCGCAGCGCCAATATCGCGCTCTTATTTTACGCCGACGGCGAGAAGCGCTACATCCTGGCGCCCAAGGGTATTCAGGTGGGCGATGAGGTCTTGAGCTCCGAGAAGGCCGACATCCGGCCCGGCAACACTCTGCCGCTGGAAAATATGCCGCTGGGCACCCACGTGCACAACGTGGAGATGAAGATCAACGGCGGTGGACAGATGGTTCGCTCAGCCGGCACCTATGCCCAGCTCATGGCCAAGGAGGGGGGGTACGCCACTTTGAAATTACCCAGCGGCGAGATGCGCCGGGTGCATTTCAAGTGCCGTGCCACCGTGGGCGAGGTGGGCAATGAGCAGCACGAGAACGTTAGCCTGGGCAAGGCCGGCCGGGCCCGTTGGCTGGGCAAGCGCCCCCGCGTGCGCGGCGTGGCCATGAACCCCGTCGATCACCCCATGGGTGGCGGCGAGGGCAAATCCAGCGGCGGTCGTCACCCGGTCAGTCCCTGGGGTCAGCCTGCCAAGGGCTTCCGTACGCGGCGCAAGAAGCCATCCGATCATTTCATCGTGCGCCGGCGCTACCAAAAGTAGGAGCGTGAAAGATGCCGCGTAGTCTGCGTAAAGGACCATTCATCGACGAATCTCTGGGCCGCAAGGTTGAGCAGGCCCAGGCCACGGGTAGCCGCAAGGTTATTAAGACCTGGAGTCGGCGTTCCACCATCATGCCCGACTTCGTGGGATTAACCTTCGCCGTACACAACGGCAAGAAGTTCATCCCGGTGTTCGTGACCGAGAACATGGTGGCACACAAGATGGGCGAGTTCGCTCCCACCAGGACCTTCTTCAGCCACGCCGGCGACAAGAAGGGCAAAGTGAAGGGCAAGAAGTAGGTAGATCATGGAAGCTCTTGCCAAAGCAAAATTCCTGCACATCTCACCGCGCAAGGCTCGCTTGGTGGCTAATGCCATTCGCGGGCTAAAGGTGGACGAGGCCGTGAACAAGCTGAAGTTCACCACCAAGAAGGCCGCGGGGCTCTTTCTAAAGGTGATCAACTCGGCGGTGGCCAACGCCTCTCAGCGTCCCGGCGTGGACGTTGACAAGCTGATAATCAAGCAGGCTTACGTGGACGAGGGGCCTACCCAGAAACGGTGGCGGCCTCGGGCTATGGGCCGGGCTTTTATCATCCGCAAACGCAGCAGCCACATCACGGTGGTAGTGGCCGAGTGCTAGAAGGAGACTTGGTTTGGGACAGAAAACTCATCCCATTGGCTTCAGGCTGGGCGTGATCAAAACCTGGGATTCCAGGTGGTTCGCCAGCAAGGACTACCCGGCGCTGGTGTTTGAAGACTACAAAATCCGCAAGTTCCTTAAGAAGAAGCTCCACCACGCCGGCATAGCCAAGATAGAGATCGAGCGTGCCGCCAACAAGGCCAAGATTCGCATCCACACCGCGCGCCCTGGCATTGTAATCGGCAAGAAGGGCGCTGAGATCGAGGCGGTGAAAAAGGAGTTGGAACGGCAGATAAAGCGCGAGGTCATGGTGGACATCCATGAGGTGCGTAAACCCGAGATCGAGGCCCAATTGGTGGCCGAGAACGTAATGAGCCAGCTGGAGCGCCGCATCGCCTTCCGTCGGGCCATGAAGCGGGCTGTGACCAGCGCCATGAAATTTGGTGCCCAAGGCATCCGTATCCAGTGCGCTGGGCGTCTGGGTGGCGCCGAAATGGCCCGTTGCGAATGGTATCGCGAAGGGCGCGTGCCCCTGCACACCTTGCGCGCTGACATCGACTACGGCTTCGCCGAGGCGCGTACCACCTACGGGATAATCGGGGTGCGGGTCCTGATCTTTAAGGGCGAAGTTTTGGACGGCGGCGCCTCCCAGAACCAGGCCGTCTAGGCCTAAAGGCAACCGGAAAGGGCGGCATCAGCATGCTGGCACCCAAAAGAGTTAGATACCGCAAGGTGATGAAGGGTCGTATGCGCGGTAAGGCCTTGACGGGCAACGATCTGAACTTCGGTCAGTTTGGGCTACAGGCCCTGGACCGTGGCTGGATGACCAACCACCAGATCGAGGCGGCCCGTATCGCTATCACCCGCCATATCAAGCGTGGTGGCAAGGTCTTTATCCGGGTTTTCCCGGACAAGCCCTTCACCAAAAAGCCTGCCGAGACCCGCATGGGCAAGGGCAAGGGCGCTCCCGAGGGTTGGGTAGCGGTGGTGCGGCCGGGACGCATCCTCTACGAGATCGATGGCGTCACCCCCGAGGTAGCCCGGGGAGCCCTGCGCCTGGCTAGCCACAAGCTGTCCTTCGGCACCCGGATTTTGGAGAGGAGCTAGAGCCATGAAGCCCAACGAGATAAATGAGTTGGGGCTGGAAGAGCTGTCGCGCAAGTTGGCGGATCTCAAGGATGAGCAGTCTAACTTGAAATTCCAGCACGCCACCGGGCAGCTGGACAACCCTATGCGACTTCCCGAGATCAAGAGGGACATCGCCCGGGTGATGACAGTGATTCGCCAAAAGGAACTGGCCCAGTAAGGGCCCCCTAAGGTTAGGTAAGAGCGGGTTCCATGGAAGAAAAAGCACGCGGGAATACCAAGACGCTTACGGGTGTGGTGGTCAGTGACAAGATGGACAAGACGGTAGTGGTGCAGGTGGAACGCCTGGTCAAGCACCCCGTCTATAAGAAGTACGTGCGCCGCCGCAATCGGTTTGCCGCCCACGACGAGTTGAACGAGTGCAAGGTGGGTGACACTGTGTTGATCAGGCAGAGCCGGCCGTTGAGCCGCCATAAGCGTTGGCGGGTCAGCAAGGTTTTGGAGCGGGTGGCCTAAGTGGCCCCATAAGGAGCGGATACCATGATCCAGCCGGAGACCAACCTCCTGGCCGTGGACAACTCGGGCGCCAAGAGGCTGTATTGCATAAAGGTGTTGGGCGGCTCCAAAAGGCGCTACGCCAGCCTGGGCGACATCATTGTTGTCTCGGTCAAGGAGGCTCTGCCTAACTCCAAGGTGAAAAAGGGCGACGTGATGAAGGCCGTGGTGGTGCGTACCGCCAAGGAAGTGGCCCGTGCCGACGGCACCTTCATTAAGTTCGATGACAACTCCGCGGTCTTGATCAACGCGGCCCGGGAGCCTATCGGCACCCGCATCTTCGGCCCCGTGGCCAGGGAGCTTAGGGCGCGCAACTTCATGAAGATCGTTTCTCTGGCTCCGGAAGTGCTGTAGGTGAGAGCATGAAGCCTAAGTTAAATATAAAGAAGAACGATCGGGTGATGGTCATTGCCGGGCGCGAAAAAGGTAAGGTCGGCAAGGTGCTGAAAGTCGTTCCCGAAAAAGAGCGCGTAATCGTGGAGAAAATCAACATGATTAAGCGCCACACCAAGCCCGCGGGCAAGAACCAAGGCGGCATCCTGGAAAAGGAAAGCCCCCTGCACATCAGCAACCTCATGGTGATGTGCGAAAAATGCAATGCGCCCCGGCGCCTGGGCCGCAAGATCCTGGAAGACGGTAAGCATGTGCGCGTCTGCGTAAAGTGCGGCGAGCACGTCCAAAGCTAGGGCAAGGGCTTATTGGCTCGTGGGACGAGCCGGCTGATAACAGGCGGCTTCAACAACAGCAGTAGATACAGGATAGACCATAATGGCCAGGCTTAAAGATCATTATCTGATGGAGGTCGTGCCCCAGCTGAGGGAGCAGTTCTCCTATAAAAACATCAACGAGGTTCCCAAAATTGTTAAAACAACCTTGAACATGGGCGTGGGCGAGGCTATCCAGAACATCAAGGTACTGGATGCCGCGGCCGAAGAATTGACCCTGATCGCCGGCCAGAAAGCCATGATCAACCGGGCCAAGCGCTCTATCGCCGCTTTCAAGCTGCGCGAGAACATGCCCATAGGTACCTCGGTGACCTTGCGCGCGGGGCGCATGTGGTTTTTCCTGGACAAGCTGATGCACGTGGCCCTCCCGCGCGTGCGCGATTTCCGCGGCATCAGCGCAAAAGCCTTCGACGGCCGCGGCAACTATACGCTGGGCATCAAGGAGCACATCATTTTCCCCGAGATCGATTACGACAAAATCGACAAGATCAAGGGGATGAATATAACCATAGTAACCACGGCCAAGACCGATGAAGAGGGCCGCGCCCTGCTCGCGCTCTTGGGCATGCCTTTTAGGTCCTAGGATCGCAAGTTTTTTAGGAGGCTTCAAGTTGGCCATCAGAGCAATGATGAACAAAGTCGCCGCCAAGCCCAAGTTCAAGGTGCGGTCCTACAACCGCTGCCCAATTTGCGGGCGTCCGCGGGCTTTCATTCGCAAGTTTGGCATATGCCGCATCTGCTTCCGCAACATGTCGTTGCGCGGCGAGATCCCCGGCGTGATCAAGTCCAGCTGGTAGGAGGGGCTAACGTGTCCATCTACGATCCCATAGCCGACATGCTCACCCGCGTGCGCAACGCCCTCATGGCCCGTCATAGCGATGTCGAGATCCCGTTGTCCAAGATGAAGGCCGCAGTAGCCCAGGCCTTAAAGAACGAAGGCTACGTCCTGGGTTACGAGACGGCCGAGGACGGCAAACAGGGCATCTTACGCATACAGCTTAAGTACAGTGGCAACATCTCGGTGATCGAGGGAATCAAACGGGTTAGCAAGCCCAGCCGCCGGGTGTACGTGTCCCACGACGAGATTCCTAAGGTCATGAGCGGCCTGGGGATTAGCATTCTGTCCACGCCCCGAGGAGTCATGAGCGACCGCAAGGCCCGCAAAGAGCGGCTTGGCGGCGAGTTGGTGTGCTCGGTCTGGTAAGGCGATTAGGAGCGGTCAAGCATGAGTCGCATCGGCAAACTGCCAGTTAATCTGCCCGCCGGCGTGCAGGCCACGGTCGATGGCCAGCTGGTGGAAGTGAAGGGTCCTAAGGGAACGCTGGCGCGCGAGTTCCATCCTATGGTGCTGATTGAGCAGCAGGAGGGGATCTTAAGGATCACCCCTCGCGAACATAACCAGCAGGGCAAGGCTTTGTGGGGTCTCTCTCGCACTCTGCTCAACAACATGGTGGTGGGGGTTAGCGTCGGCTTTAGCAAGGTTATGGAGATCAACGGCGTGGGCTACAAGGCCGAGGTGACTGGCACCACCTTGAAATTGGCCCTGGGCTTCAGCCATCCGGTGGTTTTCGAGCTTCCCGAAGGCATCAGTGCCTCGGTGGAAAAGAGCACCACCTTGACTGTGACTGGCATCGACCGGGAACTTCTTGGGCAGACTTGCGCCACCATTCGAGCCTACCGGCCGCCGGAGCCCTACAAGGGCAAGGGAATCAAGTTCGTTGGCGAGGTCATCCGCCGCAAGGTGGGCAAGGCCGGCGTTAAGTAGAAGGCCGTCACTGGTCTTTAGAGGATAGAGGTTAACAATGGGTAAGACCAATCCCACCAAGGTGGCCTGGGCCAAGCGTAAAGCCCGCGTGCGCCGTAAGGTGCGCGGTACCGCCGAGCGCCCCCGGCTTACGGTCTTCCGGTCGCTAAACCAAATGTACGCCCAAGTGGTGGATGACGATCGCGGCGTCACCCTGGCCACGGCCAGCAGTCTCTCCCCCGAGTTGCGCCAAGAGGCCGGGCACAAGGGCAACGTCTCCACTGCCAAGAAGGTGGGTGCGGCCATCGCAAAGGCCTGCCAGGCCGCTGGCGTCGCCAAGGTTGTCTTTGACCGCAACGGTTACATCTACCATGGCCGAATCAAGGCCTTGGCCGAGGCGGCCCGCGAGGCCGGCTTGAGCTTTTAGGCCAACCCGGATACCTTTAAGACTGTGAAGGAATAGGACCTTGCTGGAAAGACGTAGACCAAGAAGAGAAGGGCTAGAGCAGGACGAACTGCAGCTCATCGACAAGGTTGTGCACATCAACCGCGTGGCTAAGGTCGTCAAGGGCGGCCGGCGGTTCTCCTTTTCGGCGGTGGTGGTGGTCGGCGATGGCCATGGCAGCGTGGGCTCAGGTCTGGGCAAGGCCAATGAGGTGCCCGAGGCCATCCGCAAGGGCATTGAGAAGGCCAAACGGGACATGGCCCCCATACCTTTGGTGAGTGGCACCATTCCCCACCAGATCGAGGGGCGTTTCGGCTCGGGCAAGGTGTTGTTCAAGCCCGCAGGGGCCGGCACCGGCGTCATCGCCGGCGGCGCGGTGCGCGCGGTGTTGGAGGCGGCAGGGGTGAGCAACATTCTCACAAAATGCCTGGGCACCCACAACGCCCATAACGTGGTCAAGGCCACCTTGCAGGGCCTGCGCCAGCTCAGGAGCGTGGAGTTCGTGGCCAAGAAACGCGACATGACGGTGGCAGAGGTGAGGGCTTAAGGGCCGCCATCACCGCCATCGCGAGGGATCATCATGGCTGACAAATTTTCGGTTAAATTGGTGCGCAGCGGCATCGGCCGTCCTCAGAATCACAAGGATACCCTTAGGGGGTTGGGCCTGACCAAGATGAACAAGGTTGTGACGCTCAACGACACCCCGGCCATCCGGGGCATGATTAATAAGGTTTTGCACCTGGTGCAGGTGATCAATGAAGCTTAACGAGCTGCAGCCGGCTCCCGGCTCGCGAAAACGTAAAAAGCGCATCGGTCGTGGCCAGGCGTCTGGCCAGGGCGGCACGGCAGGCAAGGGGCACAAAGGCCAGAACGCCCGTAGCGGCGGTGGCGTGCGTCCTGGCTTCGAGGGCGGTCAGATGCCCATGCAGCGCCGTCTTCCCAAGCGCGGCTTCCACAACAAGTTCGGGCTCAAGATCACCGAGGTCAACCTGCGCGATCTTAACCGCTTCGACGCCGGCAGTGTGGTGGACGCCCAGAGCCTGGCAGAGGTTGGCCTGATAAAGGGCCACTTCGATGCCATCAAGCTTCTGGGCCAGGGCGAGCTATCCAAAGCCCTGACGGTCAAGGTGGATCGGGCCAGCGCCGGGGCCAAGGCCAAGGTAGAGGCCGCCGGCGGGGCGGTGGAGCTAAGCTAGGTGGCGGTCGCCGGGTTCGCCAATATAGCTCGCATTCTCGAGTTGAAGCGCAGGGTCTTCTTCTCCCTGCTTATGCTGGCGGTCTACCGCATGGGTTGCGCCGTGCCCACACCGGGCATCAACGCCGACGCTCTGACCGCCTTTTTCGCCAAGTACAAGGCCACCCTGCTGGGCCTGTTCGACATGTTCAGCGGCGGAGCACTTGAAAGGATGAGCATTTTCGCGCTGGGCATTATGCCCTACATCAGCGCTAGCATCATCCTGGATCTGCTTACGGTGGTCATTCCCTATTTGGCTCAACTCAAGAAGGAAGGCCAGGCCGGGCGCAAGAAAATTACCCAGTACGCTCGCTATGGCACGGTGGTACTGGCCCTGGTGCAGGGCCTGGGCATCGCTATCGGCCTTGAGCAGATGGTTAGCCCCGGCGGCGCCCTGGTGGTGCCCAATCCGGGCTGGGGCTTCAGGCTTCTGATTATGGTAACCCTGTCAGCTGGTACCGCATTCATAATGTGGCTGGGCGAGCAGATTACCGAGCGCGGCATCGGCAACGGCATCAGCCTCATCATCTTCGCTGGCATCGTGGCGCGTATGCCTTCGGCTATCGTCAGCACCTTCCAGATGGTGCGTCTGGGCGAGATGAGCATCTTCGTCCTTGTGGCCCTGGTGGCCATGATGGTGGCGGTGATCGGTTGCATCTGCTTCGTGGAACAGGGCCAAAGGCGGCTGCCTGTACAGTACGCTAAACGCGTGGTGGGTCGGCGCATGTACGGCGGCCAGACCACCCATCTGCCACTCAAAATCAACACCAGTGGCGTGATTCCGCCCATCTTCGCTAGCTCCATCATCGCTTTTCCAGCCACCATCGCCCAATTCGTGCAGGTAGACTGGGTGCAAGAGGCGGCCAAGTCGCTGACCCTGGGGGGCTGGATATACAATCTGCTCTATGTAACCTTTATCTTTTTTTTCGCCTACTTCTACACCGCGGTGACATTCAACCCTGTGGATGTGGCCGAGAATATGAAAAAATACGGAGGGTTCATCCCTGGCATTCGACCCGGCAAGCGCACCGCCGACCACATTGACAAGGTGCTGACGCGTCTTACCCTGGGCGGTGCCACCTATCTGTCCCTGGTTTGTGTGTTGCCATCGGCCCTGGTTAGCCAGTTCAATGTGCCCTTCTACTTCGGCGGTACGGCGCTCTTGATCGTGGTGGGTGTGGCCATGGATACCATGGCGCAGGTGGAGAGCCTTCTCTTGCAACGTCACTACGAGGGCTTTATGAAGCGTGGAGTGATGAAGGGGCGCGGTTAAGTACTATACGGCCCCGCCTAGCGGGGCCTGGACATGGGTTTGAGGCTGGGGCCTCCCTGAGGGGGAGGCTATTAAGGAACTCAAGCAATTCTTAAGGGAGCGCGGTTATGAACATCATCCTGTTGGGCCCTCCGGGGGCTGGCAAAGGTACCCAGGCCAAGATGCTCATCGATACCTATGGCATTCCCCAGATTTCCACCGGCGACATGCTGCGTGCGGCAGTGAAGAACCAGACCCAACTGGGTCTGGAGGCCAAGAAATTCATGGACTCTGGCCAACTGGTGCCAGATTCGGTGGTTGTCGGTCTGGCCAAGGACCGCATCGCCCAGACCGACTGCGCCAAGGGCTTCATGTTGGACGGCTTCCCGCGTACCGTGCCTCAGGCCGAGGCCCTGGACAAGGTGTTGGCCAACATGAACAAGAAGATCGACCACGTGATCAGCATCGAGGTGGCCAACAGCGAGCTGATGGGTCGCCTGACCGGCCGGCGTACCTGCAAGGCCTGCGGCCAGGGCTTCCATGTCATGTTCGATCCGCCCAAGGCCGCCGGCAAGTGCGACAAGTGCAACGGCGAGCTGTTCCAGCGCGACGATGACAACGAGGTCACGGTGGGCAACCGCCTGAATGTCTATGACGCCCAGACCAAGCCGCTGATTGACTACTATCAGGCCAAGGGCTTGCTGCGCCCCATCGACGGCGTGGGCGCCATCAGCGATATCTTCGGGCGCATCAAGGCGGTGATGGGCTAAGTTACAGGGGCGGCCCGCGTATGATCATAATCAAGAGCCCCGCTGAAATAGAGATCATGCGCGAGGCCGGCCGCGTGGTGGGCCGGGTGTTGGAGGCCGTGAGTCAGGCCGTCTTGCCGGGGGTGACCACGGCCAGCTTGAACCGTCAAGCTGAGGAAATGACTCGCTCCCTGGGAGCGGTGCCGGCCTTCAAGGGTTACCGCGGCTATCCCTACTCCTTGTGTTGCTCGATCAACGAGCAGGTGGTGCACGGCTTTCCCGGGTCGGTGCCGCTCAAGGAAGGAGACATCCTGTCCATGGATTTCGGGGTGGTCTTGGATGGGTTTTACGGGGACACCGCCACCACCGTGGCGGTGGGGGGAGGCACTAGCCCCGAGGCTTTAGCCCTGCTCAAGGCCACCGAGGCCTCGCTTATGGCTGGAATCGATCAAGTCCGGCCGGGCAACCACCTGGGAGACATTTCCTCGGCGGTGCAGAAGGTGGCTGAGGGGGCGGGCTTCTCGGTGGTGCGCCAGTTTGTGGGGCACGGCATCGGCCGCAGCCTGCACGAGGAGCCCCAAGTGCCCAACTTCGGCCTACCGGGTCGAGGGGTTCAGCTTAAGCCTGGCATGGTATTGGCCATCGAGCCCATGATCAACGCCGGGGGCTTCGAGGTGCGAATTTTGCAGGACGGATGGACGGCGGTGACGGTGGACGGTAAACTATCCGCTCATTTCGAGCACACGGTGGCCGTCACGGTGGACGGCCCCCGTATATTGAGCCTGCCCTGAGGGCCCATACGCTGCGGGCGCGGACGGCTTAGGATAAGCCGGACGCGGGCCAAGGGGACGGGCGTCAGGCTGGTATGGTTATTGGCTGGACGCTAGCGACGGCAGCCGTGAAAAGGGATGTTCCGATGAAGGTACGGGCTTCGATGAAGCGCATTTGCAAGGACTGCATCATCATCAAGCGTAAGGGCGTGGTCCGGGTCATCTGCAAGAAGAACCCACGGCATAAGCAGCGCCAGGGTTAGGGAGATAAACAGTGGCACGTATCGCAGGCATTGACTTGCCGCGCAACAAGCGCATCGAAGTGGCGCTGACCTATATCTTCGGCATCGGCCAGAGCTCGGCCAAGAAGATTCTGGGCCAGGCCGGCGTTGACCCCGACACCCGCAGCGACCGCCTCACCGAGGAAGAGGTCAACCGTATCCGCCAGACCATTGACATAGGCTTCAAGGTGGAAGGCGATCTGCGGCGCGAGGTGTCCATAAACATCAAGCGCCTCATGGACCTGGGCTGCTACCGGGGTCTCAGGCACCGCCGTGGCTTGCCGGTCAACGGACAGCGCACGCGCACTAATGCTCGCACCCGCAAGGGCCCGCGTCGTTCGGTGATGGGTAAGAGGAAGAAATAATGGCCAAAGCGCAGCAGCAGAAAAAGGCGGCCCGCGGCAAGCGTCGGGAACACAAGAACATCCCCATGGGGGTGGCTCATATACAGTCCACCTTCAACAACACCATCGTAACCATAACCGACCCCAACGGTAACGTGGTGGCCTGGTCTTCGGCCGGCGTGCAGGGCTTCAAGGGCTCGCGTAAGTCCACGCCTTTTGCGGCCCAGTTGGCCGCCGAGGACGCGGCCAAGAAGGCCGCCGAGCACGGCATGCGCAGCGTTGAGGTCTACGTAAAGGGACCGGGCGCCGGCCGTGAGGCCGCTCTGCGGGCCTTGGGTGGCGCGGGCATCAATGTATCCATTATCCGTGACGTCACGCCCATTCCCCACAACGGTTGCCGCCCGCCCAAGCGGCGTCGCGTCTAGGGCCCTTGGGTACCCAGATACTTCGGAGGATTGAATTTGGCCAGATATAGAGGTAGCGTCTGCCGGCTCTGCCGCCGCGAGGCCCAGAAACTTTACATAAAGGGCGATCGCTGCTACAGCGACAAATGCGCCGTAGAACGGCGCGCCTATCCTCCGGGTCAGCATGGTCAGGGGCGCAGCAAGACCAGCGACTACGGCTTGCAGCTCAGGGAGAAGCAGAAGGTTAAGCGCATTTACGGCTTGGCCGAAAAGCAGTTCCACCTTACCTACGTTAAGGCAGCGCGCATGCGCGGTGTAACCGGCCATAGTCTCCTGCAGCTGTTGGAGATCCGGCTGGATAACGTGATCTACCGCCTAGGCTTCGCAAACTCCCGCTCACAGGCCCGCCACTGGGTGCGCCACGGTCATTTCACCATCAACGAACAACGGGTTAACGTGCCCTCGTTCAAGACCAAGGTGGGCGACGTTGTGGCTGTGCGCGACAAGAGCCGCGAGGTGGACCAGCTCAAGCAGGCTATGGAGGGCGTGGCCCGCCGCCAGGTTCCGGCCTGGCTGGAAGTGGACCCTGCGGCTTTCAAGGGCGTTATCAAGGCCCTGCCCGCCCGCGAGGAGCTGACCATGCCGATGCAGGAACAGCTCATCGTCGAGCTCTACTCTCGCTAGTGTTGAGCCGAAAAACCCGTCCGTAGGGAGACGTTTATGGAGAGAAACTGGAGAGAGCTGATCAAACCCTCGTGCTTGGATATAGCCGAGGACTCCCATGGGCCGCAGTATGCCAAATTTTCCTGCGAACCCCTGGAGCGTGGGTTTGGTCATACCATCGGAAACGCGTTAAGGCGAATCCTTATCTCTTCCCTGCAGGGTGCGGCCATCACCAATGTCCACATCGAGGGGGTGCTCCACGAGTTTTCCACGATTCCCGGCGTGCTGGAGGACGTTAGCGACATCATCCTCAACCTCAAGGGCGTACGCTTGCGCTATCTGGGTCTGGAGCCCACCACGCTGACCATCAGCAAGAGCGGCGAGGGCAAGATTACAGCCGGTGACATCAAGACCCGGCCCGACGTGGACATCCTCAATCCGGGCCACCACATCGCCACCCTGGGTCCCGACGGCAGCCTGGAAGCCAAGCTGATCATCAAGACGGGCAAGGGCTACGTCACCGCTGACCGCAATAAAAATCCCGACGACCCCATCGGGGTCATCGCTCTGGACGCCGCCTTCTCGCCCATCATCAAGGTCAACTACGTGGTGACCCAGGCCCGCGTGGGGCAGATCACCGATTACGACAAGCTGACCCTGGAAGTGTACACCAACGGCGCGGTGCGCCCTGAGGACGCTGTGGCCTACGCCGCCAAGATTCTCAAGGAGCAGCTCAGCCTCTTCATCATTTTCCCCGAGGAGCCCGAGCCCAGCGAGGAAGTGAGCGAGGAGGAATCCAGAATCAATGACAATCTCTTCCACACCGTTGACGAGCTGGAGCTAAGCGTTCGCTCGGCCAACTGTCTCAAAAACGCTGACATCAAGTACATCGGCGAGTTGGTGCAGAAGACCGAGAGCGAGATGCTCAAGACCAAGAACTTCGGGCGCAAGTCCCTGAATGAGATCAAGGAGATGCTTACCGAGATGGGTTTAAGCCTGGGCATGTTCTTAGATATCTTCCCCAGTCGGGATGAACTTGACTCGAGGAGTAAAGAAAAATGAGACATCGGGCAAAAACCGTTAGATTATCCCGTGACACCGCGCACCGCAAGGCCATGCTGCGCAACATGCTGACTTCGTTTTTTTTGCACGAAAAGATTGAGACCACGGCAGTCAAGGCCAAGGTGCTTAAGCCCTTGGCCGAGAAAATGATCACCCTGGCCAAGCGCGGCGACTTGCACGCCCGGCGCCAGGCCGAGGCGATACTGCATGGCCACCAGATTTGCACTAAGCTTTTCGGCGATGCCAAAACCCGCTTCATCGACCGTCAGAGTGGCTACGTGCGCATCGTGCCCGCCCGGGTGCGTCGCGGTGACGCCGCCCCCATGGCTCTGGTGGAGCTGATCTCCCCGGGCGCAGCGGCGGAGAAAAAGTAGCGCGGGCAGCTAGACTGCCGGACAAAAAAGCGGGGCGCTTACCTCAAGGGTGGGCGCCCCATCCGGTTGACAGGGCCTGCTTGTTCTGCTGATGGGACTTGGCAAGTGTTGCTTTCGGATTAATTTGACGAAAGTTCTCTGATTATCCTGGACGGATTCTTTTTTTTTCATTTCAATTTTGTTTCGGCGATGCGGACGTGCTCCGAGGAGACGACCTGAATCTGCTCCTCGGCGGCAGCTATGATCGTGCCTCTGGCCAGGTGGTTGGCCTTTCGGAAGAGGCCGTCGGAGCCCTGCTATATGGCGGTGACGGCCGGATCAGAGAAGAGGTTCTGCTTGACGCCTGCGATTTTAAGGTGGTGCAGAATTCGGTGATGTGGGCCGGGTGGCCGTGGCACGGCGCCGCTGGTGCCTGCATTATGCCGCAGTGGTCTTGTCGCCGGTCAAGCTTGCCAGCTGCTTCTTTTTCATGGACTCTCCTTTCAAGTTTATCTTGTAGGCGTTATGGATCAGGCGATCGAGGATGGCATCGGCGAGGGTGGGATCGTTGACGGCTTCGTGCCCTGTTGATTCTTGCTTTGTTCTAATCGGGAAGTGAGGGGATCTTTCAGGTTGGCTTGACCAGGTAAAAATTTTTATCTCATTATCCTGAATCTTGGGTGTGGGTCCCGGAATGAGGAAGTGGCCGAGGGTGGTGGAGCACCCTTGACCCCGAGAGACGGGAAGAACTCCCTGCCATCTGGTTGCCGTCGTATTTTTCGTTGCAGCCTGCGTTAAGAAAATCATGGAGCTGGGGCGGCGTTTCGCCTGCCCCTGACCGGAGAAGTGCCCCGATGTGGGAGCGTCCAGCTTTAGTGGCATGGCTTCCGTGCCTGCCTATTTTGATGAATCCCTTCAACGGTTTGGCTTTGACGCTTCCGCTGCTCTGACTGCCGGGCGGTGATCCGGCTGCAGCCGCAGGGCTACTGGAGCCGGTTCCAGGCCCTGGTGGAGACTATTCGACAAAGCCTTTCCAATAAACTAGCCCGAGGCAGATGTGACCCTGGCCTACTGCGCTCCCCCCAGCGTCACTGACTTAAGAGCCTGCTACGGCAGGTTAGCCTATAGCTGGGGTCAAACTAGCCGGACGACCTGCTTGGGGCCTTTGATTGGCTCTGTGGCCGGGGCGTGGCCGCGGTCAGCCGATCAGCGAAAGCGAGAGCCCTTTCCCTCCCTGAGCCACCTACCCAAGGGTGCCGTTGTCCTGGCCCGGCCCCCCGGTCTACACATGGGCGAAACACCTCCGTGGAGGACCGACATGGACGAGGATCAGAAAAAACGAGTAGCCATCTTCCGTTTCGGCGTCATCAGCGACTTTTTTGCCAGGAAATACATGGAGCGTGGTGAGCGAGAGAGGCTACTGCGGGGTAAGTGCGCTCAGCGGTGGCGGGCCCCCTTCTCCACCCGTATCAGGCTGTCGCGCGCCATCATCCTGGGATGGGTTAGGCTCTATCGCCAGGGCGGCGACAAGCTGGAATCCCTCTACCCCATGGGCAGAAATGATCGGGGCGGCAGCAGGGCCTTGGACGAGGATACCGCTCAGGCCATGGTCCGCCTGCGCAGGGAACGGCCCACTGCGTCAGTGACTACCCTCATTAGCGAGATTATGCACCAACGCTTGGCCTCGTTCGACGTGATTCTCAAGGCGCCCACCGTCTACCGCTTTCTGCACCAGCAGGAGCTGGTGGACAAACAGGTTGCCCCACCTGTCGACCGCAGACGCTGCAAGGCCGAGTTGCCCAACGACATTTGCAAAGTGACGCCATGCATGGGCCGATGCTAACGGTAGGCGACAAACGGCGCAGGACCTACCTCTTCGCCTTCATCTTTACATCGACGACATGAGCCGCCTGATCGTCCACGCTGAATTTTACCTCTCCGAAGGCCTGGCCACTTATCTACAGGCCCTGCGCCAAGATCTGCTCAAATGGGGGCTACCACGCAAGCTCTATTTCGGCAACAGCCCAACCTGTCGGCTCCCACCACCTGGAAGAGATCACCGCCTCCCTGGGCATTGCTCTGATCCACTCACCCTCCAGGGCAGGGGTAAAATCGAAAGATCCTTCCGCATCGTCAGGTACCCGCTTCTCCCCGGCTTCAGGGGCGATACCCTTCGAGACATCAATGAGGCCCTGGCGTGCTGGATTAGGGACGTTTACCATCAGCGCAAACATCTGGGCACTGGACAGGCCCCCCTGCAACGCTTCACCAGCAGGATGGAGTGTATTAGGCCGGCCCATGCCGACCCGGAGGGCTACTTCAGAAACAGGGCCACGCGGCGCGTGGCCCTGGACCGCATCGTCTCCCTGGCCGGCAGGCTATACGAGGCCCCAGTGCCTCTGATAGGCAAGCAAATCATCCTCCTCTACCACGACCATAACCCCGACCGCGTAGAGGTCCTACTGGAAAATCGCCCCCACGGCTTGCTCAGGCCGCTGGACCTCGCCGTCAATTGCAGGGTCAAGCGCGACCACCATCTGCTGTGCTTGGAATCCAGCGTCATCCGTCATCACGGCCCCCACTGGCGACTCCCTTCTCTAGCAAAAATCAGACCGGAGGTCAGCAATTCATGAAATCAAGCTACCGCGCTTTCTTCGCCTTCACCAGAGAGCCCTTAGGCTCTGACCTGGCACCCAAGGAAATAATGTATACCGCCGCGGTCCTCGGCGTGGCCAAGCGCTTCGACTACGCCATCCGCCTCGGCGCACTGCCCTGGTCACCGGAGATATGGGCAGCGAGAAATCCATGGCCTTGTGCTGGGCCGCCAGCAGGCGGCAACCATCCGCGTATCAGATCATCTAGATCACCGCAGCATAGGGCTCCACTCTGGAACTCTACATGCAGATTTGCGTCGAGCTCGAAGGGGACACCGCCAGCTTTCCTAGGGCCGTCTTACCAAGCTCATCAGAAAACAGGTTCTGGAGACCGCCCAGGACCCCAAAAAAATCCGTCCTCATCATCGAGGAAGCCTCCCTCCTCAAACTTTAAGCCTTGGCTGAGTTACACATCATTACTCAGCTTCAGGGAGACTCCAAGCCAATCCTGCCCTTCATCCTGGCCGGCCAGAACAACCTCGCCAACTTCCTCATATACAGAACCTCCCTGCCCTTGGCCTCCAGGGTCGTGGCCAGAAGCCATCTGGCCGGCGTCTCTCTCCAGGACATGCAGGTCTACCTCCTGCACTATCTCAAAATCGCAGGCGTCAAACAGAATTGATCTGATCAAATGAAAAAGGAAGAATGAGTCCGGGGTAACCAGAGAACTTTCGTCAAATTAATCCGAAAAACAACAGGAACGCCCCTCGATCTGCGGCGTGGGGCCTTATTGTACAGCCCAGGGGGCATCCCTTCCGGGTCTGTGCATTACTGGCACCCAGAGATCTGGCCCCGCCACGCCGCCTAGGTGGGCCAAGGCCGGCGACCAGGGCAGGGCGTTCAAGTAGGCCAGCAGCGGGTGCGGCTCCCGGGGCGGCTGCCATCGATGTTGCGCACCGACACCCCTGTCACCTGGGGCTCCTATGCCGCCACGGCCTGCTCCGGCCTGGGCTGGCCCAACAGGTTAAACAGCTCCATCTGGTACCCCGCTCTCAGCGTGGCCTCGGACACCAGCGTCAGGCCCAAGGGCAGGATGGCCATGTTGATGCTCTCGCGGTTGGCCGAGATGAAAAGTACCCGCATATCGGTTATCTCCCGGGGCAGTGTGCGCTCCCGGCCACTATAGGAGCTTGGGCTATGCCATGTCCAACCGGCGGGCTCCCGACGTGAAGGACAAACCTTGGGCGGAGGTGAAAAAAGTGCAAGCCAAAGCGCTCAAATGGGAATATTTTAGGCTTCAGAATTCTCTCAAGCCCGGCACGACTAATGCTTTAATCAGCCGCTCAAGGCCGGCGACCGGTACTTCCCCTGGGTCCCGAGGAGACAGATGCGCAAAAGGTTCTTGCTGCCCGGGTCCTCCCTGTTGCTCTTAGCCGTGGCCGGCCTGGGATTGTACCTGTTTTTCGGGCGCCCCGAGTCGGTGACCTACAAGACCGCCAAGATGCAACGTGGCGATATCGTCTCCACGGTCTCGGCCACGGGTACCCTGGTAGCGTTGGTTAATGTGCAGGTGGGCACCCAGGTCTCGGGCACCATCCGCAAAATTTACGCGACTTACAACTCGCTGGTCAAGCAGGGCCAACCCATCGCCCAGATCGACCCGGCCATCTTTGAGGCCCAGATGGAGCAGGCCCTGGGCAATTACCAGGCAGCCCAGGCCAACGTGGAAAAAGCCAAGGTCACCATGGCCAACACCAAGCGCACTCTGGAGCGCAACCGCCAGCTTATCGCCGGCGACTTCATCGCCCGCTCCGAGCTGGACAACGCCCAGACAGCCTACGACGGAGCTGTGGCGGGGGTCAAGGCCGCCGAGGCGGCGGTTGTCCAGACCCGGGGCGCCCTCAACCAGGCCCAGATCAACCTGGCCTACGCCACCATCCGCTCGCCGGTGGACGGCATCGTGGTCTCGCGCAATGTTGACGTGGGGCAGACCGTGGCGGCCTCCTTCCAGACCCCAACCCTTTTCAATATCGCCCAGGACCTGACGCGCATGTTGATCGAGACCAGTGTGGACGAGGCGGACATCAGCCAGGTCAAGGAGGGGCAGGCCGCTCAATTTACCGTGGATTCCTACCCCGAGACCCGCTTCGAGGGCAAGGTCACCCAGGTACGCAATTCCCCGGTGATCAACCAGAACGTGGTCACCTACGTGGTGGTGGTCGGGGTTGACAACCGGGACCTCAAACTCAAGCCGGGCATGACCGCCAACGTCACCCTGGAGGGCGCTCGCCGTGATGGCGTACTCAAGCTGCCCTCCGCCGCCTTGCGTTTCAGGCCCAAGGCGCCAGGCCCCGCTTATGCCGCGACCGCCGGTCGGCCGCCGGCCAAGTCCAAGGCCCCCCTGGCGCGCGGGGTTTATGTTCTGGACTCGGACGGCAAGCCGCGTGCGGTGCCCGTGCAGACCGGTATCGCCGACGACAGCCACGTGGAGCTGCTCCAGGGCGATCTTAAAGAAGGCGATCAGGTGATAGTGGAACAGTGGGTCGCCAAGAGGCCGGCCACGCCACCCCCAGGCGGCGGCGTGCGCGGTCCGAGGTTTTAGATGGATGTCGTAGTGAATTTAAGCGGCGTCAGCAAGGTCTTCGCCATGGGCGATCAGCGCATGGAGGCACTCAAGGACATCACCTTGGAGGTGGCCGGCGGCGACTTCCTGGCCATCATGGGCTCCTCGGGCAGCGGCAAGAGCACTTGCATGCATATACTGGGCTGCCTGGACACCCCCACGAATGGTGAATACCGCCTGGAGGGAGCCAATGTGGAGCGGCTGACCAGGGACCAACTGGCCGAGGTGCGCAACAAAAAACTGGGCTTCGTCTTCCAGGGTTTCAACCTTCTGGCCCGCACCAGTGCCTTGGAGAATGTGGAGTTGCCACTGATCTACGCCGGCATATCCATCCAGGAACGCCGAAAAAAGGCCCTGGCCGCCCTGGAGGTGGTGGGCCTGACCGAGCGGGCTGGCCACTACAGCAACCAGCTCTCCGGTGGCCAGCAGCAGCGCGTGGCCATCGCCCGTGCTTTGACCAACGACCCAGCACTCATACTGGCTGACGAGCCCACCGGCAACCTGGACTCCAAGACCAGCGAGGAGATTATGCTCGTATTCGAACAGCTCCATGCCAAGGGTATCACCATTATAATGGTCACTCACGAGGCCGACGTGGCCGCCCACGCCCGGCGGGTGGTCATCTTCAAGGACGGCAGAATAGTGGATGATCACCGCCAAGACCAAGGCGGTCCGGTGCCTATGGTGCGTCAGTGATCGATTTTCTTTTAGCTTTGAGAATCGCCCTGCGCGCTCTGGTCGTCAACAAGATGCGCTCCTTCCTGACCATGCTGGGCATCATCATCGGCATCGGGGCTGTGATTGTCATGATTGCCATCGGCTCCGGGGCCAGCAAAATTATTGCCGACCAAATTGCCTCTATGGGTAGCAACCTGATCCTGGTGGTGCCCGGCTCGGCCCTCTCCGGCGGCCTGCGCTCGGGCGCTGGCACCGTGCCCACCATCACCTACGATGACGTGAGAGCCATTCGCAACGAGTGCCCCTCGGTGAGCAAAGTGGCGCCCATGGTGCGCGGGAGCGCTCAGGTGGTCTACGGCAACATGAACTGGTCTACCATGATCCAAGGCATCACGCCGGAGATGCTTGAGGTACGTGAGTGGGCCGTGGCCGAGGGCCGGGGCATTAGCGAGACCGACGTAGACAGCGCGCTGAAAAATTGCGTTCTGGGGGCCAGCGTGGCTGAGACGCTCTTTGGCAGCGAAAGCCCCATAGGCAGGATCGTGCGCATCAAGAAAGTGCCTTTTACGGTGGTGGGCTTGTTGGAACGCAAGGGCCAATCCCCCCGGGGCGATGATCAGGACGACGTGGGCTTTTTGCCCATCACCTCCGCCCAACTTAAGATACTGGGCAACTCTTTCCCCAATACCGTGGGCGCCATATTAATCCAGGCCAAGAGCGATCAGGTGCTGAGCCAGGCCGAGGAGGAGGTCACCGTCCTCTTGGATCAGCGCCACCGCGTGGGCCCCAACCGCGAGCGCGACTATACCCTGCGCAATCTCACCGAGATTCTGGCCGTATCCCAGCAATCAGCCCAGGTGATGTCCCTCCTGCTGGGAGCCGTGGCCTCAATTTCCCTGGTGGTAGGCGGCATCGGTATCATGAACATCATGCTGGTCTCTGTAACAGAGCGTACTCGTGAGATAGGCATCCGCATGGCAATCGGCGCCAAGCAGCGTAACATCCTTTTGCAGTTCCTCACCGAGGCGGTGCTGCTCACTCTCTTAGGCGGCATCATCGGCATAATGGCAGGCATGGCCGGGGCCTATGCGGTCTCCAAGCTCTTCGAGTGGCCCACCCTCATTTCTCACCGGGCCATTCTGGTGACCTTTTTGTTCTCTGCCGCTGTGGGCGTCTTCTTCGGCTTCTATCCCGCCCGCACCGCCGCACGCCTCAACCCCATCGACGCTCTGCACTACGAATAGCGGCGCGTCAGCCGCTAAGCGATAGCGAATCGGTTGGCGCTGTGGCTATGACCAATGCCGACGGCTCCAGTTCAACGTTGGTTGAAAACGAATCGGCAGGGCTCGGGAGCCCGGATGGTGGGGCGCGGCGCGGAGAAACCGCCCCGGGCCAAATACTGGCAGAAAACCGACTACCAGGGCCAGCGCCGGTTACGGATTTTTTTGCAGGGCGTGGATTTCAGGGAAGTGGGCCATGCCTTCCATTGGAAGCGGTCCACATAATCCGGCACTGTGGGCCGGGTGGCCGTGGCACGGCGCGGCTGGTGTCTGTATTATGCCACAGGGGTTTTGTCGCCGGTCAAGCTTGCCAGTTTCTTTTTCATGGACTTTCCTTTCAGGTTTATCTTGTAGGCGTTATGGATCAGGCGATCGAGGATGGCATCGGCTAGGGTGGGATCGCTAATAATTTCGTGCCACTGGCCCACGGGCACTTGGGCGGTGACGATGGTGGAGCTTAGGCCGTAGCGATTTTTCAGAACTTCGAGCATATCCAGGCGCTGCTCCCGTGACAGTTTCTCCAGCCCCCAGTCGTCCAGGATGGGCAGGTTGGTCTTAGAACTGGCGACGGTCACCTTTTGCCGTCCCCTCGGGCCGTGACTATTTTGCGCAGGAGGGCTGGGACCCCTACTTGTAGGAGACCGAGTAGCCTTCCAGACAAGCCTTGTGGCCCAGGGCGCAGGCGAGAAGCTTTTACCTAAGCCGGCGGATCAGCTGATGAGCAGGTTGTATGCTCAGCGATCCACCAGTATGAGGCTTGAGCGCTGGTTTATTAAGGGGCTCGTACATGGATCGCCGGCTGCCGGGCAGCTTTTTGAAAAGCCGGTTTTTGAGCCGGTCTAGAAGCCCACGGATCGCCTGGTTGAGCTCAGCCAAACTAAAGAAGAGCCTCTTACGCAAGGCGGCCAGTATCCACCTCTCCACCAGTTGCACCCCCACCTCGGCCTTGACCTTGTCACGGGGTACTCGTACCCGGACTGGCAAAGTCGCTGTGCCGTAGTGGGCGACTATCTCCTGGTAGGGTGGGTTAATGTCGGGCTCGTAGCGGCAAGCCTTGCTCACCACGGACTTGAGGTTGTCGATCACCATCAATCTCGTCACCCCGCCAAAAAACTG
>CBCOTF020000039.1:0-4804 GCA_965112955.2 Desulfarculales bacterium
AGACCACCTCGGCGATATTGTTGTGATCGCCGCCATGCTCACGCAGGAAGCGGCGAAGCAGGACCAGACAGCCCTTGCCCTTGCCGGGGGTAACGAAGATGACCGGCTTGTGCTTGCGGTCTAGATCGATGAAGATGGTGACGTAGCTGTGGCCCCGCTTGGAGGCGGTTTCGTCCAGAGCCACGGCATTGACCTCGCCCAAGTCCTTTTTGGACAGGGCTTTGGCTAAGTAGAATTGGACCATCCGCCAAAGTCGCGTGTCGCTGACCCCGATGATGCGGGTCGCAGCCAGCACGGGCATCTCCCGCACTAGGGTCCTGGCCGTCTGCTCAAACAGCAAGGTGAACCGGCTGCCCTCGCGGGTCCAAGGCCTCTTGACCTGCTTGGTCCCGTGGTCGAGGCAGGCCACTCGGGGCCCCCTGGCGGTTATGTAGCAGTGATGCTGGAAAAGATTGAGGTGGCGCCAGGTGAATTATTAAAAGTCGTGAGCCTCGCACGACTTGCCACACTTCGGGCAGGGGTACCCGGCTCCCCGATCGGTGGTAACCTCCAAGAAGACCTCATGGGGCTGTTTATCGGTGTCCACACGCTGTCCCACTAGCCGCCAGGGCGGTTGCAATCCCAGGCCAATGGCCAGAAGTTCGTTGGCGTCCATGATTGCCTTCTGCTTCAACTCGGCCATGCGGATCGCTGCATCATGATGCCGGAGCTACACCAATTCCATTCATGACGACGAAGTGGCTAAAAATCTAAGCGGTTCTTTTTTGTGTCCACGCTTCGCCGCCTGGCCATACCGCGCCCTGCCGGTGCGGAGGCATCATCGTTGTGGCCGGTTTCCAGTGTTGGGATGGGCCCACCTGCCCCAACGCGATTTTGGCCAGCCTTCACGCGCAGAGGCCATAGCGGCGATTTAAGAATGGCCGGGTTTGAGGCGGGGCACGGGGTTTAGGTGGAAGAAATAAGGCGGAGGGCTGCTGGCCCCAGATTGTTTGTGCTTGGAGGATTTAGTTGGAACGGGAGCCGGCGGTTTAGGTTCAGGGGATGGGATCAACCGATCCGTTAATGCCCTGCCCGGGCACTGGGCACCTAGCGGCGGGTACGCTGCCGGGCTTGAAGAGGTTGGCGGGGTGGGATAAACTGCCCAGACGGCAAACTAGCAACATTTCGCATGACTGGAGCGAGGGCAGTGGCGGCAGGCAAGCGTATCGGCATCGGCCTGATGGGTTTCGGCCGGGTGGGGCGGGGACTCTTTAGGGAGCTTTGGCCGCGCAGCGGGGTCTTGAGGGTGACTTGTCTGTGCGAGATCAATCCCGGCGGTCGCGACCCCGCCGAGCTGACCGCTGACCTGGCCTATCTCTTGGCCCACGACCCGGCCTACGGCCGTTTTCCGGGCGAGGTGCAGGCTAGGGGGTCGGAGCTTGTCGTGGATGGCCGGCCGGTACCGGTGCTCTACGGCGCCCGACCCGGCGCGGTGGATTGGCGGGGTCTGGGGGCGCGTGTGCTGGTGGAAGCCTCGGGGGACATGGCGGCCGCTCAAGAGGCCGCCTGTCTGGCCGGGAAAACGTTAGATAAAGTGGTGATCACCCGCGCGGCGGTGGCGGCGGACGTGACCCTGGTGCGGGGCATCAACCTAGCAACCTACGAGCCGACTCGCCACCACGTCATCTCTTGCTCCACCTGCACGGCCAACGCCCTGGCCCCGGTGTTCAAGGTGCTGGACGAGGCCTTCGGGATCTTAAGCGCGGGCATCGCCACCATCCATCCGGCCTTGAGCGGTGACACCCTTTTGGACGCGCCCGCCGCCGAGGCCAGCGCCGGCCGCTCGGGCCTGGGCGTGCGCCCGGTGAACAGCGAAGTGGCTCGCACCACGGCCCAGCTCTTGCCCCGTCTGGCCGGAAGGCTGATGGCCATGAGCTTTAGGGTGCCCACCATTTTGGTCAACGCCCTATTGGCCGATGTGGTGCTGGAGCGGCCGCCGGCGGATCGCTCAGCGGTGATCCAGGTGCTGGCTCAAGCTATGGACGGACCGCTTAAGGGAGTGGCGGCCTTGGAGGAGGGCTTTCTGGGGCGTCCTCGGGTGGCCGCCGATTTTTTGGGCGACCCCCACTCGGCCCGCGTGGACCTCAACTGGCTTAGCCTGAGAGGGCCGCTGCTGCGTATTCTGATCTGGCACGACAACGAATACGCCTACTGCTGCCGGGTAGCGGACACCCTGGAGAAGATCGCGGAACATCTAGCCTGATCTTGCCCGGTTCCAGACCCTTGGAGCCCAGGCCGCCACAGCATGAGCCGTTCCCCACGGCATAAGCGCCCGTGGCGCGGGAGGATGCGGTGTATCTGCAAAACTATGGCTATCCCAGATCCCTGATCCTGAAAAACGGCGAGGAGGTATGGCTCAGGCCCCTGGAGTCCCAGCAGGACGAAGAGCGCCTGTTAGATTTTTTTGCCCGGGTGCCCGACGACGATCGTTGGTATTTGGAGAATGACGTCTCCGACGCGCAAATCGTGCGGCACCACCTCCTGTGCTACCACCCGGCGCGCATGCTGCCTATCGTGGCTCCGGACGAGATGGAGCGCATCGTGGGCAAGGCCACCCTCAACCGCTACCCCAATCCCGAGGCGAGGTCCCTCATCGGCCACATCCGGGTGGTGGTGACCTCGAGTTTCGGGGCCAGCGCCGGGGCACCTACCTGCTCTTGGACATGATCCAGTTAGCCATGACCTGAGCCTGAGGCTCTTGATCACCGAGTTCATCAAGAGTGTGGAGGACAAGAGCATCCGGGCGGCACGCAAGCTGGACTTCTTCGAACAGGCGATCTTGCCTGACTACGCCAAGGACAAGCGGGGCAACAACTACGACCTGGCCATCATGGTCAAGCGCCTGAACGGCGACTACGAAGACTTGTAGGCCCATCTATGCTCAAAAGCCAGCCCCAGTGCATCGAAACCCGCCGTGGATCTGGTGACCTCTGCGTCCCCGGAGGTGGTGTCGCAATTCGATCTGGACCCGGGCATCGGTGTCTTCTCTTCCTATCGGGCCATTCTTACCTGCATCGCTAGCCTGATGCACCAGGCTAGCTTTCCCGACGCCAATCTGTGCCTAGTCTTTGCACCAGCACAAGGCCATCGTGGGCTACGGCGTGCGGCGGCCTCTCCGACGAGGACTAGGGCATAGCCTCCGGCCACCATCCCGTGTCCATTCGAGTGCTGCACCTCATCGCCCGGCTCAACGTGGGCGCTTTGCGCGCCATGTGGTCCTGTTGATAGCCGGCCTGGACGGTGCGCGATTTGAGCAGTCCCTGGTAGCCGGGCGGGGGTAGGGCGACGAGGACGACATGGGGCCGGCGCTAAAGGCCCGGGGCATCGATTACCTGGAGCTTGCCGAATTGGGGCGCAGCCTACACCCCTGGCGCGACTTTAAAGGCCTGGTCAACCTCCTGGGCATCATGGCCCGCTTTCGGCCCCAAGTGTTGGAGACTCACACCGCCAAGGCTGTGCTCCTGGGGCGAGTGGCCTGCTGGCTGTACCGGCCCTTGGCCCGTCTCAAGGGCTGGCCCGTGCCTCGAGCTCCATCCACACCTTCCACGGACATACCTTCCACGGCTATTTCAGCTCCCTGCTGGGTCGCTTCTTTCTGGCCTTGGAACGCGTTTTTTGGCCAGGTTAACCATTTGGCGCATCGTGGTTATCAGCCCGCGCCAGCTTAAGGAGATATGCCACGACTACCGGGTGGGGTGGCCTGGGCAGTGCCTGATACTGCCCCTGGGCATCGACCTGGAGCCCTACGGCCGACCCCGCGCCGGGGCGCGCCGCCTTCCGGGCCGGGCTGGGGCTCAGCGTGGAGGACTTCCTGGTGAGGTTGAGGCCTCGGCCAAGAACTACAGTTTATGGCTGGAGACGGCAGCGGCGCTCAAGCAGGCCCGCTCCGACCTCTGGGAGCACTGCCGCTGGGCCTTGATCGGCGGCGGGTCGGAGACGGCGGGAGCTGCGTGTTTAAGCGAGCAGGACGCCCGGCTGGGCCCGGAGGGGCAGGTGCTGTTTTTGGGCAACCGCCTGGACTCGGAGCGCTTCATGGCCGGCCTGGACGCACTGTTGCTCACCAGCCTCAACGAGGGCACGCCCATGGTGATTTTGGAGGCCGGGGCTTGCGGCGTGCCGGTGCTGTCCACGGCCGGGGGGGGGGGGGTACCGGACCTGTTGGGCAGGCCCGGCAAGAATGCTTCGGTGGCTTTATCTGCCATAAGCGGGGCTTGACGGTCAAAAGCGGTGACGCGCCGGCCTTGGTCTCAGCTTTGGTCTGGCTGCTGGAGAGCCCGGTCAAGGCCCAATTTCTGGGGGCGGCGCTCAAAAACTACGTGTGGTCGATCCACAACCGCGGGCGCTTGTTGGATGAGGTGCCCCGGCTCTATGAAGAGGCCGCCGGGGGCGATTAGCCTACGGCCCTGTCCCCTGGTCCTAATTGCTTGCAGGACAGCGTCTCCACGGGAGCCTACGGCGCTGGCTATGCAGATTCCGTTTTAAGCGGGCCAGTGCTTCCACGTGATGTGGGTCACTTGGGGTAGTAGGCGACGCTGAGTAACACCTGATTGGCTATACTGCGTCTTTACAACACGGAGGGTGCAGATGCCGGCGGAAAGGTTATCCATGCGTAAGATCAAGAAAGTACTTCGGCTGAAGCACGAGGTCGGCTGCGGTAATCGGGACATTGTCAAAAATTGCGGGGTATTATGGACCACGATGTCCCGTTACCTGCGTCGAGCCGCGCGCGCCGGCCTGTCCTGGCCCCTCCCCACCAGTTTGGATG
>CBCOTF020000040.1:0-1227 GCA_965112955.2 Desulfarculales bacterium
AATCAGGTGTTATCCAGCGCCGCTACTACCCCAAATGGCCCACATCAAGTGGAATCACTAGCCCGCTTGAAACGGAACCCGCAGCTTTGCCCTGCTAGCTCATGGAGCCGGTGATGGCCAGATCCTGGCGCAGCAGCACTCCGACCAGGCGTGCCATCAAGGCCAGCATCTCGACCAGGGGGGGCGAATCGCCGTTCACCGTGCCGTAGCTCTGCTCTAAGACTAGGCTGGCTGTGAGCGCCAGTAGCCGCTTGCCGGCGAAGCGGTCGCGCAAGAACCAAGATAGAATAAGAGCGCCCTTGTGGAAGAGGCCGGCTTTGCGGTCGATATTGATCAGCCCCTCCTGTTCCAGGCCCAGGGCGGCGGAGATGCGGTTGGGCTGGCCGAAGGAGTGGTCGCCCCCAAGTCCATCATCGCTAGACTATAGCTTGCCCCATCTGGCGCCGCTGGTGTCGATATGCAAAAATCCCTGGGTGATGGCCTCGCGCGTGCGGTCCTCCAGCATAGAGGAGCGATAGCGCTGCTTGTCCACGGCCGTTTCCACGTCGTCAGCCAGTACTGCCTGACACCCGGCCTGGCGGGCGAATAAATAGGCCTCCTTGAGCACGTCATTTACGATGACCAGACGCAGAGTCAGCCGCTCGCGGTCCTCGGCTAACTCGGCGGCCAGCTCGATGAGTTGGGCGATGGAGCTGCGGCTCAGGGGCAGCATATCGCGTTGGCGGGCTACGGTGCACAGGTGGGAGATGGCCTCCGCTATCTCCTCGCTGTTCCAGTTCATGCGGTCGGCCATCTGGGCGCGAATCTTGAACAGCTTGGGAATTTGGGGATTATAGGCATAAGGCGCAGCAAATCCAGGGCCGGCAGCATCAGATAGTCGCCGCCGTTGGTCTGGTGCAAGGCCTCAGCCTTGAGCAGGGTGAAATCGATGATCAGGGCGCCGAACTGGGCCTGGCGCACGATGCCGCCGAAGAGGTTGGGATAAGTGGGATGGTTGACCACCACCGGCGCCTCCTCGGTGGCGCTGTTATCCACGAAGACATTAAGCTGGTACTCGCGGAAGCTAGGCTCCTCCATGGGGATGGGTGTAGGCAGCTGAGGGACCTCCTTGTTCTTGAAACGCACGTAGTGCCCGGCGATATCCTCGCGCATTTGTTCCAAATAGATGAGCACCTGGGCCTGCCCAGCGTACTTATCGAAAAGGTCGTCCATAGTCGTTCTTGTTGC
>CBCOTF020000041.1:0-1357 GCA_965112955.2 Desulfarculales bacterium
TCTCATGGGCTTTCCGTTCAGGTTTATCTTGTAGGCATTATGGATCAGGCGATCGAGGATGGCATCGGCCTGGGTGGGATCGTTGATGGTTTCGTGCTACTGGTCCACGGGCACTTGGGCGATGACGATGGTGAAGCCTCGGCCGTAGCGGTTTTCCAGGACTTCGAGCATATCCAGGCTCTGCTCCCGTAGCAGTTTCTCCAGCCCCCAGTTGTCCAGGATGAACAGGTTGTGGTGTTCGGCGATCCATCGGCACGAGGCTAGGGCTTTGGGCAGTCAAGAAGTAGCCAACTCCGCGGATGTTGGAATGAAGGATGGGACTGTATTTCGGGGCCAGCGTCAACAAAGGCGCCTTGTCCAGTTCCTTGTCGATGATGCGCTCTACGCTCTCGGAGCTGAAGGCCCCATAAGCCAAGGCCCTCAGGCAGGCGGCCTCCACTCGCGCCTCACCATGTTTTTTAGCCAAGGGACCAGGCTTAGGCAGGCTCTGAAGCCTTGCTGGGGATACGCCCGCCGGCTCATGATCCCCTCGGCCAGCTTGGCCGTGGCTTCGCCGATCTTGTGTATCCAGTTGGTGATTCTTTTGGGAAGCCACTTGGCGTGCTCCTGGTAGGAGCGGGGCATGTGCTCGACCAGGGTGGTGAAACCTTTTTGCCCCAGGATGCGACGGTGGCTGGCCACCCGCTGGCCCTGATGGAAGCATTCCACCGTGTGCTCCTTGTAGCGGATGCCCAACTTCTTGCCCACTAATTGATGGGGGACTTAGTAATAGTGGCGGCACCTCCACGTGGTAATCGATGTGGACCTTGGCTTTCTTCTATTGGCCATACTGGTAGGCTGTGGCCGGCAGAGGCTTGAGCGCTGGTTTGTCCAGGGACTCGGACATGGAGCGCCGGTTGCTGGGCAGCTTCTTGAAAGGCCGGTTGTTGAGCCGGTCTAGAAGCTCACGGATCGCCTGATTGAGCTCAGCCAGACTGAAAAAGGTCCTCTTGCGCAGGGTGGCCAATATCCACCTCTCCACCAGTTGCACCTCCACTTCGACCTTGGCCCTGTCCCGGAGCTTTCGTACCCGGACGGGCAAAACCGCCGTGCCGTAGTGGGCGGCCATCTCCTGGTAGATCGGGTTGATATCGGGCTCGTAGCGGCATACCTTGCTCACCCCGGACTTGAGGTTGTCGATCACCATCAACTCCGTCACCCCCCACTCATGTCCCTCGGACCAAGCCAGTCCCACCCATGAGCATGTGGCATATTGGTTGCCAGGTTTGAAGTGGGGAATGGCTATGGCCTTCGGCCCGGCCGCAGAGCCCCAGGCGGTTATGGCATCGGGATCATTGAGCTTCAAGAGCAGGGGCCC
>CBCOTF020000042.1:0-15939 GCA_965112955.2 Desulfarculales bacterium
CAAGGCAGCACCACCACAGGCCCAGGGCATGCCCAGCCAGCTCGGCCAGGGCCTGGTTCAAAGCCGAGAGCGAGTCCCCGGCGGCGTAGATGGAGCTGCTAGCAGTCAGCACCTCGGCCCGTTCGCGTACTCGCACGTCCTCTATTGCGCCGTGCAGGGCCGGCCTGGGTGAGCACCACCTCGCTGATTATTTCCTGCTCCAGGGCCAGAGGCATCAGCGTGATGACCACGCCGCCGTACTGCATCCGTCGACCAAACCCGGCGCAAGCACCCACGCTCAAGCGGTTGCGGTTGGGGCCGGGCTCCGGGGCCTGGGGGCGGGTAGATGTCCAGGCAGCGTCTGGCCTCCAGCCCGCAGGCATCAGGAGCGGCCACCTGGCCGTCGAATTTATGGGTACAGCCCTACGTAGGCGACGCAGGCCACGCATCAACCGTGGTTCAGGACCTGGGCCTTGAGGTGCTCTAGGCTGGCCGCGGCGGGTTAGCCGGCCGCAAGAGCAGAGGTCATGGGTTATTTTCCCGGCGCCCGTTCATCGGGGCGCCTCCCCGACCGGGGGGGGGGGGGCGATCTCTCAACTAGTTGAGTGTGTATGCGCGCTATATGCCTGCACAAGGATTAGCCGCCCTGGCGGCAAAAGCAACGCCTTGGTGTAAGCTCTGTACCTGTACCCATCATGTCTGACCAGACAAAAAGCCTCGCTCCCGCAGCCCCTGCTCGTCCCGGGGGTCGGTCCCGGCGCTCGCGGTCGGGGGGTCGGTTTCCTTAATAGCTCTTGCCAGCGGCCAATAATGCCTTATAATTGGTTTGGCGCGGCTTCTGGATGGAGGCCTCAAGGCCCCGCGCGGGGCCGGTGGCGTCGAGCGGGCGTAACTCAGCTGGTAGAGTACGAGCTTCCCAAGCTTGAGGTCGCGGGTTCGATCCCCGTCGCCCGCTCCATCTCTTAATTCGTCCGATCGCCGCCCGGCAGGGGGGACGTGGCCATGCCGCGGTCTTCCCTGGCGGGGTTCCCCTTTTGAGGGGGTTACAGAGCATAGCCCCCGGGGCCTTAAGGCTTGCTTCGATTATTTGACCCGATCCGATTTGGCCGGCTTTTTATAGGCCACCGTGATGCACGGACAGATTAGTAAGGTCCACGGTCACGCATAATGGGCGCGAATCGTCGTGGGTAATCAGCCTAGGCGAGGAAAGGCTAGGTTGTGCCGGCAAAAGCCCACGATTCCAAGGAAATGGAAGTGCAGCTCAGCAAACTTCTGGAGCCAGTGGTGTGCTCGGAGAGGCTGATGCTGGTTGAGCTGCAATGGCGCAGCGAGGGCTCGGGGCAGATTTTGCGTCTATACGTTGACCGACCTGAGGGCGGCGTGATCCTGGATGATGCGCCCTGGTCAACCGTCAAGCCGGCGACCTGCCGGTGTACTTGATTTTTCTGGACCAGGAGGGCAAAAGCCGCACCCTTAACGGGGTGCTCAAGGGTTGCCAGGGCCAAGATATGCTGGTGGAGGCCTAGGGGGTTAAACGGGCTATAGCCCTAGATAAGGTGGCCAAAGCGCCAACTTGGACCTGCAGGCATAACGAGGAACCAGACGCTCGGGCAACGGGCAGGGATAACGGTTTTGGGGAGCCTCGCATGAGCGAACTGAAAAGGATGATCGACCAGGTGGCCGGGAAAAGGGTCTGGATCGCGAGATCCTGATCAATACCCTGGAAGAGGCCATGCGTTCCGCCGCTCGGCGCAAGCTGGGTTCCAAGGTGGAGGTGGACGTGGCTTACAACGACGACCTGGGCGAGATGGAGGTCTTCGAGTTCAAAGAGGTGGTAGAGAGCTCACTGACCCGGAAGCCCAAGTCGACCTCAAGCAAGCCCTCAAGCTGGACCCTGAGTGCGAGGTTGGCGACGAGTTGGGCGTTAAGGTGGACACCGCCGACTTCGGCCGTATTGCCGCCCAGAGCGCCAAACAGGTCATCATCCAGCGCATGAAGGATGCCGAGCGCGACGTCATCTTTGAGGACTTCAAGGACCGCAAGGGCGAAATCATCAACGGCATCGTGCAGCGCTTCGACAAGTGTGTTATCATCGTTAACCTGGGGCGTACTGAGGCCGTGCTGCCGCCCCGGGAGCAGGTGCCGCGGGAGGGCTACCGCCCCGGCGACCGCGTGCGCGCCTTCGTGCTGGACGTCAAGCGCATCAGCCGCGGCCCCCAGATCGTGCTCAGCCGCACCCACCCCGGCTTCATCCAGGCCCTGTTCGCGCTGGAGGTGCCTGAAATCGCCGAGAACATAGTTACCGTGGAAGGCGTGGCCCGCGAGCCCGGCAGCCGCACCAAGATTGGCGTGAGCAGTGGCGACCGCGACGTGGATCCCGTGGGCGCTTGCGTGGGCATGAAGGGTTCCCGGGTGCAGGCCGTGGTGCAGGAGTTGCGCGGCGAAAAGATCGACATCATCTCCTATGACCCCGACCCGGCTCGTTACGTGGTCAACGCCTTGGCCCCGACCGAGATAAGCCGTGTGGTGGTGGACGAGGTGAACCATACCATGGAGGTAATCGTGGCCGACGAGATGCTCTCGCTGGCCATCGGCCGCCGCGGCCAGAACGTGCGTCTGGCCAGCAAGCTCACGGGTTGGAAGATAGACGTAAAAAGTGAATCCAAGTACGGCGAAGCCCTACGCGACGGCTACCGCTCACTGCTGGACGTGGTAGGCGTGGGCGACGTTAGCGCCGATACTCTCTTCCAGGCTGGCTACGGTTCGGCCGAGGCCCTAGCCGACGCCGAGGCCGGCGACCTGGCCGCTCTACCGGGCATCGGCCAAGAACGTGCCCCAGTCTTGATCGCCGACGCCAGGCGCTACTTGAGCAACTGCGGATCCGGCGCGATTCAGGACGAGGCCGACGAAGAGGTCGAGGCCCCGGCGGCCGAGGAAGCTCAGCCGGCGGCGAGCGAGCCCTGCGAGGGTTAGGGGATCATGGCTCGGGTCCAATCTGCGGAGCCCTGGCGCACCTGCCGGGCCTGCGGAGCTAAGAAGCCCCAGGCCCAACTTTTATGCCTGGCCCTGATCGACGGCCGCGTGGAGCCGGACCCCAGGCGACGGCTACCCGGTCGCGGGGCCTATATCTGCCGTAGCCAAGATTGCGCGCGGCGGCTTGTGGCTAAGCGGGCCAGACAACGGATTTTTGGAGCAACACTGGGCGAGCAAGCCTGGGCCGAGTTTTTAATGCGGCGGGAGATCAGTTCCCTGCCGGCCCAAGAAGAGACTTCTTAGGAGATTTGAATGGCCAAATTGCGGGTGTACGAGCTGGCCAAGGAACTCAAGGTCGACAACAAGGATTTGCTGCGTCAGTTGGTGGAAATGGGCCTGAACGTTCGTAACCACATGAGCGTCATCAGCCCCGAGGAGGCGCAGGTGGTGCGCGAGCGCCTACGCGCCGAGCGTTCCGACGTGGTGGAGGAGAAGCGGGTTACCACTCGTGTGATCCGCCGACGCCGTAAAACGGTGGAGGAAGAGGACATGGCCGCCGAGGAGGAGTCCGCTCTGGAGGCCCCGCCGTTGGAGGCCGTCGCGCCCGCCGAGGCCCCGGAACCCCTCGAGCTTCCCGCTCTGGCCATGGAGCCCGAGCCGGTGCAGGCCCAAGCCGCGCCTAAGCCGGAGTTCTTTGCTCCCGCCCAGGCCGTGGAGCCGGAGTTTTCCGCGTCAACGTCCGCGCTGGGGCCCGAGCCCGCCCAGGCCCCGGCCCCGGAAATCCCGTCCATCCAGGAGGCCCCGCCCAACACGGTGGCCAAGGAGACAGCCGTGGCCGAGCCCCAGCCGCGGCCTGCCCCGCCATCGGAGCTTCTGCCGGAAAAAAAGGCGGAATTGGCGGCTAAGGCCAAGTTCAAACCCGAGGATCGGCCACCCAAGCCGGTAGCCCAACCGGTAGCCCAAGAAGAAGCTCCCAAGCCCCGCCGGCCGGGCGGCGACACCCCGGCGCGCATCATCAGCCGCCCCACATATCCCGTGGCCCCCATGGTGGAGCAGCGCTCCAGCGATACCCGTCCACCCCGCCCGCCACTGGGACCCCGCCCGCCGCGCCCCGGTATGCCCGCCCCCCCCGCTGCGGGAGAAGTGCCGCCGTTGGAGAAGCTTGACGAGCGCAACCGGCCTCGCCGCAAGAAGGGCAAGAAAACCTCGGCCATCCCGGATGACGAATTCTTGATGCGCAAGGCCGCTAGCAAGAAAAAGGAGATTCTGGACAAGGTCGATCTATACGACACCCGTCTCGGCAAGGGCCGGCGCGGTGGCCGCGGCGCGGTCAGGCGCCCCAAGAAGACCGAGTTGACCACGCCCAAGGCCATCAAGCGCCGCGTGCGCGTGGGCGAGGCCATCACCGTGGGCAAGTTGGCCAAGTGCATGGGCGTTAAGGCCGCCGAAATGGTGGGCCGCCTACTGCAAATCGGCATGATGGTCACGCTCAACCAGTCCCTGGACGTGGAGGACGCCGGCTTGGTGGCCGCTGAGTTCGGCTTCGAGATCGACCGAGTGGCCTTTGAGGAAGAGGGACTTCTGGAGCAGGCCGCGGACCGCGACGAGGACATGGTCACTCGGCCTCCCGTGGTCACCATCATGGGCCATGTGGATCACGGCAAGACCTCGCTCTTGGACGCAATCCGCCGCAGCAACGTGGTCTTCGGCGAGGCCGGCGGCATCACCCAGCACATCGGCGCCTACAACGTGCGCATGCCCTCCGGCGGTCAAGTAGTTTTTGTGGACACCCCCGGCCACGAAGCCTTCACCCAGATGCGCGCCCGCGGCGCTCAGATCACCGACGTGGTGGTGCTAGTGGTCAGCGCCGACGACGGCGTTATGCAGCAGACCAAGGAAGCCATCGCCCACAGCAAAGCCGCTGGAGTGCCCATCGTGGTGGCCATCAATAAAATTGACAAGCCCGGCGCCGACCCCGAGCGGGTGCGCCGCGAGCTGGCCGACCAGGGCCTGGTTTCCGAGGCTTGGGGCGGCAACATCATCATGGTGGAGGTATCGGCCAAGACCGGCCAGGGTGTGGACTCCCTTCTGGACATGTTGCAACTGCAGTCCGAAATCCTGGAGCTTAAGGCCAACCCCCAAAAGCCCGCCCGCGGCCATATCCTGGAGGCCCGCCTGGACAAGGGGCGCGGCCCGGTTGCCTCGTTGCTGGTGCAAGACGGTACCTTGAAGGCCGGCGACACCTTCGTCTGTGGCATTCACGCCGGCAAGGTGCGTACCTTGTTCGACGACCTGGGCCAACGTGTGGACGAGGCTGGACCATCCATCCCCGTGGAAGTGCAGGGTTTCACCGGCGTGCCTGAGGCAGGCGCCGAGTTCGCGGTGGTGGAAAGCGATAAGGTGGCTAAGCAGATCGCCGAACACCGCGCGCTGAAAAAGCGCGAGGCTGAGTTGGGCGCTCATACCAGGATCACCCTGGAGGGCTTTTTCGAACAGATGAAGGAAGGCGCCATCCAGGAATTGAAGCTGGTGGTCAAGGGCGATGTTCAGGGCTCAGTGCAGGCCCTAGTGGATGCATTAAACAAGCTGGGCAACGAGCAGGTCAAGGTCAACGTGATCCAGGCCGCCACGGGCGCCATCACCGAGACCGATGTGATGCTGGCCTCAGCCAGCAACGCCATCGTCATCGGCTTCAACGTGCGCCCCACCGGCAAGGTAGGCGAGATCGCCGAGGCCGAGCACGTTGACGTGCGCACCTACGATATCATCTACCAGGTGTTGGACGATGTCACGGCAGCGCTCACCGGCATGCTGGCCTCGTTGCTGCACGAGGACATCCTAGGCCGGGCCGTGGTGCGCGAGACCTTCGGCGTGCCCAAGATGGGTGTAATCGCCGGCTCCGCCGTGACCAGCGGCAAGATGGAGCGCAACGCCCAGGCTCGGCTCGTGCGCGACGGCGTGGTGGTGGCCACCACTAAGATTGCCTCACTGCGCCGCTTCAAGGAGGACGTCAAAGAAGTCGTGCAGGGCTACGAATGTGGCATCGGCCTGGACAACTACAACGACATCAAGGTCGGTGACGAGATCGAGGCCTTTATGACCCGCGAGGTGGCCGCCGAATTGTAGGCGGTAATTTATGGTGGTAGGCATTCTGATGATGACCCTGCACGTGCAGGCAGCCCGCAACCTCAAGGCCAAGCGCAAAGTTTCGCGCGCGGTCATTGACCGGGTACGAGCCAAGTTCAACGCAGCGGCCTGCGAACTGGGCGCCGGCGATCTCTGGCAGCGCTTGGAGCTGGGCTTCGCGGTGTGCAGCAACGAGGTGGCTCACGCGCAAGCCCTGATAGACGAGATTGGGCGCTTCGTGGAGCGCCTGGCTTTAGCCGAAATAGTGGACGTGCATCAAGAGGTGACGAATCTCAAAGATATGGCCTGGGCGCTCACTCTGCCATCGCCCTGGGAAGCATGATGGGGAATCGCCGCACCAAGAGACTGAGCAACCTAATCCAGGCCGAGCTGGGCGATTTGCTTTTAAAGCGAGTCAAGGATCCGCGTTTGGAGCCGGTCACCATCACCGGTGTGGATGTCAGCCCCGATCTGTCCCAAGCCAAGGTTTTTTACAGCCTGCTTGATGCCGCAAGGCGCCCAGAGGTGGAGGCCGGCTTCAAGGCTGCGGTTTCTTTCTTGCGCCGTGAGCTGGCCAGCCGCCTGCAAATCAAAATCATGCCTAGGCTGTGGCTGGTCTACGATCCCTCCCTGGCCGATGGCGCGCGCATGGACACCCTGATACGCCAGGCTCGCGAGCATGACCAAGCCCTAGCCCGGCTGCATGGCGAGGAGCCCGAGGGGTCCGGCGAGGAACAGCCTTGATCGCGCGGCTGGCAGAGGTTATGGCTCAGGCCGGGCGGGTGCTGGTGCTGGCCCACCGCGACCCCGACGGCGATGCTCTGGGCTCGGCCCTGGGGCTGATGCATCTGCTCAAGACCCAGGGCAAGCAGGTATTCGTGCATCGGGCTGGTAGCGTGGCCGAGGAATACGGCTTTCTACCCGGCCTGGCTCTGGCTAGCCAGGAACTGCCCCCGGCCGAGGCCATCGACCTGGCGGTGCTGCTTGATTGCCACAAACCGGCGCGCGCCGGTCAATTGGCTGAGCCCTTGCTCAAGGTTCTGCCCCGCGTCGCGGTAATCGACCATCATCTGAGCGCGGCTGCTTTCGGCGATCCCCGCTGGGTGGATCCGGCAAAAGCCGCCACCGCGCAGATGGTCACCCTATTGGCCCAGCAGGCGGGTTGGCCCCTGAGCAAGGACGCCGCCACCTGCCTGTTTCTGGGTTTACAGACCGACACCGGGCGCTTCTGCTACTCCAACACCACATCCCAGGCCTTGAGCGTGGCCGCGGACCTGGTGACGGCCGGCGCCGATCCTTGGGGCGTCACTCAGCAGGTCTATTCCAGTAGTCTGGGGCGGCTACGTCTCCTGGGACAGGTGGTACAAAGCCTGCGGCTCCTGGCCGGCGGACGCTTGGCTTTGGCCCTGGCCAAGGCCAGCGACCTGGATGACCTGGACTGTCCGCCCAGCGACCTGGACCGCATCGTGGAGGAGCTGCGCGCCATCCGCGGCGTGGAGGTGGCGGTGTTGCTCAAGGAAATCGACCAAAATAGCGTCAAGGTCAGCCTGCGTTCCCGGGGTTGGGTGGACGTGGGCGCCCTGGCCTTGAGCCTGGGCGGCGGCGGGCACCACAACGCCGCCGGTACCAAAATCGATGGTTCCCTGGAGCAGGCCGCCGCCCAGATCAGCGGCTTGGTGGAGGCGCAATTAGTCGCCGGTGCCAAGGAACAGGCCTGATGGGCCGCCGTCGCCGCCAGCCCCGTTTTTTGGAGTCGGGCGTACTATTGATTGACAAGCCCGCCGGTCCAACCAGCCACGACGTGGTAGAGAACCTGCGCCGACGCTTTCAGCCGGCCAAGCTGGGACACGCCGGCACCCTGGACCCCTTTGCCACTGGGTTGTTGGTGATGGCCTTCAATCAGGCCACACGCCTGATAGACTTGATGGGCATGGGGAGCAAGGTCTACGCCGCCACCCTGGCCCTGGGCCGGGCCTTCGACACCGGCGACCCCACCGGCCAGGAGACGGCCAACGCTCCGGTGCCCGAACTGAGCCAAGAGCAGGTGGGCCAAGCCCTTAAGGCCATGGAGGGCCCACGCATGCAAGCCCCGCCAGCCTTTTCGGCAGCCAAGCACCAGGGCCGGCCTCTGTACGCCTATGCCCGCGCCGGCCAGGAGGTGTACAAGCCGTCTCGGCCCATCACGGTGCACCAGGCGTGGCTGGTGGCCCTTCGCCCCGGCGAGATAGATTTCATGATGCGCTGCTCCCGAGGCACTTACCTACGCTCCCTGGCCCAGGAGCTGGCCGAGAACCTGGGCACCGTGGGGCACTTACAGGCTTTGCGCCGCACCGAATCCCAGCCCTTCGGCCTGGACCAGACTGTTAAACTGGAGACGGCCCTGAGCTGGAGCGCCCAGGAGATGGCGCAAGCGCTTCTGCCTCTGGACCAGGCCTTGGCCCGCTGTGGCCTGCCGGTGGTGGACGTGGACGACGACCTGGCCTGGCAGCTTCGGCAGGGGCGCATCCTGCCCGCCCAGGCCTTGGGTCAACCAAGTTCTGGCCAGCCCCCGAAGAGGGGGGCTTTTATGGTCCTGGATCCCGCAGGCGCCCTGGTGGCGGTGCTGTGCTGGCTGGCTCCGGAGGAGCGCCGCCCTGGGAGGGCCTACAAGACAGTAAGGGTTTTCCCTGAGCCTTTGGCTGAAGGCACGGGAGGTGAGGCATCCGCGTCGGCCATTGGAGCCGAGTGAGCCTGGAAGCCCGGCGGTATAGCCGGGCGATAGCGATTCTGGGCCGCGGACAAGGGACCTATAGGGTCCACTAAACCAGAAGGAGGTTGACAAAGTGGTTTTCACCCCGGAATTCAAAAGCGAACTTATCGGAAAGTTTCAACGCAAACCGGGTGATACCGGCTCGCCGGAGGTGCAGATCGCCCTCTTGAGCGAGCGCATCCGCTATCTGACCGAGCATTTCAAGGTCCATGCCAAGGACCATCACAGCCGCCGCGGGTTATTGAAGCTCGTGGGTCAACGGCGCCGCCTGCTCAATTATCTTAAGCGCAAGGACATCGAGCGCTACCGAGCGGTCATCAAGGAGCTGGGCATCCGCAAGTAATACCGGCTGTAAGCGAGAGGGAGAATGTACAAAAAAGTATCAACAACCATAAACGGCCAAGAGTTTTCCATCGAGACCGGCAAGGTGGCCAAACAGGCCGGCGGCGCGGCCTGGGTCACCAATGGAGATACCGTGGTGCTAGTTACAGCCGTGGCCGACCAGAGCACCCGCGAGGGTATCGACTTCCTGCCGCTCACAGTGGACTATCAAGAAATGTCCTACGCCGCCGGCCGCATCCCCGGCAATTTTTTCCGCCGGGAGATGGGCCGGCCCAGCGAGCGCGAGACGCTCACTTGTCGGATCATCGACCGTCCAATCCGTCCCCGCATGCCAAAGGGCTGGACCTACGAGACTCAGGTCATCGCCAACGTTTATTCGGTGGACAAGGTCAACGACCCGGATATGATGGCGCTGACCGGCGCCAGTGCCGCCTTGTGCATCAGCGATGTGCCTTTCGCCGGCCCCCTGGCGGGGGTGCGCGTGGGGCGCGTGGATGGCCAGCTCATCATCAACCCCACCACCGAACAGCGCGCCCAGTCGGACATGGACCTAGTGGTGGCCGGTTCGCGCAACGCCGTGGTGATGGTGGAGGGCGGGGCCAACTTCCTCTCCGAGCATGAGGTACTAGAGGCCATCTGGTTCGGCCATGCCGGCTTGCAACCCTTACTAGATATTCAGGAGGAGCTGGCGGCCGCCACGGGCAAACCCAAGCGTGCCTTCACCCCGCCAGTATCCAACGGGGAGCTTTTGGCCAAGGTCACAGAGCTTTCCGTCGCCGGCATCGCCGAGGTTTTAGCCATCAAGCCCAAGCTAGAGCGCTACGCCAAGCTGCGTGAGGTGAAGAAGCAGGTCGTCGAGGATCTGGGCGAGACGGCTCTGGGCAAGGAGGGCCTGGTCAAGGGCATGGTCGACCACCTGGAAGCTGATATCATGCGGGCCATGATTCTGGATCAGAGTCGCCGGGTGGACGGCCGCGACCTGACTACGGTGCGCCCCATCGCCTGCGAGGTGGGTCTTCTGCCCCGCACCCACGGCTCGGCGCTCTTTACCCGCGGCGAAACCCAGGTCCTGGTTACCTGCACGCTGGGCACCAGCGGCGATGAGCAGCGCATCGAGAGCATCACCAAGGGCGACGCCTTCCGCCGCTTCATGCTGCACTACAATTTTCCGCCTTTTAGCGTCAACGAGGCCAAACGTCTGGGCGGTCCCACCCGCCGCAATATCGGCCACGGCGCCCTGGCCCGGCGTTCGGTGGGCAAGGTGCTGCCCGACAAGGCCACCTTCCCCTATTCCCTGCGCGTGGTCAGCGATGTGCTGGAATCCAACGGTTCTTCATCCATGGCAACCATCTGTGGCGCTTCTCTGTCCCTAATGGACGCTGGCGTCCCGGTGAGCGCGCCGGTGGCCGGCGTGGCCATGGGCCTTATCATGGAAGGCGACAAGGTGGCCGTGCTCACCGACATCCTGGGCGACGAGGACCACCTGGGCGACATGGACCTCAAGGTGGCCGGGTCGGCTCAGGGCATCGCCGCCGTGCAGATGGACATCAAGATCAGCGGTATCAACAAAGAAATTATGGGCAGGGCCCTGGACCAGGCCCGCTTGGGGCGCCTGCACATCCTGGGCGAGATGAACAAGGTGCTGTCCCATCCCCGGGGCGACATCAGCCTCTTTGCCCCGCGCATCACCACCATCAAGATCCCGGTGGAGAAAATCAAGGATATCATCGGACCAGGCGGTAAAATCATCCGGAGCATCCAGATGGAGACCGGCGTCAAAATAGACGTGGATGACGACGGCACAGTGCGCGTGGCCGCCGTGGACGGCGATAGCGGCCGCCAGGCCTTGCAGATGATCCGCGACCTGACCCAAGAAGCCGAGGAAGGCGCGGTCTACAAGGGCAAGGTGGTGCGCATCATGGACTTCGGCGCTTTCGTAGAGATCATGCCCGGACGCGATGGCCTGGTGCACATCAGCGAGCTGGACCACACCCGGGTGCGCGCGGTGACCGACGTGCTCAGGGAAGGCGACATGGTCAAAGTCAAGGTGCTGGGCGTCGACGACCGTGGCAAGATTCGCCTGAGCCGCAAGGCCCTGCTGCCGCCACCCCCTCCGGACTCCGGCGGCGACGAGCCCCCCAGCGAGCGCCGGCCCGACCGCGATTGTCGGCTCCCTAGGCGCTAGGGGAGGCCACCGTGATCCAGAAAACCGTAATGGACAACGGCGTCCGCATCGTCAGTGAAAGCCAACCGCACGCCTTCTCGATTACGGTGGGCCTGTGGATGGAGGTGGGCTCCCGCGACGAGAGTCCGCAGAACAACGGCATCAGCCACTTCATTGAGCACATGGCCTTCAAGGGCACCCAGCGATGCAGCACCCTGGACATAGCCCGCGAAATAGACCGCCTGGGCGGCAGGGCCAACGCTTTCACCAGCCGCGAAAATACCTGCTTCCACTGCCGCGCCCTGGCCCAGCGCCTGCCCGAGATGTGCGATTTGTTGACCGACATCTTCCTGCATCCGACCCTGGATCCCCAGGAATTGGAACGCGAACGCGGGGTGATCCTGCAGGAGATTGGCGGCATGGAGGACGCCCCCGACGAATTGGTGCACGTTCTCTTTGGCGAGCATTTCTGGCCTGACCACCCCCTGGGCTATTCCATCCTGGGCAGCAAGGACACCGTCGCCAACCTGGATCGCCAGGCCATCCGCTCCTATTTGGCCGAAAATTATTTGCCCTCGCGGGTGGTGGTCTCGGCGGTGGGCAACCTAGAGCATCAGAATCTGGTGGATTTAGTCGGTCCGGTGCTCTCCACCCTGCCGGTCAATTCCGCCCCCGACCACCGCAGGCTGCCGGTCCCCCGCCCGGGCCTGCAAGTGGTTAACCGCGACTTGGAGCAGGTGCACGTAGCCCTGGGCGTGCCGGCGTTTAAGGCCTCCAGCCCCCTCCGCTACCGAGCGGCTATATTGAACCTCATCCTGGGAGGCAACATGAGCTCGCAACTGTTCCAGGAAGTGCGCGAGCGTCGGGGCTTGGCCTACGCCGTCTATTCCTACCTGAGCTTCTACAGCGACTCGGGCCTTTTGGGCATCTACCTGGGTGTGGCCCCGGAGCGGGCGGTGGAGGCCCTCAAGGTAGTGCGCGCCGAGATGGAGACCCTGGCCGGGGCTACTGTGAGCGAGCAAAAGTTGGCTGATTCCAAGGAGAACTTAAGGGGCGCCATCCTGCTGGACGCGGAGGACTCCGAGAGCCGCATGAGCCGCCTAGCCCGCAACGAATACAATTTCGGCCGCGATGTGCCCTTAGATGAGGCCCTGGCCCAGGTGGAAGCCGTGACCCGCGAGGACGTGGCTAGCTTGGCCGCGGAGCTTTTGGTCTCGGGCAACCTGGGTGGCACGGTGCTGGGGCCGGTGGAGCCCGAAGCCTTGAGCGCGGAGCTGGGCTGGTGAGCGCCCTGCGCGTGGAGGTGCAGCGCCTTGCCCACGGCCAGGGCCTGGACTTGCCGGCCTACATGACCCCCCACGCCGCCGGACTGGACCTGCCCGCCGCCCTTGATGAGCCCCTGACCATGGTCCCGGGTCAGATCGCCTTGCTGCCCACCGGTTTCTGCCTGGCCATACCCAAGGGCTATGAGGGGCAGGTGCGACCGCGCTCGGGCCTGGCGGTCAAAAACGGATTGACGGTGATAAACGCCCCCGGTACCATCGACGCAGACTACCGTGGAGAGGTGAAAGTGGCTCTTATCAATCTGGGGAGCCAGGCCGTTACCTTCAAGCGCGGCGAGCGCCTGGCCCAGCTAATCATTGCCCCCGTGATCCGCGCCCAGCTGGTGGAGGTGGCCCAATTATCGGTCAGCCGGCGCGGTGAAGGCGGCTTCGGGCATACCGGCTAGGCCCATGGGGTTGTCCTACTGCCTGTTGGCCAGCGGCTCCAAGGGCAACGCTATCTACGTGCGCGCCGGTTCCACGGCCATCCTCATCGACTGCGGGCTCTCGGCCCGGGAGTTGATTCGCCGATTGGAGATAAGCGGGTTGGAGGCTTCTAGCCTAAGCGCCATTCTTATCACCCACGAGCACCGCGATCACATGAGCGGCGTCAGAGTGCTGGCCAAGCGTCTACGCCTGCCGATTTTGGCCACACGGGCCACCTGGGACGCCTGCGGAGACATGCAGTCCACCCGGCACCAGCCCCTCGCCGCCGGCGAGGCCTTCAGCCTGGGCTCCTTGCACCTGCAACCTTTTTCCATTCCCCACGACGCCGTGGACCCCGTGGGTCTGGTCTTCAGCGCTGGCAGCGCCCGCCTGGGCCTGTGCACCGATCTGGGCCAGGCCTTGAGCCTGGTGGAAAGGCGGCTTGGCGGCTGCCAAGGCCTGATCCTGGAGAGCAACCATGATCCCGAACTGCTAGCCCAGGGACCCTACCCGCCTTGGCTCAAGCAGAGGGTGCGCTCACGGCACGGCCATCTCTCCAACCAACAGAGCGCCGAGCTGCTGGCCCGCATCCACCACCGGGAGCTGCGTCTAGTCACTCTAGCCCATATCTCCGAGACCAACAACCGCCCCGAGCTGGCCGCCCGGGCGGCGGCTCAGGCCCTGGAGGGACGCCAACTTTGCCCCGTAGTGGCAGTGGCCAGACAGGATGCGCCGACACCGCTAATGGAGTTATAATAACTCTGTACACCCTTCCCGGCCTCGCCACCACTGGAAACGATGGAGACTGCCTACATGCCGGCCTACGATTATCAGTGCAACAACTGCGAGCACGTCTTCGAGGTCTGGCAAGGTATCGACGGTCCTGACCCCGATTGCCCGCTGTGCACCTGCCCTCAGGTCACCCGTCTAATATCGGTTGCCATACATACCCGCGACGATGGCACTGCCTCCTGCGTGGGCATGAATCAAGAAGCGCTGTGGCCAGGGACGGGCCGAGGATGCGCACAGGCTGGCCAACAAAGCTGCTAATCTGGCCGGCAACAAAAGAGGCATGGGCAAGATCAAGGCCGCCCGCGACAAGCTGCGCGACCATCTGGGCAAGTGATCCTTCCGCCAAGCGGCGCGGACCAGGTCTGCCTCTGGATTTATGCATGGTTCTGCTGCAACCCCTAAGCCTGTTGGCCAAGGCCCTGGCCATAGAGCTCTACCGACACCTGCACCTGCGGGTGCCATTATCCCTGCTAGCCCTGGCCTTCTGTTTCGGCACCCTGGGCTACTGGCTGCTGGGGAGGAACTGGAGCTTCTTGAACTGCGCCTACATGACCAACATTACCCTGACCACCATGGGCTACGGTGAGATATTGGAGCCCTTCGGCGAGCGAGAGCAGCGGTTTACTCTCTCGGTACCCGTGCTGTGCGGCGACGCCATCGACTCACTACGGTGCAGGCCCCCCGCTTCGACAACCCTGGCATCAAGATCGGCATCCGCTGCCACAATAACAACCTGGTGGACAAGTTTTACCGCGCTGGCGCTAACTACGTGGTCAACACCGATTTCATAGAAGGCATGTGCATAGCCAGCGAGAGGATCCGGTCCCAGGTGATGAGCTTTCTGGGCCGCATACTGCGCGGTCAAGGCCCCCCGGTGCGCGTGGCTGAGGTGACAGTACTGGAGGGCTCGCGGTTGGCCGGTCAGACCCTGGAGCAGGCCCGCCTATATCAGTGCCCGGGGCGTTTGGCAGTGGCCGTCAAGGCCCCCCACCGCGAGGAATTCGTCTAAAACCATAGCCCCCAGCAGTTGTTGGGCGCGGACGCAGTGCTAATCGTCACCGGCAAATCCGGGCCAGACTGCGGCCTTGAAGGCCATTTGCAAGCCCTAGGAGCATCCCAAGAAATCTGCACTTTCTTGGGAACTCCGCAAGAATGCTCCAGGCAAATCTAGCTTGACGGCCCAGTGCCCGGGGGTCTGCCGGAGGATTGCGGCGCCGGCCAGCTCCCGAAATTCATGGCTGTGGCCTATATTCTTGGCCTTGACGGCTTTGGCCAACTTAGCCGCCGGCTTCTTGGCCGTGAGCAGGGCTGCAATCTCGTCTACTTCCCTGGCACCGTGCCCCATGAATTGCTTCTCGTCGGGCAGCAGGGTGTTTATCAGACGCTGGAATTCGTCGGCTTGCTCCCGCTCCTCGTTGGCCACGTCCTGCAGGACCTTATTGGCTAAGGCATGGTCGGTAGCGCCGGCCAGAGCCTCGTAGAGGTGGATGGCCTCCTCCTCCGCGGCCAGAGCCAGGCGCAAAATGCGGATCAAATACGGATTCCGTTCCAAGCGGGCCACCGGTTCCACGGGATGTGGACTATTTGGGGTAGTAGGCGACACTAGATAACGCCTGATTGGCTATACTGCGCCTTCCCAACACAGATGGTGCAGATGCCGACACAGATGGTGCAGATGCCGACGGAGAGATTCCCCCTGCGTAAAATCAAGGAAGCACTTCGGCTGAAGCACGAGGCCGGCTGCGGCAACCGGGACATTGCTAAGAATTGCGGGCTAGGTCGGACCACGGTGTCCCGTTACCTGCGTCGAGCCGCGCGCGTCGGCCTGTTCTAGTCCCTTCCTACCAGTTTGGATGAGACGCAGGTTGAGCGCCTGCTCTTTCCACCTCCATTCTTACCGGCTACGGGTTTTCGCCCGGAGCCTGACTGGTCCTAGGTCCATCAAGAGCTGAGGCGTAAGGGTATGACCCTGGCGCTGCTGTGGGAGGAGTATAAAGAGGTCCATGCCTTGGACTACCAATACAGCTGGTTTTGCGAGCGTTACCGGGAATGGTCGGGCAAGCTGA
>CBCOTF020000043.1:0-18488 GCA_965112955.2 Desulfarculales bacterium
TTGGGTAGGTGGCTCAGGGAGGGAAAGGGCTCTCGCTTTGCGCCGACCGGCTGGTTGCGGCTAAGCTCCGGCCATTGAGCCAATCGAAGGCCCCAGGCAGGTCGCCCGACCAGCTTGACCTCAGGTATAGGCTCCCCTGCCGCAGCAGGCCTTTGAGCCAGTGGCGCTGGCGGGAGTGCGGTAGGCCAAAGCCCCCTCTGCTCCGGGCTAGCTTATTGGAAAGGCTTTGCCGGATGGTCTCCACCGGAGCCTGAAACCGGCTTCAGTAGCCCCGCGGCTGCAGCCGGATCACCGCCCGGCAGTCAGGGCAGGGGAAACACCGAAGCCAAATCGCCGTAGGGGCTTCATCAAAATAGGAGGCGAAGCCATGCCTCTAAAGCCCGACGCTCCCACACAGGGGGCCCCTCTCCGGCCAGGGCCAGGGAAAACGCTGCCCCAGCTCCATGACCTTCTTGGCGCAGGCTACAGCGAACAGTATGATGGCAACCCAGATGGCAGGGAGTTATTCCCGTCTCTCGGGGTCAGGGGTGTCCCACCACACCCTCGGCCCCTTCCTCCTCAGTGCGGTGCTGGCCGCCCGGTCCCGAGGATCGGCAGTGCTCCCAGAAAAGCTCGCTCTCCGGTGGAGGCTCAAGCTGGCTCATGACTGATCGGCCCCTCGGCCCTAGTGCCGCTTGTCTTGTTCGATATAGGCGTAGGCCGAGTGGTTGTGGATGGATTCGAAATTTTCGCTGTCCACGGCGAACCAGGTGATGTTGGGGTCCTGGCCCAGCTTGCGGGCCACCTCGCGCACCACGTCCTCCACGAACATAGGTGTGGCGTAGGCGTGCTCGGTCACGCATTGCTCATCGTCGCGCTTGAGCACCGAAAAGACTTCAGAGCTGGCCGAATGCTCCGCCAGGCGGATAAGGTCTTCTATCCAGATGAAGCGCTTGAAGCGCACCGCCAGGCGCACTAGACCGCGCTGGTTGTGGGCGCCGCTCAGGCTAATCTCCTTGGAGCAAGGGCAGAGCGTGGTCACCGGCGCTGTGATCTGTACCACCAAATCGTAATTCTTGCCGTTCAAGTTGCCCGTAAAAGCCACGCCGTACTCCATCAGCCCCTGGGCCCCGCTCACCGGCGCGGATTTGTTGATGAAGTAGGGGAACTCCACCTCGATGTGGGCGCTCTGGGCGACCAGGCGCCGCTTCATTTCCTCAAGGATATCATTGAGATTTCGTATATTGATATTGTTGGAGTACTCTGACAAGAGCTCGATGAAGCGGCTCATGTGGGTGCCCTTGTACTGATGGGGCAGATTCACGTACATGTTGATGGAGGCCACGGTCTGCTGGGTGCCGTTGGCCTGATCCAGCACGGTGATGGGGTAGCGGATATTTTTTACCCCTACCTTGTCGATGGCGATATTGCGGTCATCGGGCTGGCTCTGTACGTCGATCATGAAAGCCTCCCCCGCCCTTTGCCCCCGGGCGGGTGTTGTAGCGCTCAAAAGGCCCTAGAATTTTAGTCGGCATTCCAGGGGATGGGGGCTAATGATAAAGTGGAACGAGAGGGGCCACAACCCCTCTCCGTCCCTGATCGTACAATTGATGTCGGGTCGGTGCTACCAGCCCCAGGTGAGGTGCTTATGGATACTGTCGGCAGCCAGGCGCCCTGCCCCGGCAGCCAGGATGACTGTGGCCGCGCCAGTGACGATGTCGCCGCCAGCCCAGACCCCGGGCTTTTTGGTCTTGCCGTCGTCGTTGGACACGATGTAGCCCCACTTGTTCACCTCCAAGCCGGGCGTGGTGGCAGTGATTAGGGGGTTGGCCCCGGAGCCCACGGCGATGATAGCCAGGTCGCAATCCAGGGTTTTGACGCTGCCGGCGATGGGCATCGGACGCCGGCGGCCGGAAGCGTCGGGCTCGCCCAGCTCCATTTCCTGCAATTCTACGGCCTTAAGCCAACCGCGCTCATCGCCCAAAAAGCGCAGGGGCGAGTGCAGGTAGAAAAACTGGATGCCCTCCTCCTCGGCGTGGTGCCGTTCCTCTGCCCGGGCCGGCATCTCGTCGCGGGAGCGGCGATAGACGCACTTAACGTCATCGCAGCCCATACGCATGGACGTACGGAGGGAGTCCATGGCCACGTTGCCCCCGCCGAAAACGCAGACGTGCTCACCCTTGACCAGGGGCGTGTCGTATTCGGGGAAGAGATAGGCTTTCATTAAGTTGGAGCGGGTGAGATACTCGTTGGCGCTGTAGACGCCTATCAAGTTTTCGCCGGGAATCTTGAGGAAGCTGGGCAGGCCGGCGCCCACGCCTAGGTACACGGCGTCGAAGCCTTCCTCGGTCAGCAACTCGTCCACGGTGACCTGCGAGCCCACCACGGCGTTACATTCGACCTTACAGCCCAGGCGCTCCAGGAAGTTGACCTCGCTGGCCACAATCTCCTTGGGCAACCTGAATTCGGGGATGCCGTAGACCAGTACGCCTCCAGGCTTGTGGAAGGCTTCGAAGATCGTTATCTCGTATCCCTTGCGGATCAGGTCGCCGGCCACGGTGAGCCCGCCGGGGCCGGAGCCCACCACGGCAATCTTCTTGCCGGTCTTGGGGGCTACCGGGGGCGTGGGGATGTCGCTGCGACCCCGTGCCCAGTCGGCGGCGAAGCGTTCCAGGTTGCCGATGGAGACCGGGATGTCTTTTTTGCCCAAGATGCAGCGGCCCTGGCACTGACTCTCCTGGGGGCAGACCCGGCCGCAAACCGCCGGCAGCGAGTTTTTTTCCCAGAGTTTCAGGATGGAACCCACGAAATCGCCTTCATCGATGCGATTGATGAAGGCCGGAATATCCACCTCCACCGGGCAGCCTTCCACGCAAGCCGGTTTCTTGCATTGCAGGCAGCGGCTGGCTTCCAGGCGGGCCTGCTCGGGGGTGTAGCCCAAGGGCACTTCCTGGAAGTTGCGCCGGCGCTCGCTGGCCGGCTGTTCGGGCATCTTTTGGCTAGGGGCTTTGGTTTTCTTATCTTCGGCCATGTTCGGCGTCTCCTAAGCTAATGGCGGTTGGACTCTCGTTAGGCTTGGCTGGCGCAGGAGCACTTGCGCTGGTAGGCCTCCATGGCTTCACGCTCCTGCTTCTGATAGGCGGTGAGCCTGAGGCCCAGCCCCTCGAAATCCACTTGGTGGCCGTCGAATTCCGGGCCGTCGACGCAGGCGAACTTGGTCTGGCCTTCCACCGCTACCCGGCAACAGCCGCACATGCCGGTGCCGTCGACCATGATGGCGTTGAGGCTGACCATGGTGTACACCCCGAATTCGGCGGTAACCTTACAGCAGGATTTCATCATGGGCACCGGCCCAATGCACACCGCCTCCTTCACTTCCTGTCCTAGCTGGGTCAGCTGCTGTCGCAGCACGTCGGTGACGAAGCCATGGTGGCCATAGGAACCGTCGTCGGTGCAGACGTAAAGCTTATCGCTGGCCAGGCGCATCTTGTCCTCCATGATCATGAGGTCCTTGTTGCGTGCGCCGATGATGGCGATGACCTTGTTGCCCGCCTGCTTGAAGCCCCTGGTGATGGGGTGCAGCACGGCTACACCGGTGCCCCCGCCTACACAGATGATGGTGCCCTTTTTCTCGATGGGTGTGGGGCGGCCCAGGGGGCCGGCGATGTCCTGAATATGCTCCATGACATTGAGGCCTTTGAGCAGAGCCGTGCTCTTGCCCACCACCTGATAGATGATGGTGATGGTGCCTTTTTGGGGGTCGCTGTCGGCCATGGTAAGGGGGATGCGCTCGCCGGTTTCATTGACCCGCAAAATCACGAATTGCCCAGGTTTGGCCTTGGCCGCGATCTTGGGGGCCCTGATCTCGTTGGCCACCACCGTGCCTTGCGCTAGCTCGGTTTTGGATAAAATTTCAAACATGACGCCTCCCGTTGCCGGCAATCTTGCCTGGTTTTAGTAGAAGGGTTGCTACCTTGCGGGCGCCGGGAGAAGGACAGGGCGCGCCCGCCCTTTTCACAGAAGTGAGACCAAGTCCACATAGCATTGTCCTTCGCGTCTGTCAATTCAAAGCATGAGCCAGCTTAACACCGTTGATTCAGCATGTTCAAGGTTTGAACTGTCTTGACTAATTCTATATATGATATTAATGGTTCTAAATTCGGCTCGCCGGCCGTCGGACGCGGCGGCCACCAACGTATAAGGTACTTTACGTACCGTCGTTGTGCAGCAATTCCCTTGACGCCCGGTGGGAAAGCGTGCTATTTGACCATGGGAAACAGCTTTGTGGTTTGGCACTGCCTCTGCGACAAAGAGATGCAGGCAGCGGTGGTGTGAGACCGGATCGATCTTGGCGAGGGCGGAGCGGACCGCACAAGGCCTCCCGCCTTAAAATTGTACAATAGCTGAGCACTTTTTCAGGAGGAAGACTATGTCCAAGCTGCCGGATCCGGCCAAAGGCGCCAAAGACTTCGAAATCGCAGAAGCCGCCGAAAAATACATGAAGCCGATTCGGAAGATCGCCGAGGAGCTGGGGATCACCGACGAGGAACTCCTGCCCTACGGCCATTACGTGGCTAAGGTCGACTTTATGAAGGTGCTCAAACGCCTGGCTAAGAAGCCTGACGGCAAGTACATCGACGTCACGGCCATTACCCCCACTCCCCTGGGCGAGGGCAAGTCCACCTGCTCCATGGGCCTGGTGCAGGGCCTGGGCAAGCGCAAGAAGAGCGTTACCGCGGCCATCCGCCAGCCTTCCGGCGGCCCCACCATGAACGTCAAGGGTTCGGCAGCCGGTGGTGGCTTATCCCAGTGCATTCCGTTGACCAATTTCAGCCTGGGGCTAACTGGCGACATCAACGCCATCATGAACGCCCACAACCTGGGCATGGTGGCCATGTCCTCGCGTATGCAGCACGAGTTCAATTACAGCGACGCCCAGTTGGCCAAGCGCAACCTCAAGCGCCTGGATATTGACCCCCGCAAGCCCGAGATGGGCTGGATCATCGACTTCTGCGCCCAGTCCCTGCGTAATATCATCATCGGCATAGGCGGCAAGTCCGACGGTTTCATGATGCAGAGCAAATTCGGCATCGCCGTGTCCTCCGAGATCATGGCCATCCTGGCCGTGGCCAAGGACTTGAAGGACATGCGAGAGCGCATGGGTAAGATTATCGTGGGCTACAATAAGTACACCGGCGCTGCTGTGACCACCAACGACCTGGACGTGGCCGGCGCCATGACCGCCTGGATGGTCGAGGCCCTTAACCCCAACCTGATGCAGAGCCTGGAGGGCCAGCCGGTCTTCGTGCACGCTGGTCCCTTTGCCAACATTGCCATCGGCCAGAGCTCCATCATCGCTGACCGCGTGGGCCTGAAGCTGGGCGACTACCACGTGACCGAGTCCGGCTTCGGCGCCGACATCGGCTTCGAGAAGTTCTGGAACCTGAAATGCCGCTACAGCGGATTGAAGCCCCACTGCGCGGTGGTTGTGGCCACCATTCGGGCTCTGAAGTGCCACGGCGGCGCTCCTATCCCCGTGCCTGGTAAGCCCATGCCCGAGGAGTACACTAAGGAGAACGTGGGCTGGGTTGAGAAAGGCTGCGCAAACCTGATCCATCACATCAATACCGTCAAGAAGGCCGGCATCAACCCCGTGGTGTGCATCAACGCCTTCCACAATGACACCAAGAATGAGATCGAGGCGGTGCGCCGCCTGGCTGAGCAGGCCGGCGCCCGTGTGGCCCTGTCCCAGCACTGGGCTAAGGGCGGCGATGGCGCTCTCGAATTCGCCGACGCGGTGGTGGACGCCTGCAATGAGGAGAACGACTTCAAGCTGCTCTACGAGCTTAATATGCCTCTGCGCCAGCGCATTGACAAGATCGCCAAGGAAGTCTACGGGGCCGACGGCGCCGATTTTTCGGCCGAAGCCTTGGTCAAGGCCAAGAAAATCGAGACTGACCCCGAGTACAGCAAATTGGGCACCTGCATGGTCAAGACCCACCTGTCCCTGACCGACAACCCCAACCTCAAAGGCGTGCCCAAGGACTGGCGGCTTTTTGTGCGTGATATTCTTATCTATGGTGGAGCGGGCTTTGTGGTCCCGGTGGCCGGTGCTATTACCCTTATGCCCGGCACCGCTTCCGATCCGGCCTACCGCCGTGTGGACGTGGATGTCAAGACCGGTAAGGTCAAGGGTATTTTCTAAATCGTATAAGAAAAGCTTTGTGCATCCCAATTCGGGGGGCTTGCCCCCCGAATTTTTTTGGCCTCTTCGTCGTCATGAGTGGAATCGGTGTAGTTCCGGTGTCATGATGCAGCGATCCGCATGGCTGAGTTGAAGCAGGAGGCACCCACGGACGCCGGCTGTTATTTTTCGGATTAATTTGACGAAAATTATCTGATTATCCTGGACTGATTCTTCCTTTCTCATTTGATCAGATCAATTCTGTTGCGACAATTCGAACGTGCTCCGGGGAGACAACCTGCGTCTGCTCCTAGACGGCAGCTATGATCGCGCCTCGGGCCAGGTGGTTAGCCCTTCGGGAAAGGCCACCGGAGCCCTGCTGTATGGTGGTGACGGCCAGATCAAAGAAGGGGTTCTGTTTGCGCCGGCGATTTTGAGGTGGTGCAGGAGGTAAACCTGCATGTCCTGGAAGGAGACGCCGACCAGATAGCTTTTGGCCACGACCCTGGAGGCCAGGGGTAAAGAGGTTCTAGTATATGAGGAGGTCGGCGAGGTTGTTCTGGCCGGCCAGGATGATGGGCAGGATTGGCTTGGAGTTTCCCTGAAACTGAGTGATGGTGTGCAACTCGGCCAGGACTTGACGCCTGAGGAGGGAGGCTTCATCGATGATGAGGGCGGGTTTTTTCTTCTTGCGGTCCTGGGCGATTTCCAGGACCTGTTTTCTGATGAGCTTGGTGAGGACGGCCCTTGAGAAACTGGGGGTGTCCCCTTCGAGCTCGACGCAGATTTGCCTATAGAGTTCCAGGATGGAGCCCTGTGCGGCGGTGACCCAGATGATCTGATACTCGGATGGGAGTGCAGCCTGCTGGCGGCCAGCGCAAGGCGGTGGCTTTCCCGCTGCCTATATCTCCGGTGACCAGGGCCAGTGCGCCGAGACGAATGGCGTATTCGAAGCATTTGGCCACGCCGAGGACCTCGGCGGTCTGCATTATTTCCTTAGGCATCAGGTCAGAGCCGAAAGGCTCCCTGATGAGGGCAAAGAAGGCGCGGTAGTTTGGTTTCATGCGTTGCTGACCTCCGGGTCTGATTTTTGTTAGAAAAGGGAGCCGCCAGTGAGGGCCGTGGTGGAGCTGGATTCCAAGCGCAGCAGATGGTGGTCGCGCTTGACCCTGCAATTGACGGCGAGGTCCAGCGGCCTGAGAATGCCGTGGAAGCGATTTCCCAGTAGGACTTCTATGCGAGCGAGGTCGAGGTCGAGGAGGATAATCTGCTTGCCGATCAGAGGCACTGGGGCCTCGTATAGTCTGGTGGTAGACGTCCCTAATCCAGCACTCCAGGGCCTCATTGATGTCTCGAAGGGTATTGCCCTTGAAGCCGGGGAAAACCTGAGACCTGACGGTGCGGAAGAATTTTTCGAGTTTGCCCCTGCCCTGGGGCACATAGGGCGGGGAGTGAACCATGGTGATGCCCAGGGAGGCGGTGATCTCTTCCAGGTGGTGGGAGCGGAAGGGGCTGGGCCGTTGTCGAGGTAGAGCTTGCGTGATAGCCCCCGTTTGAGCAGGGCCTGGCGCAAGGCCTGTAGGTAAGTGGGCCAGGCCCTCGGAGAGGTAACCTTCGGCGTGGACGCTTAGGCGGCTCATGTCGTCGATGAAGGCGAAAAGGTAGGTCTTGCGCCGTTTGTCGTCCACCAGGAGCATCGGCCCATGCATGGCGTCATCCTGACAAATGTCGTTAGGCAGCTCGACCTCGAAGCGCCTGCGGTCGACAGGTGGGGCGACTTGCTTGTCCTTCAGTTCCTGCTGGTGCAGGAAACGGTAGACGGTGGGCGCCTTGAGGAACACGTCGAACGTGGTCAAGCGTTGGCGCATCATCTCGCTAATGAGGATAGTCACTGACGCAGTGGGCAGTTACCTGCGCAGGCGGACCAGGGCCTGGGCGGTGTTCTCGTCCAAGGCCGTGCTGCCGCCCCGGTCATTTCTGCCCATGGGGTCGAGAGATTCCAACTTGCCACCTCCTTGGCGGTAGAGCCTGGACCCATCCCAGGATGGTGGAGCGCGACAGCCTGGTGCGGTTGGAGGAGGGGATTTGCCACCGCTGAGCGCACTTATCCCGCAGTAACCTCTCCCGTTCACCACGCTCCACGTAGTCCCTGGCAAAAAAGTTGCTAATGACGCCGAAGCGGAAGATGGCTACTAATTTTTTTGGTCATCGTCCATGTCGGCCCTCCATAGGTGTGTTTCGCCCTTGTGTAGACCGGGGGGCTGGGCCAGGACAACGGCGCCCTTGGGTAGGTGGCTCAGGGAGGGAGAGGGCTCTCGTTTTGCGCCGACCGGCTGGCCGCGGCCAAGCCTCGGCCATTGAGTCAATCTAAGGCCCCAAGCAGGTCGCCCGACCAGCTTGACTCCAGGTATAGGCTCATCTGCCGCAGCAAGCCCTTGAGCCAGTGGCGCCGGCGGGGAGCGCGGTAGGCCAGGGTCCCATCTGCCCCGGGCTAGCTTATTGGAAAGGCTTTGCCGAATGGTCTTCACCGGGGCCTGGAACCGGCTTTAGTAGCCCCACGGCCGCAGCCGGATCACCGCCCGGCAGGCAGAGCAGAGGAAACGTCGAGGCCAAATCGCCGTAGAGGCTTCATCAAAATAGGCAGGCACGAAGCCATGCCCCCAAAGCCGGATGCTCCCACACCGGGGTCATCTCGCCGGCCGGGGTCAAGGGAAACGCCACCCCAGCTCCATGACCTTATTGGTGCAAGGTGCAACGAGAAAAATACGGCGGCAACCAGATGGCAGGGAGTTATTCACGTCTCTCGGGGTCAGGGGTGCTCCACCACCCTCGGCCCCTTCCTCATTCCTGGACCCAAATTCAAAATCTAGGATAATAGGATAAAAATACCTACCTGAGCAAGCTAATCTGAAAAATTCCCTTATTTTCCGATCAGAACAAAGCAAGAATCAACATGCGGTAAGGCGATCGTTTCAAATGGGCTTCCTTTCTGGTCGAGGTTGGGGCTGCCTCCAGAGGCAGATCGTGGCTGGGGCGCTGGCGTACTCGGCTTCTCCCCACGCCAGCCCCAAAAATAGTTTAATTATATACCATTTCTCCATGTATTTGGAAACGATGATGCTCCCAAGCCCGGCCGCCGAGCACGGACGGATGGCCCAATGCCCTCCAGAGCGGCCATGGTTAGATTTGCCTCCATGAGGGCCAGACTGTTTTGCTAAAGTAGGCAGATGAGACTTGCCGGGGCCGATGGCCTTTTATGTCAATCGTCCCGGCGCCCGCCGCGCCGGTCCTCACTGCCAGGAGAAGCAACTATGACCAAGATTAAACAGGAACTGAAGGTGCGGGACATCACCATTCCCTATCTAAGAGGACGACACCTCGCGGTTTTGGGAGGGCCTCTCTTCTCCCGGAGCCTCGGAGCAGATCAACAAACCAGTTAAAGAGTTCATGTCAGCAGTGCCCACGTCGGTGCAGGCCGATGATGATCTGCTCAAGGTGGTACGGATTATGGTCAAGAAAAACGTTGACCTGGTGCCGGTGCTGGAAGGCGAGCGCCTTGTGGGGAATGGTGCGCCTGGAGGAGGGTTCCCAGGAAATCAGCCAGGCCATCGTCATCAACTGACCGCGCTTCCTGGCTCCTGGCGCCGGACGGGCTTGACCCGTCTCGGCGGAGCACCGCCCGCGCATGGAGCGAAGATGGGGAGGCCAATCCTCCTCCCATCGAGAACGAGGTCCACCGCTCAAAGTTGTCCCTGCCCTGACGGTGGGATTAGGGTTAGAGGCGCCCCTGCGAAAGATTTTAGGGACGGAGCGGCGAATCGGCAGATCGAGCAACTCCTCCAGGGCTTTGAGTTGCCCAGCACCGGTGATCAGGCTTGCACGGCGAAAGGATACTGCCCATGAGAAAGCTATTTCCCCTGATCTCGCTGATGGCGCTCATCGTTATGTTTTTCACTCCGGCGGCCGTCGCGGTCTCCAGCGGGGCTGGGGACGTCCTGGTCATCACGGGCAAGGTGGCCAACGCCCAGGGTAAGGGCGTCAAGGACGCGGCCATCGAGGTCATGGTAAATGGCCAAAAACTGCATCTTAAGGAGGAGCTGGTTACCCTCAAAGACGGCAAGTATCACGCGGAGCTGACGCTGCCGGCCGGCGCTCTGCCCGCGGCCAAGCTGGAGCTTCAGGTGAAGAAACCGGCCTACCTTGACTCCGAGCCGCTGGCCCCGGCGCAGGTGCTCAAGCACTATATAGACGAAAAGGGAGCCCCCCATTACCTGGCCTCCCTTAACATGACCATCAAGCGGATCATCACCCCGGCTTTTTGGATCGCCACCCTGGTGCTTCTGGCGGTGTACGTGCTCATCGCATTCGAGCTGATGCACCGCACCCTGGCGGCGGTGCTCGGCGGCGCTCTCTTGCTCACCATCTCCTACACTGCCGGAACCTTCAACCCCGCCTACTTTATCGTCTCCTTCGAGGACGCTATGAAGGCCATCGACATGAACGTCATCTTCCTCTTAATGGCCATGATGATAATCGTGGGTGTTATGAACAAAACCGGCGTGTTTCAGTGGCTGGCCTACAAGTCCTTCCAAGTGGCCAAGGGCAACGTCTACATTCTGATCGGCATCATGATGTTCATAACGGCCTTTGTGTCTGCCTTCCTGGATAACGTCACCACCATGCTGCTGATCATCCCCGTGACCATGGAGATCGCCAGCACGCTCAAAATAAATCCCATAGCCATGCTCCTGCCCGAGGCCTTCGCCAGCAACGTAGGTGGCACTGCAACCCTCATCGGCGACCCGCCCAACATCATAATCGGCTCATACGCCAAGCTCACCTTCGTGGACTTCGTCAGCCATCTGGCCATCATCTGCTTCCTGTGCCTGATCGTGACCATCGTTTGGTACTTGTGGTGGTACAAGGAGGGTTACCAGAAGGCCGTGGTCAAAGACGTGCCGCGCATGATCGCCTACCTGCACGAGCTCTACAAGATAACCAACGCTAAACTGCTGGCGATCGGCGGCGCCATTCTGGGCATCACCATCTTTTTGTTCATCGTGCAAGGGGTGCTGCATATGGAGCCCTCGGTAGCGGCTTTGATCGGCGCTGCGGTGCTCCTGGTGCTGAGCCGGGTCGACATCGTGGAGATGCTTGAGCATGAGATCGAGTGGCCCACGCTGATCTTCTTCATGTTCCTGTTCGTGGTGGTCTCAGGGGTCGAGGAGGCGGGACTGATCCAGGTCATCGCCGACTGGGTCAAGGACATGAGCCAGGGTTCTAAGGTGGTGGCCATTATCATGATCCTGTGGGTTAGCGCCATCGCCTCGGCCTTCATCGACAATATCCCCTTCACCGCCACTATGCTGCCCATCGTGGCTTACCTCACCGAGGAGATCCCCGAGGCCCAGACCGGCGTCTTATGGTGGGCTTTGAGCTTGGGCGTCTGCTTGGGCGGCAACGGCACCATGATCGGCGCATCCGCCAACGTGGTCACCGCCGGCCTGGCCGAGAAGGCTGGCTATCCAGTCAGCTTCATGGCCTATATGAAGGCCACCTGGTGGCCCATGATCATCACCGTGGCCATGGCCAACGCCTGGCTCTTGCTGGTTGAGAAATAGACCGCAGCTAAATCCACCGCCCGGACCACCGCGCTCTTGACAGCCTCGGGTCGTAGAGATACTTTGTATACGAATCATCGCGGAAGCCAAAATGGAACTTTACGAGGATTGCATCATCTTCCTGTTGGCTAAGGCCTATCAACGAGTCCATGCCATACACAAGGAATTGCTCCGGCCTTATGGCCTGACGGCGGTGCAGCATCTTATCCTAGGCGCTTTGAGCATAGAGGATGGTCAAAGCGCCGGCGAGATTGGCCAAAAGTTGGTGCTGGACGGCGCCACTCTCTCGGGCACTCTTGATCGCATGGCCGGAAATGGCTGGATAAGCAAGGGAACCGACTCCGCCGACCGTCGGATGGTACGCATTAGCCTGACGCCAAAGGCTAAGAATCTGGCTCAGGTGCTACACGCGGTGCGGGTGGGCAGCAACCAGAAGTTTTTGAAGCACCTGAGCCTGGAGGAGAAGTTGCTGCTCAAGCGCTTGCTCAAGGATTTGTGCTAATTTTTTTGCGTGGATCATTAGTGTGCAAAATTTAATCCAAAATAGGAGATCGCCATGAACCAGGATGTCTATCGGAATTTGGCGCAACACTTGGACCGCCTGCCGGCCGGCTTTCCCCCCACCGAGGATGGCGTAGAGCTGCGCATTCTGCGTTATCTTTTCACGCAGGAGCAGGCCGAACTGGCCGTGCATCTGAGCCTGAAGCTGGAAAAGGCCGAGGCCATCGCCCAGCGCGCCGGCCTGACCATGGAAAAGACGGCCCAGCGCCTGCAGGAGATGTCCCGCAAAGGCCTGATTTTCAGCATCGAGGCGCCCGGAAAACCGTCGGTGTACATGGCCGCCCAGTTCGTGATCGGCATCTGGGAATACAATCTCAACAATCTGACGCCCGAGTTCAACCGCGATGTGGAGGCTTACATGCCCCACCTGTCGCGATCGGCCTTTGGAGTGTTGCCTCAGCTGCGTACCATTCCCGTGGGCAAGAGTCTGTTGGCAGCACCGGAGGTGTTGGCCTATGAATCTGTGGAAAACCTGATCCGCGGCCAGAAAAAGATTCTGGTGGCGCCGTGCATCTGCCGCCGTGAGAGCCAGATGAAGGGACACGGCTGCGGCAAGCTGGAGGAGGCCTGCCTGGTCTTCGGCTGGGGGGCTGATTATTACCTGCGCAACAACTTGGGGCGCATGATAATCCAAGAAGAGGCCCTGGCCATCCTGGACAAGGCCGAGGAAGAGGGCCTGGTAGCCCAGCCCAGCAACGCCCAGGAGATCGTCAACATATGCCTGTGCTGCGGTGACTGCTGCCAGAGCTTGTTGAATTTGAAACGGCATCCCGTTTTGGCCCAAGTGGTGTCCTCGGCCTTCCTGGCCCACCTGGATGCTGAGGCCTGTGTGAGCTGCGGTGTTTGCGTGGACCGCTGCCAAATGGAGGCCCTTACCCTGGGAGACGACAAGGCGGTGCTCAATACAGACCGCTGTATCGGCTGCGGCCTGTGCGTGAGCACCTGCCCCACCGAGGCCTTGAGCCTGAAGCGCAAGCCCCAGCAGCCCCAGGTGCCGCGCAACATGATTGAGGCCATGACCCTCCGCGCCCGCGCCCGCGATGAACTGCAAGCCAAGCTGGAGAGGCACCAGACTCTGTGACGGACTGGGGGGCCTGACCGAGAGGTGCTCCCATGGGGACCCCCGGCCTTATTGTGCAATAACCATCCCGGGGGGGACACGACCATGGCAAATTGGCTTCAGACCGGCTGCATGTCTTGCGCCTAGAACTGCGGGGTCTAAGGTTCTGGTGGAGAGCAACCGCATCATCAAGTCCCGGCGCGATCCGGATAACCCCCGCAGCAGGGGCTACGCCTGCCGCGAGGGCCTCAACGTAGCCTTTTACCAGTACCATGCCCAGCGCCTCTGACCCAGCCGCTGCCGCGTCCCGTCGAGGGCTTTCAGCCCATCTCCTGGGAGCAGGCCATTGAGGAGATAGCCAAGAAGTTGAGCGCCACCGTGCAAGAGCACGGTACCAAAGCTCTGGCCTAAATGGGCGGCGGCGGCCAGGGCTGCTATCGGGAGGTGGCTTTCGGGGTAGGACTGTTACGCGCCCTGGGGTTGCGCTATCACTACAACGCCCTGGACCCAGGGGCTTACCGGCCATTCGGGTGGGCGGCCGCCTGTTGGGACGACAGTACTTGGGCACCTTCCCCGACGAGCGCTATTGCCAGATACTCCTGGCCTTGGGTTTGAACGGCTGGATGAGCTATCAGATGCCCCAGGCCCGCTGGGTGCTGCAAGACATTGCCCGCGACCCGGAGCGCCTGCTGGTTGTGATCGTCCACCGTCGCCCGGAGACTGCCCGCTTGGCCGATTTGCACCTGGCCACGTACCCGGGCAGCGACGCGCTTTTGCTCAAGGCCATGATTGCCATAATTCTGGTCGATGGCTGACAGGACCAGGCCTATATTGCCCAGTACGTCACAGGAAAAAGGGCAAGTTCAACTTCAAGAACAAGCTCCTGAGCCTGGACTCCTCCACCATCACCCTGTGCCTGAGCCTGTTCCCCTGGGCCGAGTATAAGCGGGCCAAGGGAGGGGTTAAGGCTCACATCATGTTGGAGCACGACGACTACATGCCCAGCTTTATCCTGCTCACCGAGGCCGAGGTGGCTGATGTCACCGTGGCCCAGGGGCTGGCCCTAAACCCTGGCTCTATCCTGATTTTGAACCGGGGCTACCAGGACTATGCCCTGTTTGGTAAGCGGACCGGTACGCTGAGATGAGGGCCTCTCGCTTCGATTACTTAGCCGGCTTTTGAGAGCCTATCTTGGAAAACACTGACTCACTTGGTTCCGAGCGGGGTGGGGTTGTGATAATCATCTCCCCCCCTAACTCTACCGGCTGGCTCGAAAATTGACTGATAGTGTACTCCCGTGGAGCTTTCATGACAAACGGCCCCTGGCCATGACCGAGATGCTAACCGCTCTGGGCGGACGGGAAGAAGTGGCCCAAAAGACGATTATCTGGCCCATCGTTTACACTCCGGGGCCGGTGGTGGTAAAATTAAATTGGTTTTTTGCCGTTAACCGTTAACTGTGGAATTTGAAGAGTTCCTTCAGTCATGAGCGCCTTGAGGACCGGGGCCAGGGTTTTGGTGTCATGCGCTATGCACTTCAGGGCATGGTGGATGAAGTGGGTGCTGCACTACTGGGTGGGCCCGTACAGAGGTGCCCTTTCTGATCCAGCGTAGCATCTCCTTGAGTCGCCAGGCGGTGGCGAAGCCGCCGGTTTCCAGTTCGGTCAGGGCTTGCTGCTGCTTTTAGGTTAGCCTGCCGCCGTCATCGGCTTTGAGCACGGCCCAGCGGGTGGCCTTGGGCAGCTTACGCTCCTTGGCCTAGGCCTTCGGACCTCGTCCACGGCGATGTTGAATAGTTGGACAACATGGAACCAGTCCACGGTGACGTTGGCGTCGGGGAATTTTTCGCCGATGGCGGCCAGGAAGGCTGGCGACATGTCGCAGTCCGCCTCGGCGATATTGTTATGATCGCCGCCATGCTCACGCAGGAAGTGGCGGAATAGGACCAGACAGCGCGGTTCGCTGCATCATGACACCGGAACTATATCAATTTCACTCAGAACGACGAAGAAGAATTAAACTTTGAGCTTAAGGCGGCCCGTCGGCCCACGGCTTAGAAGGAACACGGTCACCCGGACGACAGGGCCAGCGGATTTACAGATAGTTGAAAAGCAGCCTGTTGGCTGGCCATGGACGGCAATTTGAAAAAATCCAAGGACGGACTTTTTAAACACCTCTTTTGATAACCAGGATGATGCGGGGAGGTAAGTGTTCGGCGTGCCCCTATTGTTGCCTATGTCCATAATTGGCTACGCACTCTTGTTGCACGCCTCCTGGCGGCGCCACGCCGAATTGTGCCTGCTGGCGGCCATATCAGGTGTCATGGGTCTGTTGTACCTGGCCTCCCTGGCGGGCCTGCTGTTGCAGGGCGCGGTGGTCATCTTCTACGGCGGGCTGGTCTGCCTGACATGGGGCCTGTACTTGGGGTGGCATTATCACGACCACGGACGCCGGCTGGTAGAATTCTGCACCCCTGGCCTGACCCTGTTCCTGCTGGCCAGTCTGGGCTATCACTTGGTCTTGCCCAACGTCACCATGCAGTTGTGGGACGAGTTCTCCCACTGGGGGGTGATGACCAAGGAGTTGTTGGTCACCAACCAGCTACCCAGCCCCCACGGGGCGGTAATGTTCAAGGACTATCCCCCGGGTGTGAACCTCCTTCATTACTGGGCTTCGGTGAACTCCATCCCAAACGAGGCGGCCTACTACCTAGGGCACTTCATGCTCCTGGCCGCGCCTCTGGCCGCCTTTTTGGCCCCGCTCACTTGGCGCCGCCCCGGGTGGATCGTCGCCAGCCTTTTTATGATCTGCGCTATCCTGGTCACCTTGAGCGTCTTTATCTGCTCGCTGATGGTGGACGTAGTGCTGGGGCTCTTTCTGGCGGCGGGCATGTTTCTGGCAGCCCGTTGTCATCTGGGCCGGCGCGAGGTATTTCTCTTCGTGCCCTTGCTCCTGGCCCTGCCTTTGATCAAATCCACGGGCACCCTCTTCGCCTGGATGGTCATCAGCTTGCTTGTGCTAAACAGCTTGGCCGCCAAACCGTGGCGCCGCCAGTCCTCAGGCCCAGGGTCAGCGTCCGACCCGCTTCCCCTGGCCCCTGCCGCGCCCATGGTGTCCCTGGTGGAACTGGAGGTGCACCTCCAGGAAACCGCTCAGCCGTCGCCAGCTCTCAACCGGCCCTGGATGATGACCTTGGCTTTGCTACTGATCCTGGCCGCTCCCCTAGCCGCCGGCCAGACTTGGGAGCACCACTTGGCCAGCCTGGATATCGGGGCCTCCTTTCAGACCCAAAAGATCGACCTGCCCACGGCGTACCAAGCTTTCTCCGATCAGGCCAGCGATAAGCAGAAGCTGATCCGCCAAAAATTTGCTCAGGCCTTGCTTGACCAATCCTTGTCCAATTATTTGGTGGAGCGAGAGCGCTCCCTGGTGGTGTGGCTAAAGCAGAACCTGGGGCTGCCCGTGGACGGGCTGCTGCCAGGGCTGGGGCTGGTGCCTTGGCTGGGGCTGTGGGGGCTGTTGGTACTAGCCGGGGTCCTACGCCACCGGGGGACGGCCTGGCGTTGGCGTTTGCTGCGGGTCTGGCTGCTTATGCTGGTCTTCGGGGCTTTCTACCTGGTGGGGCTGATGCTGTTGTACATGTTCTCCTTCTCGGAGTTCGAAGGGCCACGCCTGGCCAGCTTCGTGCGCTACGTCAATACCATGGTGATTCCCCTTGCTCTCTTGGGCTGGGGCTTCGCCCTGCCCACCCGCGACGACCCACCCGGGGACCAGCACCCGAGCGGTGCGCGGCAGCACCTCTTGGTGGCTTGCCTGGCGCTGTTCGCCGTCATCCTGGCCAGCCAGACCCCCTCCTGGTCGGGCATGCCCAAGTGGCTGGCCAAAGGTGACGCTAGTCAGGACCGGGCTTTGATCACTCCCATGGCCGAAGTGGTCAAGAAGTCGGTGTCCACCGAAAAAAAAGTCTTCGTTATTTGGCAGAATTCCTCCGGACGCAATTTCCACATCATTCGCTACGAAATCGCCCCCCGCCCCACCAACAAATGGTACTTCTCCCTTGGCGAGCCTTATTTCGACGGTGATGTCTGGACCGAACCCCTGACTCTGGAGGCCTGGGCCCAGATGCTGACCGCGGAAAAATTCGACTACCTATTCCTGGCCAAGGCTGACCGCCAATTCTGGGAACGCTTCGGGACCCTGTTCAGTCCCGGCACCCGCCAGGAAATGGATCTGGTCTTTAAGGTGGTCTCGGACCCCGACCACCGGGTGATTCTGGTGCCCGCGGGCTCCATGCCCATACCCGGCAAGCCCATACCCGGCAAGCAAGCGCGCTGAAAAAAATTAATGACAGCCGTCAGCGACCCCTGGGCGAGAGAGCGGTCGTCACCTTGACCGACGGGGTCCCCTTGCGGGTCAGCTCATCGCGCTGACGGGCCAAAGACTCGCGGGGAAACTTGCGATAGAGGTGGTAAAAGAGCACGCCCAGGATCTCGTGCCCCCGGGATCCTAGATTGTCGCGTTCGGTTGGCTTCAGATCCACCGTGGCCCGCTGAAAAATATCCGTCAGGTTCTTGGCGATATTCCTGAGCAGAGTGGTCAACAGGGGCATGGTCATCTCGGGATCAGTGTTGTCCAAGATAGGTTTTCAAAAACCAGCTAAGTGATCGAAACGATGTGCCCTCACCCTAGCGTAGTAGTGTGATTCTGCCAAAAGCTAACAATACCGCGACCAAGAGAGGGCAAAGCCATGGTACGAGTAGCCAGCCTGTCCAGTCAACTGCTGTATTACTCCCCCCACACTGAGTTCGTCGCGGGGTGAGCGCGGTCCCCAAAAGGTCCATACTTGTCCTACGCCAACCAGCACAGGCCCTCGTCCTTGTTCCGAGCCCTGTTCTTCTCTTCAAAGCGATGGAGCGCTTCCGTGCCCAAGGCTCCTTGGGCAGGAAAAAGGGCAAGTTCAAATTCAAGAACAAGCTCCTGAATCTGGGCTCCTCCACCATCACCCTGCGCCTGAGCCTGGTCCCTTGGGCCGAGGACGCTGTTTATTCTTGCTTTGTTCTGATCGGGAAGTAAGGAAATTTTT